>NZ_BAAASL010000008.1:0-335333 GCF_039532865.1 Streptomyces luteosporeus
CCCGGGGCGGGCGGCTCCCCGTCCGCCGGGGGCGGCTCCGCGCGCCTGCGCCGGTCCTTGCCGGCCGCCGCGGCGGCGCGCCGTGCCGCCGCCCGGCCGCCCGGGGGCGGGGTCTCGTCCGGCGCGGGCCGGGGCGTCACGGGGAACACCGATGTCGATGCCGCGTCATCCGCCGTGTCCTGGCGCGGCAGGTTCGGCTGGCCGAAGGGTTCGTACGGCTCCGCGTACGGGGTGTACTCCCCGTAGCGGGGGCTGCCCGGTGCTTGGCTCACGACACTCCACTGGGTCCGGCTAGGCCCGGACTGTAGCGGAGCCGCCATCACGGACCAAAGTCATACCGTCACACGGTGTCGCGAATTCCGGGGTCAGTACCCGAATGCCCGTGCGGTATTCGCCGCGACCGCCGTGGCCAGCGCGTCCTCGTGGATGCCGCGCACCGCGGCCATCGCGCGCAAGGTGACCGGAATGAGGTAGGGCGCGTTGGGCCGTCCGCGATACGGGGCGGGGGTCAGGAAGGGCGCGTCGGTCTCGACGAGGACGAGGTCGAGGGGGGCGACGGCAAGCGCGTCGCGCAGGGGCTGGGCGTTCTTGAAGGTGACGTTGCCGGCGAAGGACATGTAGTAGCCGGCCTCGGCGCAGGTCTTCGCCATCTCGGCGTCCCCGGAGTAGCAGTGGAAGACCACCCGCTCGGGCGCGCCCTCCTCCCGCAGGACGCGCAGGACGTCGTCGTGGGCCTCGCGGTCGTGGATGACCAGGGCCTTGCCGTGCCGTTTGGCGATGTCGATGTGGCGCCGGAAGGAGTGTTCCTGGGCGGCCTTGCCCTCGGGTCCGGTGCGGAAGAAGTCGAGGCCGGTCTCGCCGACGCCGCGCACGTGCGGCAGGGCGGCGAGGCGGTCGATCTCGGCGAGGGCGTCTTCCAGGGCGGCGTCGCCGCCGGGCTGCCGGGCGCCCTGGCGCGACCAGCCGTCGGGATCGCCGTGAACGATGCGGGGCGCCTCGTTGGGGTGGAGGGCGACGGCGGCCCACACGGCCTCGTGGGCGGCGGCGGTCTCGGCCGCCCAGCGGGATCCGGCGACGTCACAGCCCACCTGGATCACCGTGGTGACTCCGACGGAGGCGGCCTTGGCCAGGGCGTCCTCGACGCTGTCGTGGGCCATGTCCAGGTGGGTGTGCGAGTCGGCGACGGGCACGGACAGCGGTGCCGGCAGCGGCGGGGGGACGTTCTTGTCGTCGTTCTTCTTCCGCCCGCCATCCGCCGGACTGCTGTTCGATGCTGTTGCCGCCATGGCCGCGATTCTATGGACCTCGCGGCGCCGCTCGCATCGCGGTTACTTGCGGTGGAACGGGTGCAGCAGGTCCGACAGGTGCCAGTGGTGCCCGCCGCGCTCGCGCCGCGCCGACCGGTCGCCGCCGTCGTGGATGGGGCCGGCGGGCGACTGCTCGTCGACGGGCACGGCGGTGCGGCTGGAGAGGTGCAGGGCCTCGGCGACGACCGAGACCTGGCCCGAGCGCATGATGCGCACGACGTGGGCGCCGCAGTTCAGGCACGTGGGCCGGGTCAGCGGCGAGGGGACGCGCTCGCCGTCGGCGTAGTAGACGACGAACGGCTCGCCCTTCGCGTCGACGTGGTGCCGTATTTCGTACGACTGCTCCCACGCGTGCCCGCACCGCATGCAGGCGAACGAGTAGGACTCGTGGGCCGGCTCAAAAGCGCCGGTGTTCTGTTCGGGAATCGTACGGACGGGGGTCGCGGGCCGGGCACCGCTCGAAGCTCCTGCGATCTCGCTCATGGCAGCTCCTCTTGTCCGTCGTTGTCCGTGGGACAAGCTCCGGACGCGCTCTCACGGGGACCGGAACGTCCCCACATCCAGGGAACGCCCATCCCGCCGCCGGCGCAGCAGCCCGGCCCGCGAATTGGGGCAAACTTGGCGGCTCCATGTCCGAAGCCGCAGGCCACCATGCCTGGGCTTTGCTTTTCAGGTTAGCGCTTTACCTTATTGTCAACCGTTGAAAGCAGCATTTTTTGCCGCCACGACGGCATCGAACACGACACGCTTGGGTAGACCTGTTTCCGCCGCCACGGCCGAAATCGCCTCCTTGCGGCGCTCCCCCGCCTCCTCGCGCACCCGCACCCGGCGGACGAGCTCGGCGGCGTCCAGTTCCTCGGGCCCGCGCTCGGCGGCGCCCTCCACCACGATGGTGATCTCGCCCTTGACGCCCTCGGCCGCCCACGCCGCGAGCTCGCCCAGCGGACCGCGCTTGACCTCCTCGTACGTCTTGGTCAGCTCCCGGCACACCGCGGCCCGCCGGTCGGTGCCGAAGACCTCGGCCATCGCGGCGAGGGTGTCGTCGAGGCGGTGCGGGGCCTCGAAGTAGACCAGGGTGCGCCGCTCCTCGGCCACCTCCCGCAGCCGGCCGAGCCGCTCGCCGGCCTTGCGCGGCAGGAAGCCCTCGAAGCAGAACCGGTCCACCGGCAGCCCGGAGACCGCCAGCGCCGTGAGCACCGCGGAGGGGCCCGGCACGGCCGTGACGGGCACGCCGCGCTCGACGGCCGCGGCCACCAGACGGTAGCCGGGGTCGGAGACCGACGGCATGCCGGCGTCGGTGACCAGCAGCACCCGCGCCCCGCCCACCAGGGCCTCGACCAGCTCGGGGGTGCGGGCGGACTCGTTGCCCTCGAAGTAGGAGACCACCTTGCCGGTGGTGTGCACCCCCAGCGCCTGGGTCAGCCGGCGCAGCCGCCGGGTGTCCTCGGCGGCGATCACCTCGGCGGCGCCGAGCTCGGCGGCCAGCCGCGGGGGCGCGTCGGCGACGTCGCCGATGGGGGTTCCTGCGAGTACGAGAGTTCCAGTCACGCCTCCCATCCTCGCAGGACCGCCGCGGCCCGGCCCGTACGGCTAGGGCCGGGCGACCAGGGTCAGGGGGCGGAGGGGGGCGACGGCGAGGAAGTGCGGCAGGGGGATGCCCATCTTGTCCCGCCGGAACTGCAGCAGCGTGCCGTCCGCCTCGGCGGCCCCCGGCCGGTAGGGGATGCGCGAGAGGCGGGCGGAATTGCGCCACGCGTGCAGCCGGCCGTCGCAGGTGGCCGCGGAGCCGCCGATGCCGCTGGTGGCACCGTGCTGCACGAGATTGGTGGCCACGACGACGGCGCCTGCCGGACGCTGCGCCGTGCAGCGGTAGGTGCCGGTGAGGGTGATGGTGCCGTCCGGCGCGAGGGTGCCGGTGGGGTCGATGACGAGCTTGTTGGCCGGGGCGGCGGGCGGGGCGGGCGCGGCGGCGGCAACGGTCGTCGCGGCGGCGACGACCAGCGCCGCCGGGAGGCAGAAGCGGGAGCAGAAGCGGATGCGCATGCCCGCCAGGCTTACCGGAATCCGCCCCTGCGGTGGGCGATCCTCACCCGCACGCGGCCACGTCAGCCCGCGTGCAGCATCAGACCGATACCGAGCACCATCAGACCCGCGGCGGCGATGCGCGGCGCACCGAAACGCTCCTTCATCACCACCGCCCCTATGGCGGCCCCCACCAGGATCGAGGACTCCCGCAACGCCGCGATGGGCGCGAGCGCTGCCCGCGTCTGGGCCCACAGCACCAGCCCGTAGGCGCAGACGGACAACAGCCCGCCGAGCAGCCCCCGGGCCAGGAACGGCCGCATTTGCGCCCCCAGCCGGCCGCCCCGGGCCGCCACCGCCCAGGCGGGGATCGCCAGGCCCTCAAGGATCATCAGCCAGGCGATGTAGCCGAGCGGAGTACCGGAGGCCCGTACGCCCAGGCCGTCGACGACGGTGTACCCGGCGATGGACAGGCCCGTCGCGACGGCCGCCCCGATCGCCGGCCAGTGCGGCCGGGTCCCCGCACCGCGGATCCCCCACAGGGCCAGGCCCACCAGGCCAGTGGAGGCCACGGCGACCCCGGCGAGCTGCGTGCCGCCGGTGCTCTCCCCCGCGAACAGCGCCGCCAGCACGGTGACGGCCAGCGGCGCCGTACCGCGGGCGATCGGATACATCTGCCCGAAGTCGCCCAGGCTGAACGACCGCATCAGCAGGGCCTGGTAGAGCACGTGCACCACCGCCGAGGCGATCAGGTACGGCCAGGCCGCGGCAGCCGGCAGCGCCGTGAACGGCACCATGAGCAACCCGGCCACGGCACCGCCGCCGCCGACCAGCGTGAAGGCGATCAGCTGATCCTTGATGCCGTGGGCGATGGCATTCCATGTGGCGTGCGTGACGGCGGCGATGAGGACGGCGACGGCGACGAGGGGGGTCATGTCGGGTGACGCTAGTGCGGGTTGACGGGGCGGCGCTGTCACGCCCGTCACGGCCCCGCCTGCGGCGGGCTTGTCCCCGGCCCCGCCCTCTCCCCGTCTCCTAGCGGGGCTGCGCCCCCTAGCACCCCCGGACCGGGCTCCGCCCGGTGTCCTCAAACGCCGGACGGGCTGGATCGTGGACCTGTTGGTGCCCACCGGGCCCCCCGGAGGGGGGAGGCCTCAGCCCGCCCTCAGGACCGCCGCCACGATCGGGCCCGCCGAGTCGCCGCCGTGGCCGCCCTGGGGGACGACCGCCGCCGCGGCGACGTCGTCGCGGTAGGCGGTGAACCACCCGTTGGGCGCGGCCTGGTTGTCGACCTCCGCCGAGCCGGTCTTGGCCCCGATGTCCCCGCCGAGCCCGGACATCGCGTGGGCTCCCGTGCCGGAGACGGCGGTCAGCCGCATCATGGCCCGCAGGTCGCGTGCCACGCCCGGCGGCAGGGAGCGCGGCGCGCGGGCGAGCTGGCGGCCGTCGACGTCGGGGGCGACGAGGTACGGCTGGTGGAAGCTGCCCGTACGAACGGTGGCCGCGACGGAGGCCATGGTGAGCGGGTTCATCTGTACGCGGCCCTGGCCGATGAGGGCTGCGGCCTTGCCGGCGCCGGCGTCGGCGGGTACGCGGCCGTCGAAGGTGCTGACGCCGGTCTTCCAGTCGAGGCCTATGCCGAAGACGTCGCGGGCCTCGTCGGCGAGCGCACTGTCGGGGATCTTGCCGGCGAAGGAGATGAAGGCGGTGTTGCAGGAGGCCGCGAAGTCCTGGGCGAAGGTGGCGTCGGGGTTCTCGCTGTGTTCGACGTTGTGGAAGGTCATGCCGTAGGTGGCGTTCTTGGGGCACGGCAGGTGCTTGCCGGGGGCGGAGACGCCCTTTTCCAGCAGCATGGCGGCGGTGATGACCTTCATGGTGGAGCCGGGTGCGGTCTGGCCGGAGAGGGCCGGGTTGAATTCGGTCTTCTTGGCGTCGGCTATGGCGAGGATTTCGCCGGTGCTGGGTTTGACGGCGACGACGGAGGCGTCGGAGCGGCGGGCGACGGCGGCCTCGGCGGCGCGCTGGACGCCGGCGTCGAGGGTGGTGCGCAGCTTGCCGGGTTTGCCTTCGGCGACCACGTGGAGGGTCTTGGCCTCGGCGCCTTCGAGGCGGACGGCGACGGTGGGTTCGCCGCCGGCCTTCTGGCCGTAGCGCTTGCGCAGTTCGGTCAGGAGGGGGGCGAGGGAGGGGTAGGTCTTCGGGTCGAGTTCGGTGCCGTTGCGGTCGACGGCGACGAGTTTGGGCGACTCGGTCGTGGTGGTGCGCAGGGTGTGGCCGGAGTCGATGCCGGGGTGGACGACGGTGGGCTGCCAGCCGACCAGTGCCCGGCCGCGTCCGCCGTCGCCGCCGCGGACGACGTCGAGCGAGGAGTCGTACGTCCAGGTGGTGTGCTGCTTGTCGAGGACGATCTCGGCGGTGACGGTGAAGGGCACCTTGGTGCCGGTGGCGGCGCCTTGTTTGAAGGTGGCCTTCTGGACGTGCACGGTGTCGCGGTAGGCGGTCAGGGCGGTGGTGGCCGCCGGGATGTTGTCGGTCAGGCCGGCGGCCTTCGCGGTGTCGCCGGCCGCCCAGGCGTCGAGGAACTCGCGGGCCGTGCGCGAGGTCTCGTCGGCCGTGGGCGGCCCGGTTCTGACGGGTGCGGCGTCGGCCCGTGTTCCGGTGTTGCCGTCGGCGACGGCGTCGACGAGGTTGTAGGCCCCCAGGCCGGCGGCGCCCACCACGACGGTGACGGCGACGCCGGTTGCGATCTTTGCGCCAGTGCGCATGTCCCTTGCCCCCTCCTGGTTTTAATCACCTGATTAAAACCTCGGGGGGAACTCTACGGGACCCCGTCAACCGAAAAGCCGTCAGATCCAGGTATCCAGCCACATGCGGTTGCGCCAGGCGTCCATGGGGATGGCCTGCCCGGTGTACAGGGGGAAGAAGTAGATGAAGTTCCAGATGATGAGCAGGACGAGCGTGCCCGCGCCGACCGCGCCCACGACCCGGCGGCGTTCGGAGGATCCGGGCGGCCCGAGGATCGCCCCGATGAGCATGGCCACCGCCAGGCACAGGAACGGCACGAAGACCACCGCGTAGAAGACGAAAACGGTGCGCTCCTGGTACTCGAACCAGGGCAGGTAGCCGGCGGCGACCGCGCACAGCACCGCGCCCGCGCGCCAGTCGCGCCGGAAGGCCCAGCGGTAGAGGAGGTACAGCAGGGCGAAGCACGCCGTCCACCACAGCAGCGGGGTGCCCAGGGCCAGTACTTCGCGGGCGCACTTGTCGGCGGAGTCGATGGAGCAGCCGCCGTTGCCGGGGCCGGGGGACTCGTAGAAGTACGAGACCGGCCGGGACTGCACCAGCCAGCTCCAGGGGTTGGACTGGTAGGTGTGCGGCGAGGTGAGGTTGGTGTTGAAGTCCCACACCTGCCTCTCGTAGTGCCACAGGCTGCGCAGCGGGTTGAGCACGCCGGCCAGGAAGCCGTCGGGGCTGGCGCCGCCCTCGGTCTCGGCCCAGTGCCGGTTGTAGCCGCTGTGGCGCCAGCCGTTGGTCTGGCTGTAGGTCCCGCTGTGGGTGAACCAGCCGGTCCACGACGCCACGTACACGCCGATCGCGACCGGCACGGTCGACAGGAACGTCCACGGCATGTCGCGCAGCAGCGAGGAGAGCCAGGGGCGCCGGGCGCCGGCCAGGCGGCGGGAGGCGATGTCCCACGAGACGATCAGCACGGCGAACGCCGCGAGGTAGACGCCGCCGTTCCACTTGGTGGCGAAGGCCAGCCCCAGGAAGACGCCGGCGGCCAGCCGCCAGGGACGCAGGCCCAGCCGGGTGCGGTCGCCGGCGGCCGGGTCGGGCGGGGTGTCCGGGTCCTGCGGCAGGGTGGCCGCGAGTTTCGCGCGCACCTTGTCGCGGTCGACGAGGACGCACCCGAAGGCGGCGAGCACGAAGAAGACCAGCACCGAGTCGAGGAGCGCGGTGCGGCTCATGACGAAGTGCAGGCCATCGACGGCGAGCAGGAGGCCGGCCAGGCAGCCGAGGAAGGTCGAGCGCAGCAGCCGGCGGCCGATGCGGCAGAGCATCAGGACGGTCAGGGTGCCGAGCACGGCGACCATGAAGCGCCAGCCGAACGGATTGAGCCCGAACAGCCATTCGCCGATGCCGATGACCCACTTGCCGACGGGCGGGTGGACGACGTACGAGGCGGCGTCCCCCACCGCGCTGTGCCCGGCGATGATCTGGTCGTTGGCGTCCTTGGGCCACTCGACCTCGTAGCCGTACGTCCACAGCGCCCAGGCGTCCTTGGCGTAGTACGTCTCGTCGAATATGACGGCTTTCGGGCTGCCGAGGTTCCAGAAGCGGATCAGTCCGGCGAACAGGGCGACGGCCAGCGGGCCGGCCCACCCCATGGACGCCGCGAGCCGCCGGGCGAGCCGGGGCGAGGCCCCCGCCGCCTCCCACAGCCGGGTGCCGGGCTCGGGGAACGGCGGGACGAGCCGCTCCCGCGCGCCGGGGCCGGCCGCGCCGCCCGCGTAGCCGAAGCGGCGGAGTCTGCGCTGCCAGGGGGGCGGCTGCTCGTCCGTCGTCGTTCGGCCTCCGGGGGCGGGCGTCGCGGTGTCACTGGTCACCGCGCCATCGTAGGGAACGACCCTGTGCGCGTCGCGGGCCCGCCGCGCGGGTGGCGCCGGCCGGCCGCCGGCCGCGCGTCAGCTCCCGGTCCGCTCCGGCGCGGTCGCCGTACGGGCGGCGGGGGTGGACCTGAGGCCCAGGACGGAGGCGGCGGCGCCGAGGACGAGGCCGGCCACGACACCGGCGTTCAGCGTGCCGTTGCCCATGACCCACGACAGCAGCGCGGCGGTCGAGGGCACCAGGCAGAAGACCGTACTGGTGCGGGCGGCCCCGGCCCGCCGGACCGCCTCCAGCTGCAGGCGCGTGCCGACGATGGAGTTGACCACGACGAGCCACAGCGCGACCCAGCCCGCGGTGCGCCAGTCGTGCACCGTGCCGCCCTCCAGCACCGCCAGGACCAGCAGCGGCGGGACGGCGGCGCTCAGCTGGACGGCGGTGGCGGCGCGCAGGTCGACGCCGGCGCAGAAGCGCTGCTGCCACACCGCGCTGGAGACCAGCCCCATCAGGCCGACCAGGGTCAGGGCGCTGCCGGCGTCGAGGCCGCCGGCGGACAGCAGGCGGCCGCCGAGCGCGAGGAGCACGGCCAGCACGCCGAGGACGAGCCCCACCAGCTGCCGGGCGCGCGGGCGTTCGTGCAGGACCAGCCCGGCCAGCACCGCGGTCAGCACCGGGTGCAGGCCGAAGACCAGCGCCGAGACGGCGGGCGGCACGCCCACGGCCAGGCCGCCGTACAGGCCCGCGAAGTGCACGCAGTGCCCGAGCACGCCGACGACCATGGTGTGCGCCAGCAGCCTCCCGCGCGGCCTGCGGGCCCGCACCGCCACCGCGATGCAGGTCATCAGGACCGCCGCCAGCGCGATGCGGCCGGCCGTGAGCAGGAACGGCGGGGCGGCGCCCACGCCCAGCGCGCCGACCGGGTAGCCGGAGGCGGAGGCCAGCACGATGCCGCCGGCGAGCGCGGGGGTGATCCCGCGCCCGCCCGGCTCCCCGGCCGGCGGCCGGTCGGCGAGGCCGACCGGGCCGGCCGGGGACCGCACGTCGTCGCCGGTGCGCCTCACGCGGCGGAGAGCATCGCTTCGTACGGCGTGGTGCCGTCCGCCCCGGCGGAGTCGACGCAGCGGCGGACCCAGTACCTGATCACCGTGCGGACCACGTCGTGCGCCAGCGGCTTGTCGAACAGCTCGCCGGGCCGGGCCTGCCGGGAGAACCACTCCAGTCGGGAGGTGAGCGCGCCGCCCAGGGTCAGCACCTGACCCGGCAGGGCCAGCACGTCGCGGCCGGCCACGCGGCGCATCAGGTCGAGCCCGGCCTGTCCCTCGGGGACGGAGTGGTTGTGCGCCAGCAGCAGGAGGGTGCCGGGCCGCAGGGCGTCGACGTCGGCGTTCTCCAGTTCGTTGCCCCAGGTGTTGGCGACGACCGAGCCGCCGCGGCCGAGGCACTCGGTGGTGAAGGTGCCCGGGCGGGAGGGCAGCACGGGGTAGCCGTCGCGGACGGTGGTGCCGGCGGCGTACGCGATGTCGGCGACGGCGACGTCCGGGAGGTCGGAGCGCTTGAGGTAGTCGAAGAAGTCGCTGCCCATGGCGCCGTCGGAGCCGATGAGGGTGACGGGGCCGGCGGGGGCGGGCTTGAGCTCCTCGAAGGCGGCGATCACGCCGGTTGTCGAGAAGGAGGACTTGCCTCCGCAGCCACCCACCTCCCGGCGGACGCCCAGGACATGCGGGGTGTGCTCCAGCAGCAGGTCGGCCAGACCGGCGAAGCGCCCGAAGTCGGGGGTGAGCTTGATCCTGCCGTCCATCTCGTTCAGGAAGGCGCCGATGCCCGCGAATATCGGCTCGATCGTGCGCCGGAATTCCGGCGAGAGCGGGTCGGAGAGGATGTTTTCGATGCCGGCGTCGCGGGGCCTGATGATGCAGCGGCCGCCACCGACGCGACTCTGCAGGAATCCCTGCGGAAAACGGTCGGAGAATCCGTCGAGAACGCCTTCCTCGAAAGCGGTGTTGATGAGGGTGTTCTTCAGTTTGCTCTCGCCGACGGCTAATCTCCTGAGGACGGAGACGGCTTCCTCGTCCGGTGTGCCGGACGGGACCATCCGGCTGCCGCCGTACGCGTAATCGGTGTCCCGCTGATCGTCCCAGGCCACCCACGCATCGCCGTTGGGGGTTTCTATCCTGTGCACCGACACCGCGGGTGACGCATTGCTCGACATGAATCTCCCCGAATCCTTGAACATGGTTCCGCGGTGCCCAGTCTGCAGCAGCCCCAGGGCCCGTGCAATGCTCGGGAATTGCCGGGAAAACCCCGCTTGGGGGCGATTGGCGGCCATGATGTCCGCTTGTTGGTTTGGGCGGGAGATAAAGAGTTCGGAATCAATACTTCCGGTTTCTTCCGAAGCCCGCCGTCCGGCCGTCGCGCAAGCCCACATCCAGGCCGGATCGCCGGCCGGGGCCCCGCGCCGCACCCCGGGAGGGCCGCGCTCCCGCCCACGCCGGGAGCCTGCGGCCGGCGCGCGCCGACCCCGTCCCACGCCTCCCCAAACGTGCAAAACGTCACACGAGCGCACAACCGCGGCACGCGGGGGAACCGCCCCCGGCCCATCCGGCGTTCTTACAGGTCCACACACCTGTGGGCGCGACCGGGGGACGCGTGTGCAAGGGAAGGGCTCCGCGTTGAACCTCATCGATCTGCTTCTGCTGCTGGTCGTCATCGGCTACGCCGTCTCCGGCTACCGCCGGGGCCTGGTGGCCAGCGTCGTGCTGCTCGCCGGGTTCCTCGGCGGCGCGGTCGTCGGCGTGTGGGCGCTGCCGTACGCCCTGGAGCCCTTCGAGCCCGGCACCGTGACCGCGGCCGTCGTCGCCGTCCTGGTCGTACTGCTGCCGGCGGCCGTCGGCCACGCCCTGGCCGCGCGGTTCGCCTGGCGGCTGCGCTCCCGGCTGACCTGGGCCCCGGTGCGCGGCCTGGACGGCATCGGCGGCGCAGCGGCGGCCTCGCTGGCGGTGCTGCTGGTGGGCTGGGTGGCCGCCAGCGTGCTCGTCTCGGCGAACTCCACCCTGCTGACCCGCGAGGTCAAGGAGTCCACGCTGCTGGGCGCGGTGCAAAAGGCCATGCCCGAGCAGGCGCCCACCTGGTTCAGCCGGACGACCGACGCGCTGTCGGGGGCCGGCTTCCCGCAGGTCTTCAACCCCTTCGAGCACGAGCCCGCCACCAGCGTCGCTCGCCCCTCGGGCGACTCGGTCACCCCGGCCGTCACCCGGGCCGCGCGCACCAGCGTGGTCAAGGTCGAGGGCGTGGCGGACGTCGGCGGCGGGCGGCGCGGCCAGGAGGGCAGCGGCTTCGTCTCCTCCGAGGAGCACGTGATGACCAACGCCCACGTGGTCGCCGGCGTCAGCCGGCCCACCGTGCGCGTCGGCGGCGTGGGCCGCGCCTACAAGGCGAACGTCGTCTACTTCGACCCCGACACCGACGTGGCCGTCCTGGACGTGCCCGGCCTGACCGCACCGGTGCTGCCCTTCGACAAGACGGCCAAGCGCGGCGACGCCGCCGTCGTCGCCGGCTTCCCCGAGAACGGCGGCCTGGACCTGCGCGCCGCGGTCGTGGCCAACGAGGTGCGGGCCAAGGGCCAGGACATCTACGGGGACGGCATCACCACGCGCGACGTCCTGTCGGTGCGCTCCACCGTCCGCCCCGGCAACTCCGGCGGTCCCCTCCTGTCCCCGTCGGGGAAGGTGTACGGGGTGGTCTTCGCCCGCTCGACGGCCGACTCCGAGACCGGCTACGTGCTCACGGCCGCCCAGGTCGAGCAGGCCGCCCGGCAGGCGGCGACCGCGACCGCGCCGGTCGGCACGGGCAGCCGGGCGGCGCTGTAGCCGCCCGGCCGCGCGTGCGAGGTCAGCACTTGCCGAGGACCTCCTGCAGCTTGGCCTTCTCGGCGGCGGTGACGCTGAGCCCGTAGTAGTCCTTCACCGCAACCCACGCCTGGCCGTACTTGCACTGGGCCTCGGGCAGCTGCGGCAGCCACTGGTCGGGCGACTTGTCGCCTTTCCGGCGGTTGGTCCAGGTGGACACCGCGATCAGCTCCGGGGAGGCGGTCAGGTCGTTGGCGAACTCCAGCCGCTTCTGCGGCGTCCAGTCGCGCGCACCCGATCCCCAGGCGTTGCGCAGCGACACGACGTGGTCCAGGTCGACGTGCACCGGGTCGGCCATGGTCCTGTTGTCGTACTCGCTGTGCCACTTGCCGCCGACGACCCGGCAGGGCCCGTCGAGCGTGGCCGGGACGTCGGAGTGCAGCTTGAGGGCGACCTGGCGGGTGGTGCACCGGTCCACGCCGTGCTGCACCCAGCAGGCCGCACCGAAGTGCTTGCGGTCGTAGCCCTTGCTGTCGAAGGGCTTGACGTCCAGTTCGGCCAGCATGCGCACGGCCTCGTCGCGGTCCGGCATGTTCCGGGGCCACTTCAGGGGCAGGGGGCGCTCGTAGGCGGCGACGCTGCCGGCGGCCGCACCGGTGGCCGCACGGTCTTCCTCGAAGGAGTCTCGGGAGTCGCCGGAGTCGCGCGGCGGGCGGTCGCGCGGCGGGCGGTCGGGGGCCTTGGACGGGGACGTCTGCGGCCGGCCGCCGGGAGGCGAGGAGTCCGGACCGGTCTTCGGCGGCCGCGAGTAGATGTCGCCCTCCTCCGGCGGCGAGCCCTCGCAGGCGGTCTCCTCGTAGTCCTGCGGGGCCTGCGGCGCCTTGTGCGCCATCGCGGCGCCCGCCCCCTGCGGCCGCGCGGCCGCGGGCGCGCCCTCGCGGGCCGCGCCCGGCAGGGTCGCGAGCAGGGCGGCGGCGGATATGGCGGACACGACCGTGGTGGCCCTCAGCTCCCGGAACCGTCGCATGGCGTCTCCCTTCGGGTCCCTTCGGGGACGAAAGTGGCATGGCCGACTCCCTGAGTGCGCCGCATTTAGGGACATAATCCGCAGTTGATGAAAATTCACCCGATCAGCCGGGGTGACGAGGGGCGCGCAGGAGCACTCCGCACGCTCTTGCGACCTTTTTGCAGCGAGCCCCTATCATCGAGCGGTTCACGACTGAACAAGCGACAAGCACGAGCGACACGCACGAGCGACACGGACGGAGCGCCGTCATGCACGTACCCGACGGATTCATCGATGCCCCGGTATCGCTGGCCACCGGAGCCGTGGCGGCAACCGCCGTCGCGGCCGGCCTGCGCGGTGCCCGGAAGGAGCTCGACGAGCGCACCGCGCCGCTCGCCGGCCTGGTGGCGGCGTTCGTCTTCGCCGCCCAGATGCTGAACTTCCCCGTCGCCGCCGGCACCAGCGGCCACCTGCTGGGCGGGGCCCTGGCCGCGATACTCGTCGGCCCCTGGACCGGCCTGCTCTGCATATCCGTGGTGCTGCTGATGCAAGGAGTGCTGTTCGCCGACGGCGGGCTCACCGCGCTCGGCGTCAACATCACCGACATGGCCGTGGTCACCACCGCCATCGGCTACGGACTCTTCCGGCTGCTGGCCAAGACGCTGCCGCGGCGCCGCTCCTCGGTGACCGCCGCCGCCTTCGTCGCCGCGCTGGTCTCCGTCCCGGCGGCCGCCTGCGCCTTCACCCTGATCTACGCGCTGGGCGGCACCACCGACGTCGCCCTCGGCAAGGTCTTCACGGCCATGGCCGGCGTGCACGTCCTCATCGGCATCGGCGAGGCCGTCATCACCGCACTGACGGTCGGCGCGGTCATGGCCGTGCGCCCCGACCTCGTCCACGGCGCCCGCGACCTGCGCCGCCCGCTCCAGCTGCGCACCGCGCAGGGCACCACCGTGGTGCCCGAGGCCGCGCCCGCCGCCCCCGCCTCCCCCGCGCCCCTGCGCCGGGTGCTCGGCGCCGGCCTCGCCGTCGCCGTCGTCCTCGCCGGCTTCGTCAGCTACTACGCCTCCACCAGCCCCGACGGCCTGGAGAAGGTCGCCCACGACAAGGGCATCGACTCCCGCGAGAAGGAGCACGCCGCCAAGGACTCCCCGCTCGCCGACTACCAGGTCAAGGACGTGGGCGACGCCCGCCTGTCCGGCGGTCTGGCCGGTGTGATCGGCGTCGGCGCGACGCTGGCCGTGGGCACCGGCGTCTTCGTGGTCGTCCGGCGCCGGCGCGGCCGCGCCGAGGAGGGCGCCGCCGCGGTCTCCGCCGGGACCGGGACGTCCTGACATGGGCGCGGGCCACGTCCACAAGCTCTACCGGCACGCCTCCTCCCCCGTCCACCGGCTCCCCCCGCACTGCAAGATCGCGGCGGCCTTCTGCTTCGTCGTGGTCGTGGTGTGCACCCCGCGCGAGGCGCTGTGGGCCTTCGCCCTGTACGCGCTGCTGCTCGCCGCGGTGGCGGCGACGGCGCGGGTGCCGGCCGGCTTCGTCCTGCGCCGGCTGCTGATCGAGGTGCCGTTCGTGGCGTTCGCGCTGCTCATGCCGTTCGTGGCACAGGGCGAGCGGGTGCACGTGCTGGGCCTCGCGCTCAGCGAGAACGGTCTGTGGGGGGCCTGGAACATCCTCGCCAAGGGCACCCTGGGCGTCGCCGCCTCCGTCCTGCTCGCCGCCACCACCGAACTGCGCTCGCTGCTGCTGGGTCTGCAGCGGCTGCGGATGCCCTCGCTGCTGGTCGAGATCGCCTCGTTCATGCTCCGCTACGGCGACGTCGTCACCGACGAGATGCGCCGCATGCGCATCGCCCGCGAGTCGCGCGGCTTCACCGCCCGCGGCGTACGGGACTGGGGGGTGCTGGCCAAGTCGGCGGGCGCGCTGTTCATCCGCTCCTACGAACGCGGCGAGCGCGTGCACCTGGCCATGGTCAGCCGCGGCTACACCGGGACGATGCCCGTCATCGACGAGGTCACGGCCTCGCGCGCGCAGTGGGCGCAGTCGGCCGCGCTGCCGCTGGCCGCGCTGGCCGTGTGCCTGACGGCACTGCTGACCTTCTGACGCCCCGCCCTCTTCTGACGCCCCCTCCCGACGCCCCTCTTCCGACGCCCCTCCGACTGCCCTCCCGACCGGATGGACCCCGCCATGACCGCCTTCCCCGCCACCACCCCAGAGGTCCCCTCCCCCGAGGTCCCCTCCCTCGAGGTGTCCGGCCTCGCCTACGCCTACCCCGACGGTCACCAGGCCCTCTTCGGCGTCGACCTCACCCTCGGCCGCGGCGAGCGCGTCGCGCTGCTGGGCCCCAACGGCGCCGGCAAGACCACCCTCGTCCTGCACCTCAACGGCATCCTCGGCGGCGGCGCGGGCTCGGTGCGGGTGGCCGGGCTGCCGGTGGACAAGGCGCACCTCGCCGAGGTCCGGCGGCGCGTCGGCATCGTCTTCCAGGACCCGGACGACCAGCTGTTCATGCCCACCGTCCGCGAGGACGTCGCCTTCGGCCCGGCCGCGGCCGGCCTGCGCGGCGCCGAGCTGGAGGCCTGCGTGCGCAGGGCGCTGGAGCGCGTCGGCATGGCCGAGCACGCCGACCGGCCCCCGCACCACCTGTCCTTCGGGCAGCGGCGCCGGGTGGCGGTGGCGACCGTGCTGGCCATGGAGCCGGAGATCCTCGTCCTGGACGAGCCCTCCTCCAACCTCGACCCCGCCTCGCGGCGCGAGCTGGCCGACATCCTGCGCTCGCTGGACGTGACTGTGTTGATGGTCACGCATGACCTGCCCTACGCCCTGGAGCTGTGCGAGCGGTCGGTGATCCTCAGCGGCGGCGTCATCGCCGCCGACGCCCCCACCCGGGAACTGCTGTGCGACGAGGGCCTGATGCGCTCGCACCGCCTGGAGCTGCCCTTCGGCTTCGACCCCCGCTCGGTGGCCGTGCGGGGGTGACCCCCCGGTCCGGGGCACCCGCGGCCGCGTTGCACCATGGTGGATGGATTTGTAGCGATCGGGACAGTGGGAGCGGGCAACAGTGGTGGACGTCCAGGGCACGGTGGCGGACGGCTTCGAGCCGGTCCGGGACGCCTTCGCGGACAACTTCGCGCGGCGCGGTGAGCGCGGCGCGGCCGTGACCGTCTACCGGGACGGCCGCAAGGTCGCCGACCTGTGGGGCGGCGCCCGCGACGCCGACGCCCGCATGACCGGCGACAGCCCCGCCGAGCCCTGGACCCACGGCACCGCCCAGGTCGTGCGCTCCGCCACCAAGGGCGTGGCCGCGGCCGTCCTGCTGCTGCTCCACCAGCGCGGCCAGGTCGACCTGGACGCCCCCGTCGGCACGTACTGGCCGCAGTTCAAGGCGGCCGGCAAGGAGCGGGTGCTGGTGCGCCACCTGCTCGCCCACCGGGCCGGGCTGCCCGCCCTCGACACCCCGCTGACCCCGGCCCAGGCCCTGGACGGCACCAGCGGCCCGGCGGCGCTCGCCGCCCAGGCCCCCGCCTGGGAGCCCGGCACCGACCACGGCTACCACGCCCAGACCTTCAGCTGGCTGCTCGGCGAGCTCGTCCTGCGGATCACCGGCCGCACGCTGGGCACCTGGGTGGCCGAGGAGATCGCCGGCCCCCTCGGCCTGGACCTGTGGATAGGCCTGCCCGCGACCGAGGAGCACCGCGTCGGCCGCCTCGCGGCCATGGAGCCCCCGCCGGCGCCCGCCTCGGCCGGGCTGCGCGTCCGCCCCAAGGCGTCGGTCGCCGCCGCCTACGCCGACCCCGCCTCCCTCACGCGCCGCGCCTTCGGCGCCATCGAGCCGGCCGCCGACGAGAACGACGCGGCCTTCCGCGCCGCGGAGCTGCCCGCCTCCAACGGCATCGCCACCGCGGACGCGCTCGCCCGCTTCTACGCCTCCCTCATCGGCGTCGTCGACGGCGGCCGCCGCCTGTTCGCCCCGGCCACGCTGACCGTGGCCCGCACGGAGGAGTCGGCCGGCCCGGACCGGGTCCTGGTCGCCGGCACCCGCTTCGGCCTGGGCTACATGCTGCACGGCCCGGCCTGCCCGCTGCTGGCCCCCGGCTCCTTCGGCCACCCCGGCCGCGGCGGCTCGCTGGCCTTCGCCGACCCCGAGTCCGGCATCGCCTTCGGCTACGTCACCAACGGCATGCAGAAGAACGTCACCGCCGACCCGCGCGCGCAGGCGCTGGTGAAGGCGGTTGCGAAGTGCCTGGCGGGGTAGTCCTGGCCGCGTGGAGCGGTTCGAGGGGTACGCGGTACTGATCACGGGCGCGGGCCGGGGCATCGGCGCGGCCACGGCCCGCCGCCTGGCGGCGGAGGGCGCGGACGTCCTCCTCACGGACGCGGACGGCGAGCGCGCGGCCAAGGCCGCGGCGGCCCTGCGCGCCGACGGCCTGCGGGCCGAGGCCGCGCCCGCGGCGTGCGACGTGAGCGACGACGCGGCGGTACGGGCCGCCGTGGCGTACGCGGTGGAGCGCTTCGGCCGCCTGGACGTGCTGGTCAACAACGCCCTCTCCTGCCACCCCGACCCGGCACGCGTCGAGGACTACCCCGACGAGGCATGGTCCCGCGACCTCGACGTCACCCTCACCGGCGCGTTCCGCTGCGTACGCGCCGCGATGCCGCACCTGGCCGCGGCCGGCGGCCGTGGGGCGGTCGTCAACGTCGGCTCCGTCAACGGCGAGCAGGACTTCGGCAACCACGCCTACAGCGCCGCCAAGGCGGGCCTGGCGAGCCTGACCCGCACGCTGGCCGGCCAGTGCGCGCCGCGTGGCGTCCGGGTCAACCTGGTGGCCCCGGGCACGGTCGCCACCCCCAACTGGGACGGCCGGGAAGCGGCCCTGGAGCGCGCGGCGGCGCACTACCCGCTGGGCCGCGTCGGCCGCGCCGAGGACGTCGCGGCGGCCGTCGCCTTCCTCGCCTCCGCCGACGCGGCGTGGGTCACCGGGGTGACGCTGCCGGTGGACGGCGGCATCCTCGTCGGCAACGTGGGCCTGCGCAGGGCGCTGCGGGGGGAGTGAGGGCGCTCGGCAGCACGGCATTCAGCAGCACTGCGTTCAGCAGCACTGCATGGTGAACATCGCCCGGTCGAAGCGGAGCGCGGCCAGGTCGGCCGGGCGTATGAGCCAGTAGAGGGCGCCGCAGTCGCCCCACATCATGTCGGCGTCGCCGTCGGTGTCGAACTGCGCGAGCAGCACCCAGTTGCCCGCGTCCTCGGCGACGCGGGGGTCGTCCCAGCGCACGTCCTGGCCGAGGGCGGCGTGGGCGATCTCGTACTCGAGGGGGTTCTGCACGGGGTGGGCGTGGCCGCCGACCTGGTGCCCGGGGCCGGGCTTGCGGTCGTACAGCGCGTCCGTGAACTCCTCGGGCCATCCTTCGAGGGAGGAGTCGTCGCTGCCGAACGCCTCACGGACGACGGGGTGCCAGATGTCGGGCGCCGTGGCCTCGACGCGGACGGTGAGAGGCACCTCCGGATACGCCTCCAACTGCTCGCAGTCCTCGCAGTCGTCGCCGTCCTCGCCGTGGTCGCACTCGTACAACGGCAGCGGCCGCTCGGCGACCGGGACACCCGCCGGGATGTGGATCACCCGGGCGCCCGGCCGGCACTCGGGGTCCGCGAAGTCGACAAAGGCATCGCCGCTGTCGATCTGACCGTCGAAATAGAAGAACGCCAGCGTGCCGTCGGCAGGCAGCGGTATGTCCAGCTCTCCGGCGGGCAGCGCGGCACAGTCGACGGAGGCGACGAACGACAGCGGCCCGTGCCCCTCCCACACCGGCCACTCCACCCCCTGCGGCAGCAGGGGCAACCCTCCGAGCCGCCCGGCCACCGGCTCGCCCGCCTCCGCCTTCTCCAAGGTCGCGCCGGGGCGCAGCAGGCCCGTCCACCGAGCGGCGGCCTCGGCGGGGAGGTGCGTGCGGGCAAGGTCGTGCAGCGGCGTCGCGGACGCGTTCCGTGTCATGACGACGATGATGCACGGCACCACTGACAGTGCTACGGCGTCCCGCCTGCCAGGGAGTTGCGGACGAGGGCCAGCACCTCGCCGTCGCTCATCCCCAGCGCCCGGGCCTCGGCCACGAAGTCCCGGGCCTGTTCGGTGAGCCGGGCCCGCCGGGGCGAGGCACCGCCGGTGACGACGGCCCCGCGGCCGCGGCGCAGTTCGAGCAGGCCCTCTTCGCGCAGTTGCTGGTAGCCGCGCAGGACGGTGTGCATGTTGACGCCGAGGGACCCGGCGAGCTCCCGCGCCGAGGGCAGCCGCTCCCCCGCCCGTACGGCGCCGTCGGCGATGGCGGCGCGGACGGAGCCGGCGATCTGCTCGCCCAGCGGCACGGACGAGTCGGGGTCGATCCGGAACAGCATCTACCCGGCCTGTCGCTCCCGCAGGGCGTTGAGCAGCCCCGCCGCCGTACCGGCGTCGTCGACGGTCACCACGAACTCGCTGCCGTGCGCGAGCCGGACGGCCACCGCGTCCCCGGTGCGCAGCACGACCCCACTGGCTCCGGGCACGACCCGGTAGCCCCAGCCGCCGAAGTCGCGGAGCGGCTCGACGCGCCGGGCGGAGGCCTCGGTGATCCGCTCCAGCGGCAGCCGCACCCGGGGCCGGGGCAGGGCCACGGGCCGCACGGTGAGCCCGTTGCGGTCGACGGTCACCCGCGCCCCGCTGCACAAGGCCGTGACCACGCCCGCGACGCCCAGCCCCACCCCGCCCGCCCAGCCGGCGGCGACCCCGACGCCGACACCGGCGACGGCCATCACCACTCCGACGCCCCGCAGCAGGGGCGAACCGGCGACGTGCGACCAGGACGCGACCTCGCTGACGGCGAGTTCGAGCCGGGGCACGTGGGCGGAGGGCGCCGACGGCCCGTCGGCGGGCGGCTCGTACGCCCCCGCCAGCAGCCACCCGAGCCCCGCGTACGCCACGGCGGCCCCGAGGGCGACGAGCACGTGCCACGCGGGCAACCGCACGTCGCCACCACCGGCGTTGACCCGCAACACGTCGACCACGACCACCCCGACCAACACGGTGGCCCCACCCCCGAGCACAGCCATCACCCGCTGCTGCCGGGGCCCGGCCCGCATCACGCACACGAGCGCCCCGGACATGACCCCCGCCCCGGCCAGCACCCCGAACCCGACGGTGAGAAACGTCCCGGGCGTATCGAACGCATCGGCCTGCCCACCGACCCCGAAATGCGTGGCCAGCCGCTCCGGCAGCTGATGCCGCAGGGCGAGATAGAAGGCCAGCAGCGCAACGCAGGCGACGACGGCGGGAAGCGTGGCGACGAGGGTGCGGCGGGCGGTGCGGGACACGGTGCGGGGCACGGCTGACATGGCGACCTCCAGTTGTTTGCATGGTAGTAGAACAACTGGGCCTGGTCGCCCCTCAGAACGGAAAGATCCGGGTGAGGACGACTTGCTGTTCCTCCTTCTTGACCAGGTATTCGACGATGCCACGACCGTCCGGGATGAGCGCGGTCCGCCAGTCGCCGCCTTGCGCGGCCTGCGAGCTGCCTTCCAGCCAGGGGTTCTCCGCAATCGCAACGGTCAAGGCGCAGATCTTGGAAAACAGCTCGGCGGGCAGCACCGGATCAGCCAGTGCCTCGGCCACGAGGGGCGAAACACTTACCGGCCAGAGGTCGTCCCCGTCACTCACCCGGCATCTCTCCACCAGCGGCACGACGACGGCGGAAGACCTCGTCCATGCTCACCGTCGGTAGCGTCCCGGCCTCGGCGTCCGCGATGACCTGCGTCCGGCGGGGGTCGGAGTCGAGCATGGCCTGACCCCACCACTCGGCGATGACGTTCTGGAGTTCCTGACCCGCTTCGGCAGCGAGCACGAGCCGGTAGAACTCCATCCGGCGCTCCGGGGAGAGAGCATCGGCGATGCCCTGGATGGTGCGCGGCACCCGAGGCCCGTCCGGTTCGTGGGCGTGCATGGGCTGTGCGGTCACGGCAAGCCTCCGGATCGTGCGGGTACCGCCACGGTAGTCCGGGCGGAAGGCCAGATGCACAGGAAGTTACCTTTCTCAGCTGGGTCGGGGACACAACGCCGCCCGCACGGCGGCGATGCCGCGGCGGGTGGCTTCGACGGCGCCGGAGACGTCGGCCGCGGCTTCCTGCCTGCAGTCGCGGCAGCAGTCCTCGTCGGCGACGGCCCGGAAGACGCGCCCGCAGCCGCCGAGGCAGGGGCGCGGCGGGTTCGGGCGGGGTGCCGCTGGAAGCGCCGGAACCGGATCGGGCATCTTCCGCACCAGCCGGTTGCGGGCGAGCCCGGCCGGGGAGTGCACGACGTCGGGCAGCCCCGAGGTCAGCGCGGTACGCAGCTCGCCGAGCGTGGCGCCACGGGCGAACCACTCCGCCGCCAACGGGACGAGGGCCCGTACGTCCCGCCCGGACAGCCGCAGCCGCCGCTCACCGTGCGAGACGGCGGCGAGGGCGAGCGCGGCGCGCTCGGCCTGCGGGAGGGGAGGGTTGGGGATGTTCTCCCCGTTCTTTTCCTGGGAACGACCGACGGCCCGGCGCTCCGGTTCACCGACGGTCGGCACGTCGTCCGTCGGCGGCTTCCCGTCCCGTACGGCCACGGCCTCCTCGGCGCTCAGCGGCACGCTGCTCACGAGCTGCTCGGTGACCCACCGCCCCCGCGCCCCCTGCCGCGGCCACTCGTGGAAGTACCCCTCCTGGATCAACTCCTGCTTGGCCCGCGTGTACGCCGTCTTCTTGATCCCGGCCCGCAGCCCCACCTCGGACAGCGACACGGCGGAGGGATCGGCCAGCGAGAGCGCCCAGGTCAGGATGCGCACGGCATGCGGCGACAGCCGTGGATGGCGGAGGATCTCGTTCGGTACCTGGGTGTAGAAACGCTCGGGAGCGGTAACATGCCGCAGCATCGTCGGGGGACTCCTGATCCCTCGCAGGTGTAGACCCCTGCAGCGGTGGCAGCCGCGGCGGGGGTCGCTTCTTGCGCGCAACGTAGCGCACACTCAGGCCACTTGACCGCCTTTACCCAAAGCTTCCCGTCGTGCGGGCGAATGTCTCGATGCCTCGGGCCGGCTTGTTGAGGTTTCCGCTGTCACGCCTTGGCCCGGGCCACTTCCCGGGCGCGCTCGCCGAGCTCGCGGACCGTGCGCACCTTGGCGTACGGCTGGATCCGGCGCCGCATCGTCGCGAAGTGCTCGTCGCCGCGGGCCGTCGAGAGCTGGACGTAATCGTCGAGGAAGACGTGCCACGTCGCACAGGCCGCGTCCACGTGACCCAGTTCGAACTGGCGTTGCGCCAGCAGCGCGTTCGCGTGCAGGCGCCCTTGGCGCTCCTGGCGCGGCTGCACCTTCAGGCACTCCTGCATCGCGCGGATCGAGCCCTCCAGGTCCCGGAACTCGTACAGCACGTGCGCGACGTGGAACTGGTAGGCGCTGGCGTCGTACCCGCCGACGGCCTCCCGGCGGGAGTCCGCCTTCGACAGGGCGATCTCCGTCTCACGCAGCCGCGCGAAGGCCGTGTGCCGGTCGCCGGTCATGGAGGCGGCGTGCGCCTGCTGCCCGGCCAGGAACGCCTGCAGGCGCGGGCCGGCCTTCGGGGACGCCTCGGCGGCGGCATCCGCCAGTTGCAGGGCCTTCGCGCCGTAGCCGAGGTTGGACGCCTGCAAGCTCATGCCGCGCAGCGTCCGGCAGTACGTGACGTGATCATCCGCCTCCGCGGCGAGCTTGAGGGCCTTGAGGTAGTACCGCTGCCCGAGGCCGTGCTCCCGTTCGTACATCGCCATCCACCCGGTGAGGTACACGAGGTCCGACGCCGCGGCGAGCATGTCCTTGCGGACCTGCTCGGGGGCGGACGCGTTCAGGTACGGCGCGACCGTGTTGACCAGGAAGGCCGCTGCCATCGGGCGGGCGTGGCCGCCGCCGAGTTCGTCGAGGATGTCGGCGATCTTCTCGGTCATGGTCCGGACGGTGGCGACTTCGCCCGCCCCGATGCGCGCGGTCCGCCCGGCGTCGGAGGCCGTGCCGCCCCGTTCAGGCCGCCCGGCCGGTTCGGGTAAGAGGGGAACAGCGAGGGCCGCCGAGTAGACCCCGGCGGTGAGCACGCCCCGCCGGGACGGGTCCATGTCGGCCCGGCCCACGTCGACGAGCTCTTCGAGCGTGCCCCCGGCGCCGTCCGGTCCCGTGCTGCCGGCCAGACCGGCCTCGGCATGGGTGACCGGCCGCTTCAGCCGCCTGGCCAGCGCTTCGACGATCAGCGGCCTGACCTGCGGCCGCGGCATCGTGCCGGACAGCCAGTGCGAGACGGCGGACTGGTCGTAGCGCAGCGCCAGCCCGGCTTCCGCGCCCGTACGGTTCACCGCTGCGGCGAACTGGCTGCGCGTCCACTTCGCCTCGTCCAGGAGGGCCGCCAGGCCGGTGTTCGGGGTGCGCGGACTGCCTGCCATGCGCTTCAACTCCCGCCCACTTTCATGGCTTTCACGTTTCCGCTGTCTTTTCACGGTACCGGGAGTGCGGGCCGCGGGGGTTACCTCGACGTGAGCGACGATCACGACGAGGAGGCCCGAGCCTTGCACCCGGAGACAGAAACGGACGCCGACCGCATCGCCATCGAGATGGCGCAGTACCTCCGGCAAGCGGTCCACCGCTCACTGTCGTCCCCGGCAGTGCTGCCCCGCTACGAGCAGGTCGCCGAGACCACCGCCCGTCTCCGCGACTTCCTCACCCGCCTGCTACCGACGGTGGAGGTTTACGCTGCCGGTCTGGCCACCGACACACCCGCCTGGCACCGGGCCCGATCCATCATCGAAGCGGCCCACCAGACACTCGCCGCCGACTCCGGCCCGGGCCTGAAGTCTGCGGTGCTGCACATGCAGGACGTGGGACGTGCGTGCCACGAGCTGCAGGGCATCCTGCCGGAGCGGCCCCGGCCCGTCCGCCCGACGTGTGTCACATGAGCCATGCGAGGTCGTCCGCCGGAAAGCCCCGGTGCCAGGCAACGTCACGGACCTGACAGGCGCGGAGGACGTCGGACGGCTCCTCCGTCAGTTCCACACCGAGCGTGGTGCCATCGTCCGAGAAGTGGAAGCGGGCGAGGATACGTGAGTCGAAGAGCCAGAAGTCGAAGTCCGGCAGCCCGAGCCGTTCGGCTTCGGCGCGGGGAAGAACACGGATGTCCTCGCCGGCCGTGATGTTGCTCCGCGCGGTGGCCAAGAGAAACCGCTGGCCCTCGGTGGGCGGATCGTCCACGATCCGCACCCGCTGGAACCGCTTACCGGCTTCGACCTGCGCTCGGACGTTGGCATGCCAGGGGTGCCGTGGATCGAACCCGAGCCGCTCGCCCGCCTGCCAGCGTTTCCAGTTGTCGCCGTTGCGGTCGGAGGCATATTCGCGCCGGGTCTCCAACCGCCAGGCGGTGTGCTCGAATTCCTTGAACAGGTACGTGATTTCGCTGAACGGAAGGACATCGGCCATGCGGGTTCACTCCTGGGCGCAAAGCGGGCGAGGAGCCCCCGAGGGATCGCCCCGAAGGCGGGCTGTTCCTGATGATTGCCGGACCATGCAACCCCGCGATACCCCGCAGGCTCCACATGCAATGCCGTGCAACGCCCACTGCCGCCCGGCGAGCTCCCACACCATGGGGCCACCGCTCTCCGCGTACACCGGTCGTGAAAGGACGCTCCCTTGACCGTGCATCCGCGCCGCTTCGACCACACCCACGCCGCCGAGCTCCGCGAGCTGCTGCTCGACGTGCACGACGACTGCTACGCGCAGTCGGAGAACCGGGACGGCTTCGACAGCCGCGAGCGGTTCGCGTGGTTCCTGGACCGCTGGTCGCAGCGGCCGGGCTGGGACTGTGTGGTCGGTTACGACGGCGACGAGGCCGCCGGCTTCGCCTACGGTGCGCCGCTCGTCTCCGCCTCGCCCTGGTGGGACAAGGTCTCCGGCCTCGAACCCGGCTTCGCCCGGGAGGACGGCACCCGTACTTTCGCCGTCTCCGAGATCATGGTGCGCCCCCGGTGGCGCAAGACCGGTACCGCAGCGCTCCTGCACGAGGAGTTGCTGCGGGGCCGTCCCGAGGAACGGGCCACCCTGCTCGTCAACAGCGCGCACCCCAAGGTGCAGGCACTGTACGAGGAGTGGGGCTACGTGCCGGTCGGTCACACCCGGCCGTACGACGATGCGCCGGTCATGACGGCAATGGTGCGCCCTCTCGCCGGCCGGGACCGGCCAGGTCGGTGAGTGGCAAGATCGACCCATGCCCCACATCGGACTGACCGTCCTCGTCGTGCGTGACTACGACGAGGCCATCGCCTTCTACGTGAACGCCCTCGGTTTCGACCTGCGCGAGGACACCGCACTGCCCGACGGCAAGCGCTGGGTCGTCGTCGCGCCGCCGGGGGCGCGGGAGGGCGGGCTGCTGCTGGCCCGGGCCGACGGCGAGGCGGAGGAGGCACGGGTCGGGGATCAGACCGGCGGGCGCGTCGGGTGGTTCCTGAACACCGACGACTTCGGCCGGGACCACGCGCGCATGCTCGCCGCCGGCGTCGTGTTCGAGGAGGAGCCGCGGCGGGAGGCGTACGGCACGGTTGCCGTCTTCCGGGACCTGTACGGGAATCGCTGGGATCTGATCCAGCTGCGGGAGCAGTGAAAGGCCCGGGCCCCCGCATCGCATCGCATGCGGGGGCCCGGGCCTCAGGTGGGTCGACCGGTCGGGCTCAGACGCCCGCCGGCTCCGGGGTCTTGTCCGAAGCGTCCGCCGGTGTCGCCAGCTGCTTCTGCAGGCCCTCGCCCTCCACGTCGACGTTGGGGAGGATGCGCGACAGCCAGGCCGGGAGCCACCAGGCGGCCTTGCCCAGGAGGGCGAGGACGGCCGGGACGAGGGCCATGCGGACGATGAACGCGTCGAAGAAGACGGCGATGGCGAGGCCGAAGCCGATCATCTTGATCATGGGTTCGGTGGAGCCGATGAAGCCCGCGAAGACGCTGATCATGATGACGGCCGCGGCGGTGACGACGCGGGCGCCGTGGCGGAAGCCGGTGACGACGGCCTGGCCGGGGCGTTCGCCGTGGACGTACGCCTCGCGCATGCGGGTGACGAGGAAGACCTCGTAGTCCATGGCGAGGCCGAAGACGACGCCCACCATGAAGATCGGCATCATGCTCATGATCGGGCCGGTCTCCTCGACGCCGAAGACGCTGCCGAGCCAGCCCCACTGGAAGACGGCGACGACGGCGCCGAGTGCGGCGACGACCGACAGCAGGAAGCCGAGGGCGGCCTTCAGCGGGACGAGCACCGAGCGGAAGACGACCATCAGGAGCAGGAAGGCGAGGCCGACGACAAGTGCGAGGTAGGGCAGCAGGGCGTCGTTGAGCTTCTGGGAGACGTCGATGTTGACGGCGGTGCTGCCGGTGACGAGGACCTTGGCGTCCTTGTCGGCGGCGGCTGCCGCGCCCTTGTCGCGGATGGCGTGGACGAGGTCCTCGGTCTCGGTGCCGGAGGGCTTGGACGCGGGGATGACCGTGATGATCGCGGTGTCGCCGGCCTGGTTGAAGTGGGCCGGGGTGACGATCGGCTTGCCGGGCAGGCCCTGGATGGTTCTGGCCACCGCTTCGGCCGCGGGCTTGGGGGCCTTGGCGCCGGCCGCGTCGACGACGACCATCAGCGGGCCGTTGAAGCCGGGGCCGAAGCCCTCGGAGATGAGGTCGTAGGCCTTGCGCTGGGTGGTGTTCTTGGCGGCGGAGCCCTCGTCGGGCAGGCCGAGTTCGAGGGAGGCGGCGGGGACGGCGACGGCACCGAGGCCGACGACGCCGAGGAGGAGCACGACGACGGGGCGGCGCAGGACGAGGCGGGCCCAGCGGGTGCCCATGTTGGGCTTCTCGTCGCCCGTTGCGGCGGCCTTGCCCTTGCGGACCTTGCGGGCGAGCACCTGGCGGCCGGCGAAGCCGAGCAGGGCCGGGATCAGGGTCAGGGCGATGAGGACGGCGATGGCGACGGTGGCGGCCGCGGCGAGGCCCATCTTCGTCAGCATGGGGATGTTGACGACGGCGAGCCCGGCGAGGGCGATGACGACGGTCAGGCCGGCGAAGACGACGGCGGAGCCGGCGGTGCCGACGGCGCGTCCGGCGGCTTCCTCGCGTTCGCGGCCCTCGGCGAGCTCCGCGCGGTAGCGGGAGACGATGAAGAGGGCGTAGTCGATGCCGACGGCGAGGCCGATCATCGTGGCGAGGGTGGCGGTGTTGCTGCCGAGGTCGAGGGCGGCGGCGATGGCGGTGATGCCGGAGACGCCGATGCCGACGCCGATGATGGCGGTGAGCAGGGGGAGTCCGGCGGCGACGAGGGAGCCGAAGGTGATGACGAGGACGACGGCGGAGACGGCGATGCCGATGATCTCGGTGTTGCCGGTCTCGGGCATGGCCTGCAGGGCGCTGCCGCCGGTTTCGACGGTCAGGCCGGCGGCGCGGGCGGCGTCGGGTGCGGCCTTGAGCTTGTCGCGGGTGTCGTCGGTCAGTTCGTTGGGCTTGACCTTGTAGGTGACGGACGCGTAGGCGGTGCGGGCGTCCTTCTTGCTGACGGCCTGTGCGGTGAAGGGGTCGGCGACGGAGGCGACCTGGGGGCCGCCGAGCTGGGCGACGACCTTTTCGACGGCTGCCTTGTTCTTCGGCTCGGTGATCTTCTGGCCCTCGGGGGCCTGGAAGACGATGCGGGCGGTGGCGCCGTCGGCCTTCTGGCCAGGGAAGCGCTTCTCCAGCAGGTCGAAGGCCTTCTGGGCCTCGGTGCCGGGTATGGAGAAGTTGTCGTTGGACTTGCCCGCGGTCGCGGCGCCGGCGCCGGCGAGGACGAGCAGCAGCACCCATATGAGGGCGACGTACCAGCGGCGCCGGTAGGCGAGCCGGCCGAGTTTGTAGAGGAACGTGGCCACGAGGCGTTGTTCTCCCGTCGGATCGTGTGGATCGTGGGTCGGATTCGGGCCCGTCCCGACGAGAGCGGTGCGTCAGGTGGAGCCTTTTCAGGTGGATACGCGGGTTAAGCCGGACGTCACGGTCGGACGCCGAGGGCGGGGAGGATCACGGCGTCGATGTAGGCGGAGAGGTACTCCGCGTCCGCGGGCCGGTTGTCGACCATGGGCCGGGCCATGAAGGCGCCGAGCATGGCGTGGGCGACGAAGCCGAGGGCGGGGTTGTCCGCGGCGAGTTCGCCGCGGTCGACCGCGCGCCGCAGCATCGCGTCCAGCGCGGCGACCTCCGGCTCGACCAGCAGTTCGCGCAGCGCCCGGTTGAGGTCGGGGTTGTCGTGGACGGCCCGCTGCAGCCCGCGCATGAGGGCGGCGTCGCGCTCCATCCGTTCCTCGTCGGTGTCGCACAGCATGGCGCGGAAGTCGCCGCGCACGGTGCCGGTGTCGATGTCGGCGAGGCTGACCGGCTTGTTGTGCCGCAGGGCACCGGCGACCAGCTCGGGCTTGCCCTTCCACTGGCGGTAGAGGGTGGCCTTGCTGGCGTGCGTGCGGGCGGCGACGGCGTCCATGGTCAGGGCGTCGTAGCCGACCTCGCGCAGGATGTCGAGGACGGCTTCGTAGAGCTCGGCCTCGCGCTCGGGGGTCAGCCGGGTGCGGCGTCCCGCCGGCTTGGGTGGTTCCGTGGGCATGCCGCGCCTCCTCTGCAACACCCGATGGTTCCGTACGAAACGGTTTCGTACCGTAC
This sequence comes from Streptomyces luteosporeus, assembly GCF_039532865.1. NCBI lineage: Bacteria > Bacillati > Actinomycetota > Actinomycetes > Kitasatosporales > Streptomycetaceae > Streptomyces > Streptomyces luteosporeus. The sequence goes on from NZ_BAAASL010000008.1 coordinate 28,488, forward strand.
GAGCGTACGTCCGGCGAACAGCGAAACGGTGTCGTTTCGATCGTGTTCTCCGTCACGGCAGGAGTTGCCGGGGCCCCGGTGGCCCGAAACCATGGGTGGGGTGAGCTCCGTGAGCAGCGACGCGTACATCCGCTTCCCGCACCTCCACGGCGATCTGCTCTGCTTCGTGGCGGAGGACGACCTCTGGCTGGCCCCGCTGACCGGTGCCGCGCGGCCGTGGCGGCTGACCGTGGACCGCACCCGGGCCGGGCATCCGCGCTTCTCCCCCGACGGCCGGACGATCGCGTACACCAACTGGCGCAGCCTCGACCCGGAGATCCACCTCGTGGATGTCGACGGCGGCGCCGCCCGCCGCCTGACGTACTGGGGCAGCACCGACACCCGGGTGTGCGGCTGGGCCCCCTCCGACCGGGGCGACCCCGGGTACGACATCCTCGCCGTCTCCTCGCACGGCCAGCCCTTCTCGTACTTCTCCTGGGCCTACCGGCTGCCGACCGACGGCAGCCCGGGGCTGCGGCTGCCCTGGGGGCCGGTGTCGGACATCGCGATGGGCGACGTCGGCGGCGAGCACCGCACGCTGCTGCTGGCCGGCAAGCCGCCGCACGAGCCGGCGTCGTGGAAGCGCTACCGCGGCGGGGCGACGGGACGGCTGTGGCTGCACGGCACCCGCCTGGTGCCGGACATCGGCGGCCACCTGGACTCGGTGATGTTCGTATCCGACCGGATCGCGTTCCTCTCCGACCACGAGGGCGTCGGCAACCTCTACTCCTGCCGCCCGGACGGCTCCGACCTGCGCCGCCACACCGACCACGACGACTTCTACGCCCGCCACGCCGCCACCGACGGCGAGCGCGTGGTCTACCAGTGCGCGGGCGAGGTGTGGCTGGTCGACGACCTCGCGCCGGAGGCGGTGCCGCGCCGCGTCGAGGTGCGCCTGGGCGGCTCGCGGGCGGGCCGGCGTACGTACCAGGTGCAGGCCGGCCAGCACGTGGGCGCGCTGGCGGTGGACACCACCGGGCGGGCCAGCGCGGTGGGCGTGCGCGGCAGCCTGTACTGGCTGACCCACCGCGACGGCCCGGCCCGCACGATCGCCGACACCCCGGGGGTACGGGTGCGGCTGCCGGAGATGCTGGGCTCGACCGGCCGCATCGCCTACGTCACCGACGCCGACGGCGAGGACGCCGTCGAGATCGCCGGACTGCCGCGGGCCGCCGGCACGGGGGAGCCGCGGCGCCTGGCGGCCGGCCGGCTCGGCCGGGTGCACGAGATGGTCTCCTCGCCCGACGGGCAGCGCCTGGCAGTGGCCGCGCACGACGGACGGCTGCTGCTGGTGGACACCTCCCCCGAGGGCGACGGCGAGGTGAGCGAGCTGGTGCGCTCCACCAATGGACCCGTCCGCGACCTGGCGTTCGCGCCCGACTCGGGCTGGCTGACCTGGTCGCACCCGGGCATCGGCCGCTCGCTGCGGCAGATCCGGATCGCGCGCCTGGCCGACGGGCACGTCGTGGACGTCACCAACGGCCGCTTCGAGGACGAGCAGCCGGTCTTCACCCGCGACGGCCGCTACCTGGCCTTCCTCTCCTGGCGCGGCTTCGACCCGGTCTACGACGTGCACACCGGCGACCTGTCCTTCCCGCTGGGCTGCCGCCCCTACCTCGTGCCGCTGTCGTCGGCCACGCCCTCGCCGTTCGCGCTGACCATCGAGGGCCGCCCGCCGGGCGGCGGGCTGGACCTGGACGACACCGGGGACCACGAGGGGGCGCTGGTGGTGGAGGTGGACGGACTGGAGAGCCGGGTGACGCCGTTCCCGGTGGCCGCCTCCAAGTACTCCTCGCTGCACCCGGTCGCCGGCGGCGGCCTGGTGTGGCTGCGCTGGCCGATCTCGGGCGCGCTCGGCGAGACCTTCGCCAACCCCACCGACACCTCCGGCCGCCCGACCCTCGAACACTTCGACCTGTGCAAGGCCAAGCGCACGGAGCTGAGCAGCTCCCTGGACTGGTACGCGGTCAGCGGCGACGGCACCCGGCTCGTCCTCAACGACGAGGGCGACCTGCGGGTGGTGCCGGCCACCGACGTCGCCGACCTCGACTCGACCGTCTACGTCGACATGCGCCGCATCCTGCACGAGGCCGACCCGGCGGCCGAATGGCGGCAGTCCTACGAGGAGGCCGGGCGCATCGTGCGCGCGTACTTCTGGGAGCCGGGCATGTGCGGCGTCGACTGGGACGGGGTGCTCGCCCAGTACCGTCCGCTGGTCGAACGCGTCGCCTCGCCCGACGAGTTCGCCGACCTGCTGCGCGAGGTCCTCGGCGAGCTCGGCACCTCGCACGCGTACGTCACGCCCGCCCGCCGCAACGAGGGGCCGCCGCACTACCAGCGGGCCATCGGGCTGCTGGGCACCAACTTCACGCCCCACAAGGACGGCACGTGGCGGGTGCGGCGCGTCCTGCCCGGCGAGTCCTCCGACTCCAAGGCCCGCTCCCCGCTGGCCGGTTCCGGCATCCGCGAGGGCTGGGCGCTCACCCACGTCGACGGCCGGCCCGTGGACCCGGTCGCGGGCCCCTCCCCGCTGCTGGCGGCGGCCGGCGGCACCACCGTCGAGCTCACCTTCCGCCCGCCCGGCGAGGACGGGCACCCGCGCCGGGTCGCCGTCGTCCCGCTCATCGACGAACGCCCCCTGCGCTACCAGGACTGGGTCACCAAGCGCCGCGCCGTCGTCCACGAACTGAGCGACGGCAGGTGCGGCTACCTGCACATCCCCGACATGGGCGGCTCCGGCTGGGCGCAGTTCAACCGCGACCTGCGCATGGAGATGGCCCGCCCCGCCCTCATCGTCGACGTGCGCGGCAACGCCGGCGGCAACATCAGCGAACTCGTCGTCGAGAAGCTCACCCGCACCATCGTCGGCTGGGACCTCACGCGCGACGCCGAACCCGTCTCGTACGCCAGCAACGCCCCCCGCGGGCCCGTCGTGGCCATCGCGGACGAGATGACGTCCTCCGACGGCGACATGATCACCGCCGCGTTCCGGCTGCAGGGCATCGGCCCGGTGGTGGGCCTGCGCACCTGGGGCGGCGTCGTCGGCATGACCGGGCGGCACCGGCTGGGCGACGGCACGTACATCACCGTGCCGATGAACGCCGCCTGGTTCGACGCGTACGGCTGGGGCGTGGAGAACCACGGCGTCGAGCCGGACATCGAGGTCGACCGCACCCCGCTCGACTGGGCCGAGGGCCGGCACAAGCAACTGGACGACGCCGTGCGCCTCGCCCTGGACCTGCTGGAACGGCACGGCCACGCGCGCCCGCCGGACTACTCGGACGTGCCCGACCTGCGCCGGCCCAAGCTGCCGCCGCGCAGCGGCGGCTGAGCACGGCGGGGTACGGCAAAGGGGCCCGTCCGGCAACCGGACGGGCCCCACCTGGCGTTCGCGCCGCGTCAGCCGCTCAGCTGCGGTCGTCGAACTCGTCCTGGATGTCGTCCAGGGACTGCTGACCCTGCTGGCCGCGCTGCTGGCCCTGCTGCTGACCGCGCTGCTGGCCCTGCTGACCCTTCTGCTGCAGCTTGTCCTGCTGCTGCTGGCCCTTCTGCTTGGCCTGCTGCGCCTTCTGCTTGGCCTGCTGCGCCTTGTTCTGCATCTCGTCCTTCATGCCCATGGGGGGTTCACTCCTCGGTGGGTGGGGGAATCGGGCCGCGACCAGCCTCACACGCCGGGACGAACCCCGCATTTCGATCAGTTACGCTGCGTGTCCGCCGCGCCGCCCGCGCCCACCAGGCCCGGGCGCATCCCGGCCAGCCGGCCCTCGACGCGCCGCATCTCGCGCGGGCCGCCGAGCGCCACCACGGCCGGCAGCGCGCCGCGCAGCGGCTGCACCGCCCGCAGCCAGCCCTGGGCGTAGACGTGTGCCGAGCGGCGCTCGATGCCCGCGACGAGCCGGTCGACGGCGGGCTCCAGCGGGTAGGTGCGGTTCATCGGCCAGGGCAGCCGCCGGCGCAGCTCGCGCATCACGTCGATGCGGTCGGCGCCGCGCACCATGTCGGTGTCCGTCCAGCTCAGGTACGCCACGCCGACGCGTACGCCCCGGTGGGCGACCTCGGCGCGCAGGCTGTGCGCGTACGCCTCCACGCCGGCCTTGGACGCGCAGTAGGCGGTCATCAGGGGCGCGGGGGCGAGGGCGGCCAGGGAGGCGACCTGCAGCAGGTAGCCGCGACCGGCCGCCAGCAGGGGCAGGAAGGCGCGGCCGGTGACCGCGCTGCCGATGAGGTTGACCTCCACGACCCGGCGCCAGGCGTCCGCGTCGGAGTCGTCGAGCGGGCCGCCGGTGGCCACGCCGGCGTTGGCGACGACGACGTCCACCTTGCCGAAGTGCTCCTTCACCTCGCCGGCGACGCGCGTCATCGCCTCCTGGTCGGTGACGTCGGCGTACCAGTACGCGGCGGCGGGGCCGAGCGGTGCGGCGACGCGGCGCAGTTCGCCGGGCTCCAGCCCGACGAGCGCCACGGACGCCCCGCGCGCGGCCAGTGCGCGGGCGAGGGCCTCCCCCACCCCGCGGGCGGCCCCGGTGACGACGGCGACCTGCCCGGTCAGGCTCCTGCGCGCGCTCACCGGCCGGCCTCCGCACTCGCGCGCACCCGCGCGGTGCGCAGCACCTGGTACTCGGCGAGGTCCACCCGGCGGGTGGCCTTACGGAACTCCGAGGTCGTGCCCGGCCACAGCGTGGCGTTGCGGCCGCTCTCGTCGAGGTACCAGCTCTTGCAGCCGGTGTTCCACACGGTGCTCGTCATGCGGCGCTGCAGGGTGCGGTTCCAGGCCCGTACGGCCGAGGGGCGGGCGTCGAGCGCGGCCCGGCCGCCGAGGGTGTCGAGCTGGCGCAGGTAGTCGGCCATGTAGTTCAGCTGGGACTCGATCATCAGGATCATCGAGCTGTTGCCGAGGCCGGTGTTGGGGCCGACGATCGTCAGGAAGTTGGGGAAGCCGGCGGCGCTGGCGCCGCGCAGCGCGCTGATGCCGCCCTCCTTGCGCCAATGATCGGCGAGCGTCGTCCCGTTCGCGCCGGTGACGCGGTCGGCTATGGGCATGTCCGTGACGAGGAAGCCGGTGCCGAAGACGATCACGTCCGCCTCGGCGGTGGTGCCGTCGGACGCGACGAGCGTCGACCCGCGCACCTCGGCGAGGCCGGAGGCCACGACGTCCACGTTGGGGCGGGCGAGGGCGGGATAGAAGTCGTTGGACAGCAGGATGCGCTTGCAGCCGATGCGGTAGTCGGGCGTGAGCTTGGCGCGCAGGGCCGGGTCCTTGACGGCCCTGCGCAGGTGGACGGCGGCGACCCGCTCCATCAGGCCCAGCCGCTCGGGCCACTTGGTGAACAGCCCCACCTGCAGCTCCCGGATCCCCCACAGCATCCCGCGCCGCAGCCGGCCGCTGGCCGGCACCTTGCCGTGCAGCCACTGCTCGGCCCCGCTGATACGGCGGTCGGCGCGCGGCAGGACCCAGGCGGGGGTGCGCTGGAAGAGGGTCAGGCGCTCCACCTCCGGCTGGATGCCGGGCACGATCTGCGCGGCGGAGGCGCCGGTGCCGATGACGGCCACGCGCTTGCCGCGCAGGTCGGTGCCGTGGTCCCAGCGGGCGGAGTGGAAGACGGCACCGGGGAAGCCGTCGAGGCCCGGGATGTCGGGGATCCTCGGGTCGGAGAGCGCGCCGGTGGCCGAGACGACGAGGTCTGCGGTGTAGTCGCCGCCGGGCGTGCGGATCTGCCACCGCAGCCCGTCCGCGTCCCAGGTCATCTCCTGCACCTCGGCGCCGAAGCGCAGGTGCGGCCGCAGCCCGTAGGTGTCCGTGACGCGCTCCAGGTACGCCCGGATGTGCTCCTGTCCGGAGAAGTTGCGCGGCCACTCGGGGTTGGGGGCGAAGGAGAAGGAGTACAGGTGGGAGGGCACGTCGCAGGCACAACCGGGATAGGTGTTGTCCCGCCAGGTGCCGCCGACGGCGTCCGCGCGCTCCAGGACGACGAAGTCCGTGACGCCCTCCCGGCGCAGCCGCACGGCCGCGCCCAACCCCCCGAACCCGGAACCGATCACCGCCACGCGTACGTGCTCGACCATGCCGCCGCCTCCCGGAGAAGCCACGCTCGACTGTGCCAGCGTTCACTGGCACAGTCGGGAGGGTAGGCCAGGGACCCGGCCGAGCGATAGGGCTCTGCGGCAGGGTCGTTACCGCCGGTCGCACGTAGGCTGCCCGCGTGCCGAACGACGAACGCGAGTACCGGATGGCCGAACTGGCCGAAACGGCCGGGATCACGGTCCGTACCCTGCGCTTCTACCGCGAACGCGGGCTCCTGCCACCACCGCGCCGCGAGGGCCGCGTCGCCTGGTACGACGACCGGCACCTCACCCGCCTGCGCGCGATCGCCGCCCTGCTCGCCCGCGGCCACACGCTCGACGGCATCGCCGAACTGCTCACGGCCTTCGAGTCCGGCCGCGACGTCGCCGAACTCCTCGGCGTGGGCCCCCGCTGGTCCGAGGAACCCGTCGTCCGCCTCACCCCGGAGGAACTCGCCGACCGCTTCGCGGGCGAGGTCACCCCGGAAAACCTCGCAGCGGCCCTGGAGATCGGCTACTTGGCGGTGGACGGCGAGACCCTCGTCCACGTCAGCCGTCGCCTGCTGGACGCGTCGACGACCCTGGTCCGGGCGGGCATCCCCCTGGCCGCCGTCCTGACGGCAGCCCGCGAGGCACGGGAGCACGCGGACGCGCTGGCGGGCCTCTTCACCACGCTGGTACGCACTCACGCGCCGGACGAGCTGTACCGACTCCGGCCGGTGGCCCGGGCGTTGGTGGAGGCGGAGTTCGCGCTGGCGATGGACCGCCAGGTGAGTGCGGGGGGTCGGGAGTGAGGCGCACGGCGGTCGTTGCGCTCCCCTGACACACCCCTCACACCGCCAAACTCCTGCAAACGGCGTGCGATTGGGATGCCAGTCGATATGTTGGCATTGCTTGTGCCACGACAAAGCACCTTTCCACGGGTCGGTTCGTCGCGTTCCGAGGCTCCAGCCAGGGGTCTTGGGCGCGGCGGCCGTCGCCGCCGCTGCTCCAGGCCCCTTCGAGGAGCCTCGCAACCGGCGAGCCTCCGATCCGAAGGGGAAGGCGCTGTCGTGTCGAGGCACAAAAAGCCGAAGCCGCCGATCGACTGGGAGAAGGGGAAGCGGTGGGCGACGACCGTGAGCCACTGGCTCGAACTGATCGTCGCCGTCATCACGCTGACTCTGTACCTCGCCGGAAAGGCATGACCGGCGGGGCCTATAACCGGTAGGCCCCGTACGGTCAAACCGCTTCGGTGCACACCCGTCACGGGATGGTTACCAGCCACCCGTGGCGGGCCTTTCTGCTCCTGCGGGAGGAGCCATTTCACGGTAGCGCAAATGCCCCCCGATCGCTGCGAATGGCGGCATCGAGGGGCCTGACAGGCGGGGCCCATCGCCAATAGGCCCCGACGGCCAGGCTCAAGCTAGCGCTCCCCGGCCACCCCGCGTACCGCTAACCCCACAAGTCGTACACCGCCGTCACCGGCGCGTGGTCGCTCCAGCGCTCGGCGTGGGTCGCGGCGCGTTCCACATGGGCCTTCAGGGCGCGCTCCGCCAGGCCGGGCGTGGCGACGTGGTAGTCGATGCGCCAGCCGGAGTCGTTGTCGAAGGCGCGGCCGCGGTAGGACCACCAGGAGTAGGGGCCGTCGACGCCGGGGTGCAGGCGGCGGACGACGTCCGTGTACTCCTCGAAGACCTTGGTGAGCCACTCGCGCTCCTCGGGGAGGAAGCCGGCGCTCTTGCGGTTGGCCTTCCAGTTCTTGAGGTCGGCCTCGGTGTGGGCGATGTTCCAGTCGCCGCAGACCAGGACCTCGCGGCCGTCGGCGGCGGCGCGGGCCTTGAGGCCGACCAGGTACGGCAGGAACTCGCCCATGAAGCGTTCCTTCTCGTCCTGCCGCTCCGTGCCGACCTCGCCGGAGGGCAGGTAGAGGCTGGCGACCGTCACCCCGGGCAGGTCGATCTCCAGGTAGCGGCCGGAGCCGTCGAACTCGGCCGAGCCGAAGCCGGTGCGCACCGCGTCCGGCTCGCGGCGGGAGTACACCGAGACGCCGGCGCGGCCCTTGGCGGCGGCCGGGGCGTGGTGGGCGTACCAGCCGGCGGGGTCGCGGACCTCGTCGGGCAGCTGGTGGGGCTCGGCACGGACTTCCTGGAGGCAGACGACGTCGGCCTCGGTCTGCGCCAGCCACTCCACGAAGCCCTTCTTCGCGGCGGCACGCAGACCGTTCACATTTGCGGAGGTTACGGTCAGCACCAAGGCACCATACCCGCGCAGTCCTACCATCCCGGAATGGAGATGACGATCGTCCCGGTCGCCTACGACCACCCCGACGCGGTGAAGCTGGCCGACGAAGTGCAGGTGGAGTACGCCCTGCGGTACGGCGGCGAGGGTGATCGCACGCCGCTGGACGCGGAGCACTTCGCCCCGCCACGTGGCCTGTATCTCATCGCGTACGACCCCGAGGGCCTGCCGGTGGCCACCGGCGGGTGGCGGGCGATGGACCGCAACGGCGAGGGGTACGCGGACGGGGACGCCGAGCTCAAGCGGATGTACGTGATACCCCGGGCGCGCGGGCTGGGGCTCGCGCGCCGGATCCTGGCCGCGCTGGAGGCGGACGCGCTCGCGGCGGGACGCATCCGGATGGTGCTGGAGACGGGCGACCGGCAGCCGGAGGCCATCGCGCTGTACCTCTCCAGCGGCTACCGGCCGGCCGTGCCGAAGTTCGGGCTGTACCGCGACTACGACTCCAGCCGGTGCTTCGCCAAGCGGCTGGGGCGCGGAGGCGCCCCATAGGGGCGCGGGGAACTGCGCGATCGGCCACCGACGGTCCGCAGCCGACGCACCACCCCGCCTGCGGGCGCGTCGTGGCTTGTCGCGCAGTTCCCCGCGCCCCTTCGGGGCGCTCAGCCCGCTGCCTTGCCGTGGCCCGCCGCGATGGCTTCCTCCACCTCCGCCCGTACGCGTTCGGCCGGGTAGCGCCGGACCTGGCCGTAGGGGGCGAGGGCGCGGTCGACCGGGCCGGGGTCCTCCTCGCGCACCTCGGCCATCAGCACGGTGCTGCCGGGGGGCACCTCCGCGGCGAGCATCTCCAGGGCGGCGTTGGAGGCGGTGGCCTGCCGGGCCTCGTGCATGCCGCCGATCAGGCCGCCCGCGCCGAAGCCGATCATCACGCCGAGCGGGCCGCCGAGGATGCCGAGGAGTCCGCCGAGGATGCCGCCCATGGCGAAGGCCTGCCCGGTGCCGGTGTCGTCGACGGCGTCGGGGAAGTCGAGGGTGCCCTCGGCGTCCCGGGCGATGACGGTGCCCTCGCGCAGGGAGATCTCGCCGTCTGCGTGGGCGCGGCGCAGGGCGTCCAGGGCCTTGTGGCCCTTGGCGGGGCTGTGGACGCTCAGGAAGAGGACGTTGTCGTTCACGGCTTCCACTCTTGGGCCTGCGGGCCCGCCGCGCACGTCAGTCGCCGTCTTCCGGCGGAGCCTCGCGCACGGCGGCGGTCAGGTCGAGCGTGGCCCGGGCGCCGCCGCCGGGCGCGTTGGTGAAGGTCAGCCGGGCGCCGAGGACCCTGGCCTGGCCGGTGGCGATGGTCAGCCCGAGGCCGAGGCCGGCGCCCGATCCGGTGCGGAAGCGCTGCGGCCCGTGGGCGAGGAGGGGTTCGGGGAAGCCGGGGCCCCGGTCGGTGACGTGCACGAGGCCGCCGTCGACCTCGGCGACGACCGGGCCGGCGCCGTGCCGGAAGGCGTTGCTGACGAGGTTGGCGAGTATGCGTTCGACGCGGCGGGCGTCGGTCTCGACCAGGCAGTCGCGGACGACCCGGACGCCGGCGGCGTGCGCCGGGTCGCCGGCGGTGGCGGCCCGTACGGCCCGCCGGGTCAGTTCGCCGAGCGCGCGCACGTCGGTGTCGGCGCGTTCGGCGTCGGCGTCGAGGCGGGCGACCTCCAGGACGTCCTCGACGAGGGAGCGCACGCGCTGGGCGCGTTCGCGCACCATCTCGGCGGGCCGGCCGTCGGGCAGCAGTTCGGCGGCGGCGACCAGCCCGGCGACGGGGGTGCGCAGTTCGTGGGCGATGTTGGCGGTGACCTCGCGCTCGTCCTGCAGGCGGGCGGCGAGGGCGTCGGCCATGGTGTTGACGGCGTGGATGAGGCGGGCGATCTCGTCCTTGCCGCCGCGGGGCGCGAGGCGGGCGGTCAGGTCGCCGTCGGCGATGGCCTCGGCGGTGCGGGCGGAGGCGTTGAGCCGGCGCCCGGCGACGGTGGCGAGGCCGATGCCGACGAGGCAGGCCCCGGCGGTGCCGGCGCCGCCGGCGAGCCACAGCACCTCGTCGAGCTGCTGAAGGTCGCGCACCTGCTTGCGGTAGGAGTGCCGCAGGACGATCACGTCGTCGCCGGAGCGCATGCCGGCCCACAGGACGGGCGCGTCGCCGGAGCGGTCGAGGTAGGTGGCGCGCTTGCCGTCGTCGACGGCGCGGCGCAGCGGTGCGGGCATCCGGTCGGGGTTGATGATCACGCGGGAGCGGTCGACGCCCGCGACGTGGTCCTCGGCGGCGGCGACGAGCCGCTGGTCCATGGTCTCGCGCGCGGTCTCCAGCTGGGTGCGCGCGGTGCGGTGGTGGACGACGAGGCCGATGAGGACGGCGACCAGTGCGGCGGTGGCGGTGATCGCCACCCCGATCTTCGTGCGCAGGCCCATCGGCTCGTGGTCTCCTCGGCTGACGATCGACTCGGTCGGTTACCAGGGCGCCGGGCCGTACGGCTCCCGGTGCTCGGCGGGGACGAAGAGCCGCAGGTCGCGCAGCTCCTCGGGGCCCTTGGCGGGGCCCGGGCCGGGGGCGGCGTCCAGGAGGACGACGGTGGCCCGCCCGTAATAGGAGGAACGTTCCTGCCGGACCAGGCCGGCGAGCACCACCCGCACCCGCCACCGCCCGGGGACCGTCCCCGTCGTCGTACCTGTCGCGCCCGTCCCTGTCGTGCCTGTCATGCCTGCGGCACCTGTCGTGCCGGTCGTACCTGTCGTGCCGGTCGTACGTGAAGCCGCGCCCGGCACCGTGCCGGGCGCCGTGCCGGTGAGGACCTCCGTCGCCGTGCCCGTCGCCTCGGCCGTCGGCCCGCCCCAGGACCGCCAGCGCAGCCCGCTCAGCCGCACCCCGCGCCCGGGGCCGCCTCTCGCCGTCAAGGACGCCGGGCGCCGCAGCAGGGGTTGCCCCGGCCCCTCCAGCACGTAGACGGCGCCCGCCGTGGCCGGCGGGGTGCCGGCCGGGCCGGCGACCTGCAGGCCGCCGGGCTCGGCGCACCCGGCGAGCGGCCAGGCCAGCAGGGCCACGGCGAGGAGGGACACCGTGCCGGGCGTCGCGAGGAGTGAGCGCACGGGGTTCCTCATGCCGTCGGGGCCGGTGGGACGGGGGCGGCTTTAGCAGGTCGAGAGCGGTCCGCGGGGCCATTCGTGCCAAATGTAACCGGCGTGGCTGGTTCGGCGCCCGTGCCCTTGACCGGATTCCCGCGCCGGCTCATAGGATCGCGGCCCGGTCGTCCGCGCCGGCCGGCCGCGCGCCCGGCGGCCGCCGCAGCGCCACGGTGGAGGTCAGCCATGCCCATCGCCCGTCGTACGCTCCTCGGCGCCGCCCTCGCGGGCTCCGCCGCGCTCGGCACGACCGGCGCGGGGACCGCCGGCGCGGCCCCGGCCGGGGCCGCCGCGGCCGCGCTCGCCCGGCTGCTGCCCCGCCATCACCACCAGGTCGCCTTCCGTACCGTGGCCCGCCGCGGCGGGCACGATACGTTCCGGGTGACCGGCGACGCGGGCCGCATCGTCGTCGAGGGCACCACACCGGCCGTCCAGCTCACCGGCTTCCACCACTACCTGCGGCAGGTGGCGCACGCCCACGTCTCCTGGCGCGGCGAGCAGACGGCGCTGCCCGCCCGCCTCCCCGCGGCCCGCACCCCGGTCACCGGCACGGCCAACGTCGCCCACCGCTTCGTCCTCAACGACACCAACGACGGCTACACCGGCCCGTACCACGACTGGGACTACTGGGAACGCGAGATCGACGTCCTCGCCCTGCACGGCTTCAACGAGGTCCTGGTCTACGCAGGCGCCGACGCCGTCTACCACCGCACTTTCATCGAACACGGTTACAGCGACGCGGAGATCCGCCGGTGGGTTCCCGGGCCCGCCCACCAGCCCTGGTGGCTCATGCAGAACATGTCCGCCTTCGGCGGCCCGGTCTCCACCCATCTGCTGGAGCGCCGCACCGCCCTCGCCCGCCGCATCGTCCGGCGCCTGCGCGAGCTCGGCATGACCCCCGTGCTGCCCGGCTACTTCGGCACCGTCCCCCCGGACTTCGCCCGCCGCAACCCCGGGGCGCGCACCGTCCCGCAGGGCGACTGGGGCGGCTTCGACCGCCCGGACTGGCTCGACCCGCGCACCCCCCGCTTCGCCGCCGTCGCCCGCACCTTCTACCGGGTGCAACAAGAGCTGTACGGGGCCACGTCCATGTACAAGATGGACCTGCTGCACGAGGGCGGCACCCCCGGCGACGTGCCCGTCGGCGACGCCGCCCGGGCCGTGGAGAAGGCCCTGCGCACCGCCCACCCCGACGCCGTCTGGGCCATCCTCGGCTGGCAGCGCAACCCCCGGCGCGAGATCGTCGACGCCGTCGACCACACCCGGATCCTCGTCCTCGACGGCATCTCCGACCGCTTCCCCCACGTCACCGACCGGGAAGCGGACTGGGGCGGCGCCCCCTACGCCTTCGGCACCATCTGGAACTTCGGCGGCCACACCGCACTGGGCGCCAACGCCCCCGACTGGGCCGCCCTCTACCACCGCTGGCGCACCAAGCCGGGCAGCGCCCTGCGCGGCATCGCCGTGATGCCCGAGGCCGCCGACAACGACCCCGCCGCCCTCGCCCTCTTCTCCGACCTCGCCTGGACGGACGGCCCGGTGCGGCTCGACGCGTGGTTCGGCCAGTGGGCCGTCACCCGCTACGGCGCCCACGACGCCGGTGCCGCCCGCGCGTGGGACGTCCTGCGCCGCACCGCGTACGGCACCTCGCGCGCCGACAGCTGGAGCGAACAGGCCGACGGCCTCTTCGGCGCCCGTCCCGCCCTCACCGCCGACCGCGGCGCGACCTGGTCGCCGCGCGCCCTGCGCTACGACGCCGCCGAGTTCGACAAGGCCCTGCCGGCCCTGCTGTCGGTCGCCCCCGCCCTGCGCGGCAGCACCGCCTACCGCACCGACCTCGTCGACGTCACCCGCCAGTGCATCGCCAACCGCAGCCGGCTGCTGCTGCCGCGCATCAAAGCGGCCTACGAGGACCGCGACCACGAGCGCTTCGCGGCCCTGACCCGGCAATGGCTGGACTGGATGGACCTGCTGGACTCCGTCGTCGCCACCGACGAACGCCACCTGCTGGGCCGCTGGACCGCGGCCGCCCGCGCCTGGGGCACGACGGACGCCGAACGCGACCAACTGCAGGCGGACGCCCTGACCCTGCTGACGGTCTGGGGCCCCCGCCCCGCGGCGGACGGCGGCAAACTGCACGACTACGCCAACCGCGAATGGTCGGGCCTGGTGGGCGGGCTGTACCGGCTGCGCTGGAAGACGTACTTCGACGAACTGACGGCATCCCTGACGAACGACCGCGACCCGAACCCCATCGACTGGTACACCGTCGAATCCCGCTGGCTCCAAAACCCCCCGACAACCCGCACCCGCCCACAAGGCGACATCGTCCCCTTGGCGAGAACGGTGGCGTCGCGCCTGTAACCCGCCCCGCTTGTGGGCAATCGTCCCGCTGGGGGCACCTCCCAGCGGTAGCTGGGGGAGGGACGGGTGGGCACAAGCCGACCCACGGACGTGCACCACCCCGCGGAAACCACAAGGGCGGGGCCCGGAAAGAAACCCGAACCCCGCCCAAGCCAACGGCAAAAGGACTACCGCTTCTTCGAACCGGCGCCAGCCGCCCGGCTGACCGTCCCCTCCCCACCCGCAAGCTTCCACTCACGGTGCAGGATGTCGAAGGGAAGGCTCCGCTCGAAGACCGGCGTACCGAAGATCTTCAGGTGCGCCGACAGCGCCCCCGTCAGATCGACGCCGCCGTACGCCGCCCACTTGCCCGTGGCCGACGCCGAGCCGTCGCTGGCGGCCGTGGCGCTGCCCTCGGCCTCCGCCCGCAGGTACGGCGCGAGGTTGGCGCTGACGCCGACCGCACCGTACAGACCGACGGACGCCTCGGCGCCGAGCGTGGCCTTGACGCGGCCGGAGGCCGTGGCCGTGGCCCGCACGGGGCTGGCGGTCATGTCGGCCTTGCTGACGCCGCTCCAGCCCTTGCCCCAGGTGTAGGCGCCGCCGACCTTGAAGTCGCCCTTCATGTCCTGCTTGACCTCGACGCCGATCTTTCCGTCGGCGTCGACCTGCAGGTAGCAGGTGAGGTCGAGGTTGATGACGACCGGCACGGGTCCGACCTGGACGACCGGGTCGGCGTGCAGCTTGGCGAACGGCAGCCGCAGCGGCTTGTCCGCCGTCGTGGCGGCGGCCTGGCCGCGCAGTTCCCACTGGGAGGACCAGTTGCCGGACAGGGCCAGGGACGCGGTGCCGGGGCCGCCGCTGGAGCCGACGCCCTTGCCGCTGTACGCGAACTCGACCTCGGGGGCCAGCTGGACGAATCCGGACGCCGACGCCTCGGCGGTGACGGGCGAGCCCTTGGGCGTGGGTATGGAGGCACCCACGTCCAGCCGCAGGTTGCCCAGCGGCACCTTGGCGCCCTGCGGGCCGACGTGGACGCCGCCGGGCTTGGTCCAGGAGACCTTCACGTTCGGGACGAGGGGCTCGACCTTCACGGTGGAGGGGTCGACCGGCACGTCGCCCTTGGCCTCGGAGGCGCCGAGGAGGGCGTCGAGGGTGGCCGGGGCGGTGTTGACCTCGGTGCCCTTGTCGGTGGTGCCCAGCACCTGCGTGACCTTGGCCAGCACACCGTGGGGTGCGCCGGGCGCGGGCGCGCTGGCGATGACGTCACCGACGGCCACGCCGTTCTTCGGCGCCGCGGAGGGCTCCGCGGACGACGGCGTGGTCGGGTTGGCACCGGACGGCGCCTGCGGCGCGATGCCCTTGGCCTTGCCCGACGACTTGTCGGACGGTTTGCCCGACGGCGCGTCAGACGCCTTGCCCTTGGGGGCGGGTGCCGTGGCACCGGAGAGCACCGCGCGTCCGCTGCGCTGGTCGAACGAGGCGACCTTGAGCCCGGACTTCACGGCCTTGGGCAGGTCGCCCCCGGACGTGCTGCCGGACGGGCGGGCCACCGCGCTGGGCGCGCCGGCCCCAGCGGGTGCGGCGGCCACCGCGAGCTGCGGTGCGGTGGCGGCGACGGGCTCGGCGTCAGCGGCGTTGCGGGCGGCGGACGGGCTGCCTGCCGAGCACCCTGTGGCGAACAGGGAGACGGCGGTCAAAGCAGGTAAAACAGCGGCGTATCTGGCGTATCTGATGGGCTTGCGCAAATTCGTCCTCGTGAGCGTGAGGTGGGGGCGGCTCCGGGCAGCGCGAAGCCACCGGGCCGCATCACACGGCAAGGGGAAGGGGAAGAAAGGTGATCGCCGTGCTGCGCGAGATCGTCGCGATCAGCGATCCGGATGATCGTGCCATGCGCCACCGCGCCCGCAGAACCGTTTCTCTACCGGGAGAAACATGATCTGGATCACAATTTGTGCAACAAGGTTTAATAAGTCGCGCGTTCAATCATTCCGGGCCCAACTCGCCACGCACCGCCGGGGGTTCCCGATCGGGAGCCGGCAGCAGGCGACGCCAGCCCGAAAGACCCCCGGAAAACGCAAAGATCCCGCCCGATCAATCAGATCGGACGGGATCTTCGTCGCCATCCCCTTCCGGTGGGGAACGGCTGTGTTGTGGACCTGAGGGGATTTGAACCCCTGACCCCCTCGATGCGAACGAGGTGCGCTACCGGACTGCGCCACAGGCCCTTGCAACGAGTGAAACTCTAGCATCCCGATCGGCCTGCCAGGAAATCCGATCCCCGCTGGTCGGTGCGGGCGGCGGGACAGTGGCGCGGGTCACTCGTTGGCGGCGCGGGGGCGGTCGTCGTCGGCGTACTGGTCGAAGAGGGGGGTGCGGCCGCGCTCGCGGGGGCGGCGGCGGGAGCGGGCAGCGCGGCGCTCCTCGGCCGCGGGTTCGGCGGCGGAGGAGCGCGCCGAGCTCCAGGCGTCGCCGGCGCCGCCGCCCGCCCGGGGGGCGACCGGCGCGGAGACGTACGTGGGCAGGGGCACCGGCACCGGCTCCCAGCCGGCGCCCGTGCCGCGGTCGCGCTGCTGGTCGACCCACTCGGCGTGGTCGGTCTGCTCGACCAGGGCCCGGTGGGCGGCGCCGCGGGAGGGCGGGGCGGCCGGCGCGGGGCGGTGGACAACGGTGTCAGCGGCGGTGGACGCGTCCGCCGCGGCCTCCGGGGGCTCCGCGGCCGCGCGGCGGGCGCCCTCCTTCAGCCGCTGGGCGGCCTGTTCGGCGCGGCGCTGGTCCATGGTGAAGGCGAACCGCCGCCGCTCCTGCACCCGCAGGTAGCAGATGTAGGCGCTCAGCAGGGCGGCCGGCACGGCCGGGACCCACAGCAGGGCCAGGCCGCCGACGCCGGCGACGACCGCGCCGAGGGTGAAGGCGACGAAGAGCAGCACCGTGGTGCGCCGGCGGCGGGCGAGGACCTTGGAGCGGCGGGCGCGCTCGGCCGCGCTCGCGGACGGCGGCGCGGCGGGTGCCGGGGCGCTCGCCGCGGGAGCGCTCGCCGCGGGGGCGGGCGCCGCCGGGGCGGCGGGTTCGGGCGCGGCGAAGGACCGGACGTCGACCTGTTTGGTCGCCGCGTCCGGCTCGCTCGCCCGGGGCTCCGGCTCCACCGGGCCCGGCGCCTCCGTGGAGACGCGCTCTTCGAGGTCCTTGGCGTAACGGCGCTCCATGCCCGCCCGTCCGGACAACAACCGGATGGCCGTGCTGAAGCGTTCCGTCGGACGGGCCTCGTTGAGCTCGTCCTGCCTACGGAGCCACATCGGCACCAAGTAGGCGGCCCATGCCCCGACGATGACTGCGTAGATCAGGCCGCTGCTGCTCACCCTCACACGGTAGAGGGGTACGCACGGGGGATTCCGCCAATTGGCGCGGTGTGTCGCACGAACCGGCTCATATCTCGAACTTTTTTTGTGATTTGTTGAGGCCGCAACTCTCGTTTCCGACCAGAAATTCGAACGCTTATTCGCTTATTCATTTCTGGGGGGAGGTGCGCGAACGGTGCCAGCGCGCCAGCAGCCCCTCGGGCACCTCGTCCGCGGTCAGCGCGTAGACGAGGTGGTCGCGCCAGGCCCCGTCGATGTGCAGGTAGCGCGGGCGCAGCCCCTCCTCGCGGAAGCCGAGCTTCTCCACCACGCGCCGGCTGGGCAGGTTCTCGGGGCGGATGCACACCTCGACCCGGTGCAGCCCGACGGTGCGGAAGCAGTGGTCGACGACCAGGGCGACTGCGGTGGGCATCACGCCCCGGCCGGCGACGGCCTCGTCGACCCAGTAGCCGATGTGGGCCGAGCACATCGAGCCCCAGGTGATGCCCGCGACGGTCAGCTGGCCGACCAGCTCGCCGCGGTACTCGATCACGAACGGCAGCATCCGCCCGGCGTGCGCCTCCGCCCGCAGGTGACGGACCATCTGCCGGTACGTGGGCCGCTGGGCGGGGGGCGCGCCGGGCGGCGGCGGGGGGACGGTCGCCTCCCAGGGGCGCAGCCAGTCGCGGTTGCGCCGGTTCACCTCGCGCCACGCGCGCTGGTCGCGCAGCCTTATGGGGCGGAGGGCCACGTCGCCGTCCGCGAGCTCGACCGGCCAGACGTTCATGCAGGGGCACCCGTGGGTGGCTGCGGGTGGTCACCGCCGTGGATCTGGTCGACCGCGTGCACCAGCAGCCGCCCCAGGACGGCCAACCCGTCGCGTACGCCGCCGGTGGAGCCCGGCAGGTTGACCACCAGGGTGCGGCCGGCGACGCCGGCCAGGCCCCGGGAGAGCGCCGCGGTGGGCACCGCGGCCAGGCCCTCGGCGCGGATGGCCTCGGCGATGCCGGGGACCTCGTAGTCGAGCACCTGCCGGGTGGCCTCCGGGGTGCGGTCGGTGGGCGAGAGGCCGGTGCCGCCGGTGGTGACGATCACGTCGTACGGCTCGGGGCCCGCGAGGGCCTCGCGCAGGGCGGCCGCCACGGGCTCGCCGTCGGCCACGACGCGGGGGCCGTCGACGGCGAAGCCGAGGGCCGTGAGACCGGCCGCGAGCAGCGGGCCGCCCTTGTCGGGGTAGACCCCGGCGGCCGCGCGGTTCGAGGCGGTGACGACCAGGGCCCGCCGGCTCACCGCGCGCCGCCTTCGCGCACGTAACGGCCGGACTTGCCGCCGGTCTTCTCCTCCACGCGGATGTCGGTGACGACGGCCGCCTTGTCGACGGCCTTGACCATGTCGACGACGGTCAGCGCGGCGACCGAGACGGCCGTCATGGCCTCCATCTCCACGCCGGTGCGGTCCGTGGTGCGCACGGTGGCGCTGATCTCGACCGCGTCGTCGGCGACCGTCAGATCGACGCTCACGCCGGACAGGGCGAGCGGGTGGCACAGCGGGATGAGCTCGGGGGTGCGCTTGGCGCCCATGATCCCGGCGATGCGGGCGGTGGCGAGGGCGTCGCCCTTGGGCAGGCCCTCGCCGCGCAGCAGGGCGACCACCCGCGGGGAGACCAGCACGCGTCCGCTGGCGCGGGCGGTGCGGGCCGTGACCTCCTTGGCCGACACGTCGACCATGCGGGCCGCGCCCGTGGCGTCGAGATGGGTGAGGTGCTCCTGGCCGCTGCTCATCGTTCTCCCGGTCCGGTGCCTGTGGGCAGCCACCGTACCCGCCCCGCGGGCGGTCGCAGAGGGACGGCGTCGCGGCGCTGCGGCGTCAGGAGGCGCCGCGGTCCAGAAGGATCACGTCCACCTCGGCGCCCGCGGCCAGGGAGGTGGTCTCCTCGGGGACGACGACGAGGGCGTTGGCGTCGGCGAGCGCCTTGACCAGGTGCGAGCCGGACCCGCCGACCGTGGCGACCTTCCCGTCGGCGTAGCTTCCCCGCAAGTACTGGCGGCGGCCCTCGGGCGAGGAGGCGACGCGGGAGGTCAGGCGGGCGCGCACCGGCTCCCGCCCGGCGGCGGGCGCGAGCCCCATCAGGGCCCGCAGGGCGGGTCTGACGAACAGCTCGAAGGAGACGTACGCGCTGACGGGGTTGCCCGGCAGGGCGAAGAGCGGGATGCCGTCGGGGCCGAGGCGGCCGAAGCCCTGGGGCTTGCCGGGCTGCATGGCCAGCCGGCGGAAGGCGACGCTGCCCTCCTCGCCGCTGAGCTGCGTGAGGGCCTCCTTGACGACGTCGTAGGCGCCCACGCTGACGCCGCCGGTGGTGACGACGGCGTCGGCGCGCACCAGCTGGTCCTCCAAGGTGGCGCGGAAGGAGGCGGCGTCGTCGTCGACGGCGCCGACGCGGTAGGCGATGGCGCCGGCGTCGCGGGCGCAGGCGGTGAGCATGAAGCTGTTGGAGTCGTGGATCTGCCCTGTGGCCAGCGGCTCGCCGGGCGGCACGAGCTCGCTTCCGGTGGAGAGCACCACCACGCGGGGGCGGGGCCGTACGGGCACGGTGGCGCGGCCGATGGCGGCGAGCAGGCCGATCTGGGCGGGGCCCAGGACGGTGCCGGCGCTCAGGGCGATCTCGCCGGCGGCCACGTCGCTGCCGCGGGCGCGGACGTGGGCGCGGGCGGCGGCGGGGCGGTGCACGCGGACCTCGCCGCCCGCCTCCTCCTCGCCGGCGGTCATGGCGTCGGCGGGCGCGCCGCCCGTGCCGCCGTCGGTCCACTCGACGGGGACGACGGCCTCGGCGCCGGGCGGCAGCGGGGCGCCGGTCATGATGCGCGCGGCCTCGCCGGGGCCCACGGCGGGCAGCTCGCTGCTGCCCGCCGCGACGTCGCCGACGACGGTGAGCACCGCCGGGAACTCCTCGCTGGCCCCCGCCACGTCGGCGACGCGCACCGCGTAGCCGTCCATGGAACTGTTGTCGAAGGGGGGCAGGGCGGCCGGGACGGTGACGTCCTCGACGAGCACGCAGCCCTGGGCGTCGAGGAGTTGCAGCTCGATCGGCTCCAGCGGGCGGATCCTCGCCAGGATGTCGTCCAGGTGCTCCTGCACCGACCACGTGCGGCCCTCGTCCGCCGCGTCGGGGTCGGTGGCCGTGGTGGTGCCGCCGGCGCTGCTGCTCAAGGCGCTACATCTCCTCGGTGACGAACCGTCGAAGCCATGACCGGAACTCCGGTCCCAGGTCCTCACGTTCGCACGCCAGTCTGACAATGGCACGCAGGTAGTCGCCACGGTCGCCGGTGTCGTAGCGGCGGCCGGTGAAGACCACGCCGTGCACGGGCCCGCCCAGGCCCGGCTCGGCGGCCAGGGCCTGCAGGGCGTCGGTGAGCTGGATCTCGCCACCGCGGCCGGGCGGGGTCTCGCGCAGGACGTCGAAGACGGCCGGGTCCAGGACGTAGCGGCCGATGACGGCGTAGTTGCTCGGCGCCTCGTCGGGGTCGGGCTTCTCGACCAGGCCGGTGACCTCGACGACGTCGGCGACGTCGGTGGGCTTGACGGCCGCGCAGCCGTACAGGCCGATCTGGGCGTGGTCGACCTCCATGAGCGCGATCACGCTGCCGCCGTGCTTGCGCTGGATGTCGACCATGCGCGACAGCAGCGGGTCGCGCGAATCGATCAGGTCGTCGCCGAGCAGGACGGCGAAGGGCTCGTCGCCCACGTGCGGCGCGGCGCACAGCACCGCGTGGCCCAGGCCCCGGGGGTCGCCCTGGCGCACGTAGTGCATGGTGGCCAGCTCGCTGGACTCCTGGACCTTCGCGAGCCGGGAGTCGTCGCCCTTGCGGCGCAGGGCCTCCTCGAGCTCGTAGTTGCGGTCGAAGTGGTCCTCCAGCGGGCGCTTGTTGCGGCCCGTGATCATCAGGACGTCCGACAGTCCGGCGAGGGCGGCCTCCTCCACCACGTACTGGATCGCCGGCTTGTCCACGACCGGCAGCATTTCCTTGGGCGTGGCCTTGGTGGCCGGAAGGAAACGGGTACCGAGCCCGGCGGCAGGGATGACAGCCTTGCTGATCCGAGGGCGCGAGTGAGTCATGGGCCGAACACTATCCGTTGAGATTGGGCGGAAGATGTGACTCAGCCGAGTATGTCCCCCTACAAGGAGTGCACAGGAAACATGAGCGGGTCAGCACATCTCCCCGACGGTACCAAGGCCGGGTTGCGCCGTGCGCTCCTCGCGGCGAGGGCCACGTTGACCAGCGATGACGTCCGGGAGCGCGAGGCGGAGCTGGCGCGCCGGGCGCTCGCGCTGCCCGAGCTGGCCCGGGCTCGTACGGTGGCGGCCTACGTCTCGGTGGGCACCGAGCCGGGCACCCGTGCCCTGCTGGACGCGCTGCGCGCGCGGGGCACGCGGGTGCTGCTGCCGGTCCTGCTGCCCGACAACGATCTCGACTGGGCGCCCTACCGGGGGGCCGGGCACCTGGTGCGGGCCGCCAAGGGCCTGCTGGAGCCCGACGGCGAGCGGCTGGGGCCCCAGGCGGTGACACGGGCCGACGCCGTGCTGCTGCCGGGCCTGGCGGTCGACGAGCGGGGCCTGCGGCTGGGCCGCGGCGGCGGCTCGTACGACCGGGTGCTGGCCCGGCTGGACCGGGCGGGCGCCGATCCGGCGCGCGTGGTCCTCCTCTACGACGACGAGGTGGTCGCGCAGGTCCCCATGGAACCGCACGACCACCCCGTGCACGCGGTGGTCACCCCTGGCGGGGTGCGCCGTTTCGGCAGGCCCTGACGCCTACGGCTTGAGGGTCAGCACCGGGCCGCCCGCCTTCTTGACCGCGTCCGCGCCGTAGGCCCACGGCAGCAGCTCGCCCTTGGCCCACTTGTCGGTCTGGTCGTAGTAGTGCTCGTTGTAGGCGTGGCCGGAGGCGCCGGTGAGGTTGATCCAGCGCGACTTGTCGAAGTCGGCGAGGTTGACCACCATCCGCATGGACGGCACCCACACGACGTCGTAGCCGCCGGCCGCGTTCCAGCCCGCCGCGTTGACGGCGGCCTCGCCGCCGCCGAGGTTCCAGGGCCCGCGGTTGAGCATCCACTGGACGATGCCGGGGCCCTCCTTGCCGAGGGTCTGGTTCTTCAGGTTCAGCTGGTGCAGGCGGCCCCAGCTCCACTGGGTGACGTCCTTGCCGAGCTTGGAGGTCAGCTCCCAGCGGGCGTCGGTCATGGCCTGCGCCAGCAGCTCGTCGCGGTTCTTCGCGCCCGGCGTCAGGCGGGTGCCGGGCGTCTTCCACCAGTCGTTGTCGGGCTTGTCGAGGATCTTGCGGACGACCTCGAACCAGCGGTCGCCGCCGTCGGGCTGCGCGTTGCCCGGCTCGCGCTCGCCGCACTCGACGACCAGCGGCGTGCGGCCGCTGAGGTCCTCCTGGGGGCCCGAGCCGCCGGCCGGGCGCACCCGCAGGCACTGGTCCTTCACGCGCAGCTCCTTGGGGAGCTTGTTGCCGAAGGCCAGCTTGAGGGTGTTGCGCCAGACGGCGTTGAAGTAGGCGGCGGCCGCGGAGTCCGGCTCCTGGGTGTAGTCCCAGTCCTTCAGCAGCTTCTGCGCCTCGCGGACGTACTTGGTCTCGCGCTCGTTGGCACCCTTGACGTTGATCTTGAGCAGGTAGGGCGTCAGCAGACGGGCGATCTCGCTCGTGTTGTCCATCTGCATCTTCTGCATGTCCTCGGTCGAGATCTTCCCCCCGTCCTTGATCTTCGACTGGATGAGGTCGTTGATCCGCTGGCTGCGCGCGCCGTAGCCCCAGTCCTGGGTGAGCAGGTACGGGTAGTTCTTGTCGGCGACGGCCTGGTTGGCGGTGACGATGTAGCCGCGCTCGGGGTTGTAGTCCCACGGCAGTGCCGTCTGCGGCACCCAGCCGGTCCAGCGGTAGGCGGGGTCCCAGCCGGGGGCCGGGAGGCGGCCGTCGGGGGCGGCGGCCTGCTCGTCGCTCTTCGGCCTGTCCTTGGCGTCGATCTTGCCGTCGCCGTTGATGTCGGTCTTCGGCAGACCGGTGCCGGTGGTGCCCGCGCCCGTACCGGCCGTACCGGTGGCGGTGCCGGCCTGCGCCTCGCTCTCGCCGGCCTTGGCGCCGCCGCGGACGGGGATGCGGCCGGGGGCCTGGTAGCCGATGTTGCCCTTGGTGTCGGCGTAGATCAGGTTCTGCGAGGGGACCTCGAAGTCGGCCGCGGCCTTGCGGAAGGCGGCGAAGTCGCCCGCCTGGTCCAGCGCGAACAGGCCGTCCATGGTCTTGCCCGGGTCCAGGGCGGTCCAGCGCAGGGCCACCGCGTAGCCCTCGGCGCGGTCGGGCGCCGGGTCCTTCACGGGCGCCTTCTCGCCGACCTTGACGAGCTCGTCGTTGCGGTCGGAGACGATCGGGCCGTTGTTGGTCTCGCGGACGGTGATCTCGCGGCTGTCCTCGCCCGCGACCTTGATGGTCTCCTTGCGGGTGGTGAAGGGCACCTGCTTGCCGTCGTAGAGGTAGGTGTCGGCGGTGACCTTCTCCAGGTACAGGTCGGAGACGTCGGCACCCAGGTTGGTCATGCCCCAGGCGATGTCCTTGTTGTGGCCGATGACCACGCCCGGCATGCCGGAGAAGGAGTAGCCGGCCACGTCGAAGGGGCACTGCGGGCCGGTGGTGTTGCAGTGCAGGCCCACCTGGTACCACAGCGAGGGCATCTGCGGGGCGAGGTGCGGGTCGTTGGCCAGCAGCGGCTTGCCGGTCGTCGTGTACTTGCCGGAGACCACCCAGGAGTTGGAGCCGATGCCGTTGCCGCTCGGGCCCAGCAGCGCCGGGACCTTCTCCAGGCTGCTCGACAGGGAGGCCAGGCTGCTGCGCAGCCCGCCGGTGGCGCCCGCGCCGCCGGCGGCACCGCTCTGGGCGTTGCCGCCGGCCTGGGCGCCGGCGGCACCGGCCGCGGCGCCGCCCTTGGGGTCGTAGGCCTTGCCGTTGTCGACCGCGCCGCCCTCGACGATGGGCTTGTTGCGGTCGTACGGGTACGCCGGGTACAGGTCCTCGATCTGCTCCGGCTTCAGCCGGGAGGAGGCCAGGGAGCGGTCGATCTCGTCCTGCATGTTGCCGCGCAGGTCCCAGGCCATCGCCTTGAGCCAGGCGACGGAGTCGACCGGCGTCCAGGGCTCGGGCTCGTAGTCGTTCTGGAAGGACAGGGCCGCGTACTCGACGGACAGCGACTTGCCCTTGTGGTCCTTCAGATAGGCGTTGACACCGTCGGCGTACGCCTGCAGGTACTTCTTCGTCGCCGGCGAGAGCTTGGTGTCGTACTCCTGCTGTGCGACGCGGCGCCAGCCCATGGTGCGCAGGAAGGCGTCGGTCTCCACCTGGCCCGAGCCGAACATCTCCGAGAGGCGGCCGGCCGTCAGGTGCCGGCGCACGTCCATCTCCCAGAAGCGGTCCTGGGCGTGCACGAAGCCCTGGGCGCGGAAGAGGTCCTCGGCGCTGTCGGCGTAGATCTGGGGAATGCCGTGGTCGTCACGGGCCACCTTCACCTGCCCCGAAAGACCCTTCAGCTGCAGGGTGCCTTCGGTCTGCGGGAAGGAGGCCCGCACGGTGCTGACGCTCCAGTACGCGCCGAAGGCGACGCCCGCCACGAGCAGTAGCACGATGGTGATCACGAGCAGGCGGGCGCGTCGCCCCTTCTTCTTCTTGCCGGGGCCGTTCTTGTTGGCGGGCATCGCTGTCCTTAGAGGGGCAGGTGGTCCTGGAATGCTGGAAGCAACCATAGGCGCAGGGCGGCGGAGGCCCGGACGCGGTGCCGTTCATGAACCACTCGGGGACCGCCGGCGCGAGGACCCGGCGTCAAGAACCCGTAAAATATTAGATGAGGAAATTAACTTCCTCGTGTTCATGACCTGCTTCCAGATCTGGAGGAACGTTTCGGCCGAAACGCGACGAAGCCGGTGCGCCCGGCGTCCCGTGGCAGCCATCCGTCCCACCCCTCGTGAAAGGACCGGCCCCTGACTGTCCACCACCTCAACGAACTCCTGCTGATCTGCTCGCTCGTCCTGCTCGTGGCGGTCGCGGCGGTACGCATCTCCTCGCGCAGCGGGCTCCCCAGTCTGCTCATCTATCTGGGCATCGGCGTCGCCATCGGGCAGGACGGCATCGGCGTCTCCTTCAACGACGTCGGCCTCACCCAGGTCATCGGCTACGCCGCCCTGGTCGTCATCCTCGCCGAGGGCGGTCTCGGCACGAAGTGGCACGAGATCAAACCGGCCCTGCCGGCCGCCGCCGTCCTGTCGACCGCGGGCGTCGCGGTGAGCGTCGGCGTGACCGCCGCGGCCGCGCACTACCTCGCCGGCGTCGACTGGCGCCAGTCCCTGATCATCGGTGCCGTCGTGTCCTCCACGGACGCCGCCGCCGTCTTCTCCGTCCTGCGCAACGTCCCGCTGCCCGCCCGGCTCACCGGCGTCCTGGAGGCCGAGTCCGGCTTCAACGACGCCCCCGTCGTCATCCTGGTGGTGGCCTTCTCCGCCGCCGGCCCGGTCGACCACTGGTACCTGCTGCTCGGCAAGATCGCCCTGGAACTGGCCATCGGCGCCGCCGCCGGCCTCGCCATCGGCCTGCTGGGCGCCTACACGATGCGGCACGTGGCCCTGCCCGCCTCCGGCCTCTACCCGATCGCCGTGATGGCCCTCGCCGTCACCGCCTACGCGGCCGGCGCGCTCGCCCACGGCTCCGGCTTCCTCGCCGTCTACCTGGCCTCGCTGATCCTCGGCAACGCCAAGCTGCCCCACTGGCCGGCCACCCGCGGCTTCGCCGAGGGGCTCGGCTGGATCGCCCAGATCGGCATGTTCGTCCTGCTCGGCCTGCTGGTCACCCCGCACGAGCTCGGCGACGACATCGTCCCCGCGCTGGTGGTGGGGCTGGTGCTGACCATGGTGGCCCGGCCGCTGTCCGTTCTGCTGAGCACGGCGCCCTTCCGTACGCCCTGGCAGGAGAAGGCCCTGCTGTCGTGGGCGGGCCTGCGCGGCGCGGTGCCCATCGTGCTGGCCACCATCCCGATGGTCGCCCAGGTCGACGACAGCCGCCGGATCTTCAACATCGTCTTCGTGCTGGTGATCGTCTACACCCTGGTCCAGGGGCCGACCCTGCCGTGGCTGGCCCGCCGCCTGGACCTCGGCGAGAGCGAGCCGCAGGACCTGGGCATCGAGTCGGCGCCGCTGGAGCGGCTGCGCGGGCACCTGCTGTCCGTGGCGGTGCCCGAGGAGTCGAAGATGCACGGCGTGGAGGTCTCGGAGCTGCGGCTGCCCGCCGGCGCCGCGGTCACCCTGGTCGTCCGGGACGGCTCCAGCTTCGTCCCCGGCCCCGCGACCGTACTGCGGCGCGGCGACGAGCTGCTGGTCGTGGCCACGGACCCGGTGCGCGACGCCGCCGAGCGGCGGCTGCGCGCGGTCTCCGAGGGCGGCAAGCTGGCCGGCTGGCTGGGCTCCGCCCCGGCCCCGGATGGCGCGGCCGGGAAGTCCGGAGCGGCGGCTGCGAAGCCCGGAGCAAAGGCCGGAGCAAAGTGGGGTCTGGTAAAGAAGAAGTTGGTTAAGTAAGCTATCCACCTATTCGCGTGCGTATCGGCACGCCTCGGCGGCCCTGCCCGACCGCGGCACGTCCGCCCGGGGCCCCGGTGCGTCACGCGAGTGAATTCCCGAAAACACCGAACCAACTCTGCCTGATGCAGAGCTGGCGCGACCGCACGGCGGCCGTGGCCGCAGGAGGCGGCCACATCGGTATCTACCACGGTCCTGCGCGAGAGGACAGCTCTCGGCGCGCTCCGTTGGGTTTCCCTCCCGTCCGGGGCGTGCTACCAGGCGGCGGAAAGGCGCGGACCGTGGCGACCACGGTCGAGGACACCACCGGGGCCCGTCCCGGGTACGGCAGTCTGCTGCGCACGCGCGGCGCGCTGTCGTTCCTGCTCCCCGGCTTCCTGGCGCGGCAGCCGTTCGCGATGCTGACGATCGGCATCCTGCTGCTGGTCAACCACACCACCGGCTCCTACGGCACGGCCGGCACCGTCTCGGCGACGGCGGGCGTGGCGATGGCCCTGTTCGCCCCGCAGAGCGGCAAGCTCGCCGACCGCTTCGGGCAGGCCGCCGTGCTCCTGCCCGGCGTCGTCGTGCACGCGGCCGCGATCTCCCTGCTCACGGCGCTGGCCCTCGGGCACGCGCCCCTGTGGGCGCTGCTGGCCGCCGCCGTACCCGCGGGCGCGTCCACCCCGCAGATCGGCCCGATGGTGCGGGCCCGCTGGGCGGCCCGGCTGAGCGGTCAGCCGCTGATGGCGACGGCCGCGGCGTTCGAGTCCGTCACCGACGAGTTCACCTTCGTCATCGGCCCCGTCCTGGCCACCGCCCTGTGCACCGGCGTCCACCCGGCCGCCGGCCTGATCGCCGAGGCCGCGCTGACCCTCGTCGGCGGCCTGCTCTTCGCCGCCCAGCGCCGCACCCAGCCCGAGCACGGCCGCGCCGCGGCCGGTGCCGCCGAGGCCGGCGAGAAGCGCGTCTCCGCCCTGTCGGTGCCCGGCGTACGGGTGCTGGCGGTCGTCATGCTGGGCATCGGCACCGTCTTCGGCGGCATGCAGGTGTCCATGACCGCCTTCACCAAGGCCATGGGCGAGCCCGGCCTGAACGGCCTGATGTACGGCGCCTTCGCCGCCGGCAACATGACCGCTGGCATCGCCTGCGGCCTGATCGCCTGGAAGGCCACCCCGCAGCGCCGGCTGCTGCTGGCCTACCCGGCCCTGGTGCTGGCCACCACCCCGCTGTGGGCGGCGCACTCCATGGTGCTGCTCGGTGCGCTCGGCCTGGTCGTGGGCCTGTGCATCGCGCCCTCGCTGATCACCGGCTACACGCTCGTCGAGCAGCTGGTCCCGGCGGGCGCCCGCACCGAGGCCTTCACCTGGCTGACCGGTGCGGTCGGCCTGGGCCAGGCCGCCGGCGCCACCGTGGGCGGCCGCCTGATCGACGCCCACGACGCGAGCACCGGCTTCCTGGTGCCGCTGGGCGGCACGGCCGTGGCCCTGGTGGTCCTGCTGGCGCTGCGCAAGGCGCTCACCCCGCGGGGCGGGTCGCTGGTCGCGGCGCGTGGGGTCGGTCACCGTGAGCCCGTTGCGGTGGACTGACGGACCGGAATACTGCACTATGGAGCGTCGTTAGCACTCAATGAGTGAGAGTGCCAGGAGGAGCAAGTGCCGACTTACCAGTACCAGTGCACCGAGTGCGGCGAAGGCCTCGAGGCGGTGCAGAAGTTCACGGATGACGCCCTGACCGAGTGCCCGCAGTGCAACGGACGCCTGAAGAAGGTGTTCTCCGCGGTCGGCATCGTCTTCAAGGGCTCCGGTTTCTACCGCAACGACAGCCGCGGTTCGACGTCGAGCAGCACTCCTGCGACGAAGGCGTCCTCTTCGGCGACGTCGGGCTCGTCGTCCTCGACGTCCTCGACGTCGGGTTCGTCCTCGTCCTCGTCGAGCAGCTCGGCTGCCTGACCCCGTCGCCCCCTGGCGCACCCTCCGAAGCCCGCTGCCCCTGCCCGAGGCGGCGGGCTTCGTCGTGCCGGGCTTCGTCGTGTCCGGCCAGGGCCGGACGGTTAGTGTGATCGTATGGTCGACACGAGCGCAGCACAGGCGGCGGAGGCGGCGGCAGAGGCGGTCGCCGCGACGGATCCGGCCGTGACGGCGGAGATCGGTGTCATCGGGGGGTCGGGGTTCTACTCCTTCCTGGACGACGTGACCGAGGTCACGGTACGCACCCCCTACGGCGCACCGAGCGACTCGCTGTTCGTCGGTGAGCTGGCGGGCCGCAGGGTGGCCTTCCTGCCCCGGCACGGGCGCGGGCACAGCGTTCCGCCGCACCGCATCAACTACCGGGCCAACCTGTGGGCGCTGCGCGCAGTGGGCGTGCGCCAGGTGATGGGCCCCTGCGCGGTGGGCGGCCTGCAGGCGGAGTACGGGCCGGGCACGCTGCTCGTGCCGGACCAGCTGGTGGACCGCACCAAGAGCCGCGCGCAGACCTTCTTCGACGGCGAGGTGCTGGCGGACGGCAACGTGCCCAACGTCGTGCACATGACCTTCGCGGACCCCTACTGCCCCACGGGCCGCGCGGTGGCGCTCGCGGCGGCGCGCGGGCGGGACTGGGAGCCGGTCGACGGCGGCACGATGGTGGTCATCGAGGGCCCGCGCTTCTCGACGCGGGCGGAGTCCCGCTGGCACGCGGCGCAGGGCTGGTCGGTGGTGGGCATGACCGGGCACCCGGAGGCCGTCCTGGCGCGCGAGCTGGGCCTTTGCTACACGTCGATGTCGCTGGTCACCGACCTGGACGCGGGCGCGGAGACGGGCGAGGGCGTCTCGCACGAGGAGGTGCTGCGGGTCTTCGGGCAGAACGTGGACCGGCTGCGCGAGGTGCTGTTCGACGCGGTGGCGGCCCTGCCGAAGACGGAGGACCGCGCCTGCCTGTGCGTGCGGGCGCACGAGGGCTGGGACCTGGGGATCGAGCTGCCGTAGGCGCGCCGGCGGGCCGGTGCGGGTGGCGGGGCCGGTGCGGGTGGCCGGTTTTTCCACAACCGGCCAGTAGTCCACAGGGCTCAGCGGGGCGGGACGGAAACCGGGATCGTGGGGTGCGTCACGCGGCGCTCCTCACGACAGGCGGTGGTCCCGATGTCTTACGCACGTCCCGCGCACTTCGCCCGATCCTCGTACGGCACCACGGGGCCCTCGGCGCCGTGGGCGCCGCCCGGGTGCCGGGTGCCGCTGTTCCCGCCGGTGCGGGCGGGGCGCCGGGGCCGGTGGCGGTGCGGGCGGCGGCGCGCTCGGCCCCTCGCGCTCGCCGTCGCGGCGACAGCCGCCGCCGGAGGGGTGGTGACGCTGTGCTCGCCCGCGCTGACGCACTGGCACCTCGGCTGACCTTCCCCGGACGGGTGATGGTGGTCGCGGAATGGACGGAGCCGTCCACCTTTCTCGTATCGTATGGAATCGACCATTCCATGACAGAGGTACGCAGGGAGAGGCTGTTCTGTGAGCTCCGGGAGCGAGAAGAAGACGGGAGTCCTGGGCGGCTTCAAGGCATTCCTGATGCGCGGCAACGTGGTGGATCTCGCCGTCGCCGTCGTCATCGGCGCGGCGTTCACCAACATCGTGAACTCCGTGGTCAAGGGAATCATCAACCCGGTCGTCGGCGCCTTCGGCACCAAGGACCTGGAGCACTACGCCTCGTGCCTGAAGGGACCCTGCGCCCGGAACGCCGCGGGCGAAGTGACCAAGGGCGTCTACATCCAGTGGGGCTCGGTGCTCAGCGCCTCGCTGACGTTCCTGATCACGGCGGCGGTGGTCTACTTCCTGATGCTGCTGCCCATGAAGCGCTGGCAGGACCGGCAGGCCGCGAAGGCGCCGGTGGCCGACAAGCCCGCGGAGCCGACCGAGATCGAGCTGCTGGCGCAGATCCGCGACACCCTGATCGAGCAGCGGCGCGGCCCCGGCTCGGACTCCGTCCCGGCCCAGCGCTAGACCCACGCGTGCCTCGTAAGGGGCGCTGCGCCCCCGGGCGCCGCCTCGGCCGCCTCAGAGGTGGTGCGGCGGCTTCTCGTCCAGGAAGCGGGCGAGGTCCGCACCGCTCTCGTCGGCCTTCGGGCGCTCGCCCCAGCCGCGGTCCGTGTCGTCCGAGGACTGCTGCGACAGCGGATCGTCGAAGATCAATGCGGCGGCGGCCGCCGCGGCGGGGTCCCGCCGGGGGCTGGGGTTGTCAGTGCTCATGCGTCCAGCGTACGGGCGCGCCGCCACCCGCGGCCCGGGCGTCCCCGCTGCGCCGTCCGGCGCGCGACGGGCCCGGGCTGCGGTGACAATCGCAGCTATGAGCCAGGACTCGTCGGGCGTGCTGCGCCGGATGACCGAGCGCGGGCGCGAGGAGGAGCACCGCACGGCCACCCCGCTCGAGCTCTTCTTCGACCTGTGCTTCGTGGTGGCGGTGGCCCAGGCCGGGCGGCAGCTGGTGCACGCGCTCGCGGAGGGGCATCCGGGGCACGGCATCCCCGGCTACCTGATGGTCTTCTTCGCGATCTGGTGGGCCTGGGTCAACTTTTCGTGGTTCTCCTCGGCCTACGACACCGACGACGCGCTCTACCGCGTGGTGACGCTGGTGCAGATCGCCGGGGTGCTCGTCCTCGCGGCGGGTGTCCCCCGGGCCTTCTCCGCGAGCGACTTCACGATGGTGTGGCTCGGCTATGCGGTGATGCGGCTCGCCCTCGTCTCGCAGTGGCTGCGCGCCGCCCATGCCGCCACGGGTCCCGAGCGGCGCACCGCCCTGCGGTACGCGATCGGCGTGTCCCTGTGCCAGGTGGGCTGGCTGGGTCTGGTCGTGCTGCCGGGCCCCGCGAGGCCGTGGGTGTTCATCGCCATGGCCCTGCTGGAGATGGCCGTGCCGGTCTGCGCCGAGCTCGGCCGCCCGACGGCCTGGCACCCGCACCACATCTCCGAGCGCTACGGGCTGTTCACCATCATCGTCCTGGGCGAGACGGTGGCGGCCGCCACGACGGCGGTGCAGTCGGCGGCCGACGAGCACGAGGCGCTCGGTGAGCTCCTGCCGATCGCGGCGGGCGGCCTGCTGATCATCTTCGCCGCCTTCTGGATCTACTTCGCCGTACCGATCCATCTGCACCTGGCCTCCAACCGTCAGGCGTTCGTCTGGGGGTACGGCCACTACCTCGTCTTCTGCTCGGCCGCGGCCATCGGCGCGGGCATCGAGGTGGCGGTCGAGGAGAGCGTGGGCAAGGCCCGCATCCCCACCATCGCCGCCTCGGCAGCGGTGACGGTGCCGGCGGCCCTGTTCATGTTCACGGTCTGGCTCATCCACTCCCGCCACCACAAGCGCGGCCCGGCCCAGCAGCTGGTCCTGCCCGTCTCCGCCCTGACCACGCTCGCCTGCACCTTCGCCGGCACCTGGGCAGTCCTGGCCGCGGGCCTGGTCGGCGCGGCGACGGTGGCGGTGGGCGTCACGCTCATGGCACGACAGGGGGAAGGGGAGGGGAGGGAGGGGGAGGGGGAGGGCCCCCGGGACGCCCCTACGGACGCCGCCTACTGACGTCTCGTCAGGCCGGCGTGGTAGGCATGGCGCATGACTGCTGCGGACGACGCTCGTACGCCTGACAACCGGTCGGCCGGCCATGGCGCCGGGGGGACGCCCGGGCCGCGGGATGCGCTCACGGATGTGGCCGGGCTGCGGGTGGGGCACGCCGAGCTGGCGGAGCTGGGGGCGCTGACGGGGACGACCGTGGTGCTCACCGGCGAGGGCGGCGCGATCGCCGCCGTGGATGTGCGCGGGGGCGGGCCGGGGACGCGGGAGACGGACGCGCTGGATCCGCGGAACCTCGTGCAGCGCGTCGAGGCGATCGTGCTGACCGGGGGCAGTGCGTTCGGGCTGGACGCCGCCTCCGGGGTGGTGGCCTGGCTGGAGGAACAGGGCCGGGGCTTCCGGGTGGGTCCGGAGCCGGAGCAGGTGGTGCCGGTCGTGCCGGCGGCGGCGCTGTTCGACCTGGGCCGCGGGGGCGACTGGCGGGCCCGGCCCGACGCCCGGCTCGGCAGGCGGGCGGCCGAGGCGGCGGCCCGTACGCCGCCGGGGGCGCCGGTGGTGCAGGGCAACGTCGGTGCCGGTACGGGTGCGGTGGCCGGGGGTGTGAAGGGCGGCATCGGCACCGCCAGCGTCGTCCTGCCCTCCGGGGTGACGGTCGCCGCCCTGGCCGCCGTGAACGCGGCGGGTTCGGTGGTGGACCCGGCCACGGGGGTGCTGTACGGGCAGTTGTACGAGGGCGGCCGGCCCGCGTACCCCGCGCCGGAGCGGCACCGGGCGGCGCAGGAGGCTCTGCAGGAGGCGCGCCGGGAGTCGGCCGAGCGCTGGTCGGCATCGATGAGTCCCCCGCTGAACACCACCCTGGCCGTCGTCGCCACGGACGCCGCGCTCACCCGTGCCCAGGCCCAGAAGCTCGCGGGCACCGCGCACGACGGCCTGGCCCGTGCCGTCCGTCCGGTGCATCTGCTGACCGACGGCGACACCGTCTTCGCGCTGGCCACCGGCGAGCGGCCGCTGCCGCGGGAGGAGGGGCTCCCGGGCGGCGCCGACTTCGCGGCGGGCGCGGTCAACGAGATCCTGGCCGCCGGGGCGGACGTCCTGACCCGCTGCGTGGTCCGGGCCGTGCTCGCCGCGGAGGGCGTCGACGGGGCCGGCGGCCTGTTCCCCTCGTACCGCGACCTGTACGGCGACCCGGCCTGAGAGGTCCGCGGCGACTCAGTTGTCGACGATCACGAAATACGCCTCACCATTGATGATGCGGGCCGAACGGGTCGCTTGGCTCAGCTCGTTGCCCGCCGCCTCGTTGTCCTTCACGGTGACATGGGAGCGCACGCACGCCGCCGTATCGGGGTTGCCCCGCATGACCCTCACGTTCGCCACGTCCCACACGCCGCCGACCTCCCTGGGCAGGATGTCCACGCACAGGTCGTTGGGCTTGCCGCCCTCGAAGGACCGGGCAAAGGGGAACTCGTCACAGGAGTCTCCCGGTACCAAAAGAGGGTCTCTCGGGAACGGGTACGGGAGGTTGTCGCATGTCCTACGGCGCTTGGTGTTCGTCCAGGACTCATCGGAATTGGGGTCGCGGTGCAGGGGGTTCACCTTGGTGCCGGTGGCAGCGGACTTGAGATTCTTCTGTGCCCACTCGTAGGTGACGGCGGCGGCCCTGTATTGCGATTTGTGGAACGTCACGTTGGCCATGTGCGTATCGTCGGCGCAGCCGGGCCCGTTACCGACCTTGTTGTCACAGCGGAGCCAGGGGCCCTGCCAGTTGTCCGAGGTGTTGCGGGGCGTCGTTCCGGGCGCGAGGATCGCCCCTGTCATGTGGTAGAGGGGCTGGGACCGTGCCTCGCCGTCCTTGATGACCGTGGTCCTGTAAGTGATCGACGTGAGCAGTTCCCTGCCCACCGCCGGAAGAGCCGCCTGCCCGCCGCCAAATGCCGCGCCGCCCGTGCACGGGCCGGTGCAGTCGGACCTCAGGCCAATCGTCATCGTGGGCATGTTGGGTGTTTCCTGGGTGATGGCCGCGCGGACCTCCTCCTTCCACTCGGATTTGCCGACCCTGGCCGAGGTGAAGACGACGCCCTCGGCGTGCTCGACCACCTTCCTGTCAGCACCCAGAAGCTCGTAGCCGATCGGGTGCTGTACGCAGTACGTACTACGGGAGGTGTTGACCTCCTTATGGCTTTCCTTGCATAGATCGAGCGGATCAGCCGGGTCGACGTCGGGGTCACGGGCCGCGACGCGGTCCGTAGCCGGTCCGTGGGCGCCGGTCAGGCGGTGCATGGCGGCCAGGTCGCGGGCGGTGGCCGGGCCGCCCGTCTTGAAGCAGAACCAGGCGGCGCCCTGGCGCCTGAGCGGGGAGCCGGGATCGATGGCGGTGCACGTGCCGTGGCCGGGGGGAGCCGCCCGGGTCACGGCCACGGCGTCAGCCGGTGAGGTGGACAGGACTGCCAGGGCGGCGGTCAGGACGAGCGAGGCTATCGCCGCCAGCAGTCGTCTGAAGCGTTTCAAAGGTGGTCCCCCCTTTTTCCGGTCCCATTCGGGCCTCACACCGCCGCCCGTCTTTGCAAGGGCACCCCCGCGGTCGGCAGGATGCGCGGGCGCGGCAGCCGTCGCTGGGCCGCCGAATCGTTCATAGGGCCGTTCCTGCTGGCGCGCAAACATTCAAGGCGCCGGGGCCGTCGAACGCCATCGGTTTCAGAATGCGCAAGTTGGCCGAATACCGTGATGGCTTGGTGGCGGTTGGATCGCGCCGGCGGATGATGAGAGGCCGGTCCGGCAGGCGCTGGCCGTCGAGGTGACGGCAGCGGAATCACGGCTGAAACAGCCCGTCCGTGCGGCGGTGGTGGCGGATCGTAGCTTCGCAGATGAAATTCTGATGACCCCGGGGCAGGTCATGGCTGCATAACAGCCCATGAAGGGTCATGGGTTTCACCTCGGACCGGCTGATTCCGTCATCGTCACTGCGTCGCTGCCGACGCTAAGTTCGCCTCGATCGACCACCACTCCCCACCACATAACTGGCAGGGTTTCGGCCTGGGGCGACATGGCGCCCGGCCAGGGAAAGGGCATGATGAGCCACATAAGAACTTCCGGCCGCTGGGCCAGAGGGCTGTTCGCCCTCACCGTGACCGCTGCATCGACGCTCGCCGCCATGACTGCTGTGGCCGGCCCCGCCGCCGCGGCAGGGCATCCGAAACCCGCCGCAACCGCCGACAAGCCGAAGCTCGGCGACGCCTGCACCTCCGCCGACCTCGGCACGCGCCACCCGTTCATCAAGACCACCGAAGTGTCTCCGACGATCACCCACTTCAAGGGCTGGTACGTCACCGAGGGCACGACCGGAAGTCACTCCGTCTCCACCAACACCCAAACGTCCATCTCCGTCTCGGTGGGCCTCACCGGCAACGTCCAGGGCAGCTTCGGTACCGAGGCCCTCGGCATGGTCGGAGCGAGCCTGGGCCTGAACGTCCAGGTCACCTACTCCTCCACCTCCAGCGTGTCCGACACGGTGAACTGGAACTTCAACCAGCCCGGCTACTACGGCGTGTACAAGGGCACCAAGAAGGTCACCGGCACCTATGGCAGTCTCAACTGCAACCGCGTCCAACAGGGCGACGGCAGTTGGGCGCTGAAGTGGATCGAAGGGTCCGACAGCGGCAGCTACACCACCTACACCGCACTCGAAGAAGGTGCGGTGCGCTGCGAGGACAAGGTCCCCGCCAACAGCATCATGGCCAAGGCCAAGGTCCTGCTGGACTGCGGCTCCCCCGCCGCCACCGCGAAGCACCCGGCAGGCCCCGTCCCCTCGGCCAAGGCCGACCAGGCCAAGCACGACGCCGACAACGCCGCCAAGGCCGCCAAGGCCGCCCAGGGCATGAAGGCCACCCGGGCCGCCAAGCCCGTCCCGCGTGCCGCGCTCAACTGCCAGTCCGGCGTCTACAGGATCGACGTCCCCGGCAAGATCCTGAACTGGAGCGCGCCGCTCCTGGCCAACGACGGCATCCGCCTGCGCGAATCCACCTTCTTCAGCGCCCACCTGGACAACTGGCGGCTGTGCAATGTGACGGAGCGCAACGGGGTCATCGAGGCGTCCCTGTGGAACTGGGGCAACGGCGGCTGCGCGACCATCCCGGCGGACATCGCCAACCTGGAACAGGCCTACCTGACGACGGCCACCTGCGCGGAGGACGACCTCCAGCGGTTCTACGTCTACCGCGACGTACCCGGCAGCTCGAAGATCGGCCTGCAGAACAAGTACACCGGCTCCATGATGGGCTACGACCGGTACGCGGACGGGGAGCTCATCCGCCAGTTCTCCAGCGGCAGGCAGGACGGCACGGGTACGTACGCCCTGACCGGGGTCTGACGGCCCCCTCCCTGCGAGCGCAGCCCCGCACGCGAATCCCCGGCCTCCCGGTTCCGTGCGGGGCCTTCCGCGTCCCTGCCCCGAGCCCGGCCGCGGTGACCAGCGCCGCTCGCGCAGATCATGCTCGGGCCGGCGCCCGATGTCGGGCCGGGGCAATGACCGTCAACGTGCCTCGTTCTGCGGTTAACAAGGATGGATGATTACTGAGCCGTTCGGGGGAACCCGGCGTACGTAGATCAGTTGGTCGGGTCAGCGGGAGGAGCGGAACGGTTCCGGTTCTTGCCCCGTCTGGGAGAGAGATGTCGTTCAACCGGCGTTTGGCCTGTGTCGCAGCAGTCGCGCTTGCTGCTGTGGCCGGAGTCGTGCAGACGGCCGCAGCAGAGCCCGGCCACCACGGAGACCTTCGTCCGGCCCGCATGGTTGTCCAGCAGGGAGGGGTCAACGTCCTGCCTCCCTTCCTGACCGGCAGGGTGTTCCTGTACGACGCGGACAACAACCGACCGCTGCCCGGCAGGTCGGTGATCTTCACCAACAGTGGTGGGTCCGAGATCTGCCGAGCGGTCACCGACTCCAACGGCGAGGCCGGCTGCACAGGACCCGTCGCCCTGGGGCCGACCGCCGTGGACTCGGTCTACAACGGCTACTTCGCCAGCTTCGCGGGCGACGAGCACTACAAGCCGGTCAAGGCCCACGGTGCCGTGAACGTCTTTGTGGACCCCCTCTACTGATCCCGGCAGCGCAACGCACAACGGCCGGGGTCCACCCGCAGGAAGCGGATGGACCCCGGCCGGCATGACGGGAGGCGTGGCGAGGGCGGCGGTCAGGCCACCGGGGCCGGCTCCTTCGCCTGCTGCTGCGCCGGTACGGTGTCGCCGGCGGCGCCCTCCCCCAGCGCACCCTCACCCGTGCCGCCGCCCGGGCCGCCCGGAGCCGTGGCCGCCTTGCGCGGCAGCGCGAACATCAGCGCGAGGACCAGGCCCAGCACGCCCGCGACCCACCACATGCCGTGCCGGAAGGCGTCGCCGAAGGCCTCGCCCGCCCGGCCGCGGGCCACCGCGCCCTCGTCGACGGCGTCGAAGAAGACGACGGAGACCAGGCCCAGGCCCACCGCGTTGCCGAGCTGCTGAGTGGTGTTGATCAGGCCGGAGGCGGAGCCGGAGTGCTCCTTGGGCACCTCGGCAAGGACCGTCTCGGTCAGCGGCGCGACGATCAGGCCCATGCCCAGGCCCATGACCACCAGCGGCAGCGCCATCTGCCAGGAGGCGATCTGGGTGCCGTAGTGGCCGGACTCCCAGATGTAGAGCAGGACGCCGGCCGCCATGGACAGCGCGCCCGCCTGCAGGACCTTGCGGCCGAAGCGGGGCACCAGCTTCTGTACGGACAGGCCGGCCGCGGCGGAGACGGCGAGGGAGAAGGGGATGCCGGTCAGGCCGGCCCGCAGGGCGCTCCAGCCCAGGCCGATCTGCATGTAGAGGGTCCAGATCAGGAAGAAGACGCCGCAGGCGATGCCGAAGGCGACCTCGATGCCGATGCCGGCGGCGAAGCTCTTGACCTTGAACAGTGACAGTTCGACCAGCGGCGAGCCGTCCTTGCGGGTCTTGTACCGCTCGTAGGCCACGAAGGCGGCGAAGACGAGGACGCTGCCGCCCATCGACGCGAAGCCCCACAGCGGCCAGCCCAGCTCGCGGCCCTGGGTCAGGGGGTAGAGCAGCATCAGCAGGCCGCAGGTGGCCAGGGCGACGCCGACGAGGTCGAGCCCCAGGGCCTGCGGGGCCCTGGACTCCTGGATGTAGCGGCGGCCCAGGACGAGCCCGGCGATGCCCACGGGCAGGTTGACCAGGAAGATCGGGCGCCATTCGAGGCCGAAGAGGTTCCACTGGGTGAGCAGCGCGCCCAGGATCGGCCCGGAGACCGCCCCGAGGCCCACGATCGCGCCGAACATGCCGAAGACCTTGCCGCGCTCGTGCGCGGGGAAGGTGGCGTGGACGATGGCCAGCACCTGCGGCACCATCAGCGCGGCGGTGGCGCCCTGCAGGACGCGGGCGGCGACGAGGAGCTGCGGGTCGCCGGCGATGCCGCAGAGCATGGAGGCGAGGGTGAAGCCGGACATGCCGAGCAGGAAGACGCGCCGGCGTCCGTAGATGTCGCCGAGGCGGCCGCCGGTGATCAGGCCCGCGGCGAAGGCGAGCGCGTAGCCCTCGGTGATCCACTGCAGGGTGCTGAAGGAGGCGCCGATGTCCTTGCGGATGCTGGGCATGGCGATGTTGACGATGGTGACGTCGACCAGGTCCATGAAGGACGCGGTCATCACCACGGCGAGTGCCAGCCAGCGGCGGCGGTCGGCCGCTGCGTCGGCGGGCGGGTCGGTGGTCGCTGTGGTGGTCACAGAGGTACTGCCTTTCTTCGTGCTTCGACGTGATTCAGCATGCTTTAACGTTCTTCAACAGGCTTCGACGTGCATTGTCGTACTTCTTCAGGGCACTCCGGAGCACTGAGGTCGTTCCGGTGCATACCCGCTCGGGTCCGTGCGGATCGGCTGCCTCCGGGCCGAGGTCGCCGAGGTCCGAAAACTAACCCGCCTCTAGGTCAGGTCATGTCCTACATCCCTGGAACCCTGGAGGGCATGACGGACACCCCGGCACGGCTGCTGACCCTGCTGTCGCTCCTGCAGACCCCTCGCGAGTGGCCCGGCCGCGAGCTCGCCGAGCGGCTCGGCGTCAGCCCGCGCACGATCCGGCGGGACGTCGAGCGCCTGCGCGACCTCGGCTATCCCGTCCAGGCCACGATGGGCTCGGACGGCGGCTACCGGCTGGCCGCGGGCGCGGCGCTGCCGCCGCTGGTGCTCGACGACGAGGAGGCGGTCGCCATCGCGGTCGGCCTGCGGGCGGGCGCGGGGCACGCCGTGGAGGGCATCGAGGAGGCGTCGGTGCGGGCGCTGGCGAAGCTGGAGCAGGTCCTGCCGTCCCGGCTGCGGCACCGCGTCTCCGCGCTGCAGGCGGCGACGGTGCCGCTGACCGGTGGCGACGGGGCGACCGTCGATCCGCACACGCTGACGGCCATGGCCTCGGCGGCCACCGGCCGGGAGCGGCTGCGCTTCGCCTACCGCAAGGGGGACGGCACGCAGACCAAGCGCCTGGTGGAGCCGCACCGGCTGATCAGCACGGGCCGCCGCTGGTACCTGGTGGCGTTCGACGTGGACCGCGGGGACTGGCGCACGTTCCGGGTGGACCGGGTCAGCGAGCCGTTCGCCACGGGGGCGCGCTTCACGCCCCGGGAGTTGCCGGCGGCGGACGCGGCGGAGTTCCTCAAGCGGTCGCTGGCCCGGCTCCAGCCGACGTACCGGCTGGTGGCCGAGTTCGACGCGCCGGCCGCGCTGGTCGCCTCGCGGCTGCCGAGCTGGCTGGGGGCGCCGGAGCCGGTGGACGAGGACTCCTGCCGGCTGGACGTGCTGACGTCCGACTCGATCGAATGGGTGGCGTTCCGGCTGGCGCTGGTGGACTGCGAGTTCACGGTGCGGGAGCCTGCGGTGCTGGTGGAGCACCTGCGGAAG
This sequence comes from Streptomyces luteosporeus, assembly GCF_039532865.1. Lineage (NCBI taxonomy): Bacteria > Bacillati > Actinomycetota > Actinomycetes > Kitasatosporales > Streptomycetaceae > Streptomyces > Streptomyces luteosporeus. Next base: position 68,660 of record NZ_BAAASL010000008.1, read on the forward strand.
CTGGGGGCGCGCATCGGCCGCGCGGCGGACGGGACGCACTTTTCAGCCAAGCGATAAATACCTCTTTCTCATCCTTTCTCACCCTTTCGAGTGGAAAGTTCCGCCGTCGGGAGTAGCGGGGAAGGCGCCGGGCATGTCCGGATCACAGTGCGATTCCCGCACTGGAAATCCACGGATCCACCGATCCGTGCGGCGGAAAGAGGACCCGTCATGGAACCGCAGGAGATCTACGAATCCCCGGCGCTGGCCGAGGCCGGCGACTTCTCCGAGCTGACCCTCGGCTGGCCCAGCGGGGTGTATCCGGAGCCCTTCGGCGGCTACGAGTACTGGGGCTGAGGGCCGCATCCCGTGACCGGCGAGGCCTGGTTCGCCGTCCTCGCGGACGGCGAACGCAGCCGAGCGGCGGCGCAGGCGCTGCGCCCCCTCGCGGCCCGCACGATCGAGCACGCCTCCGGCCGGCCCTGGTTGCTCGGCAACTGGCCGGACGGACGGGTGACGGTCGCCGCGGCAGGGGCGGCACGGCTGGCGGTGATCGGGCTCTGCCCGGTCACCGCCGGGGCATTGGCCGAGCGGCTGGCGGGCGTGCGGGGGCCGGAGGACGTCGAGGCGGCCGCGGCCGGGCTCACGGGCAGCTTCCACCTCGCCGCCTCCGTCGGCGGGCGGGTCCGGGTGCGCGGCAGTGCTTCCGGGGTGCGGCGTCTGTTCCACGCCGAGGTGGCCGGGGTGACGGTGGCCGCCGACCGGGCGGACACCCTGGCGGCGCTGACCGGTGCGGGGGTCGACGAGCGGGTGCTGGCGCTGCACCTGCTGAGTTCCCCGCCGCCGTATCCGCTGGACGCCCACTGCGTCTGGCGGGGCGTCACCGCGCTGCCGCCGCAGGACTGCCTGCTGATCGAGGGGGACGGGCGGGCCCGCGCGCAGCGCTGGTGGGATCCGCCGGAGCCGTGGCTGACGGCCGCCGAGGGGGCGCCGGCGCTGCGCAGCGCGCTGATCGCGGCGGTCGGGGCGCGCACCGCCGACGTGCGGGCGCTCAGCTGCGACCTGTCCGGCGGGCTGGACTCGACCAGCGTGTGCTTCCTGGCCGCGGCCGCGCTCTTCCCGGCCGGCACCCCGGCGCGCGGCGCCCACGCCGGCACCCCGGTGCGCGGCGCCCACCTGCCTCGTCCCCGCCTGGTCGCCCTGACGTGGGAGGGCCGCGATCCGGCGAACGACGACGCGGCCTGGGCGGGGCGGGCCGCCGCCCACCTGCCGCACGCCGAGCACGTGGTGCCCCGCCGTACCCAGCAGCCCGTGTGGTACGCGGGCCTTCCGGGCATGGAGGTGCCCACGGACGAGCCGGGGCCGTGGGTGCGCGACCGGGCCGCCCTCGCCGCGACGGCCCGTCTGATGACTCGCCGCGGCTCGCGGCTGCACCTGACCGGCGCCGGGGCGGACGAGCTGTTCACCGCGTTTCCCGCCCATCTCCACGACGACGTGCGCGTGCGTCCCCTGGCCACGCTCGCCCGCCTGTACCGCCAGCACACCCACCAGCCGTGGCCCTTGTGGCCGGTGCTGCGCGGCCTGACCGACCGGCGCGACTTCGACCGGTGGCTGGCCGACTGGGCCGGCGGTCTGGCCCGGCGGCCCTCTCCCCCGCCCCGCGGCCGGCCCCGCCCCTGTGTGACGTGGGGCGAGGAGCTGCGCATGCCGGTGTGGGCCACGCCCGAGGCCGTACGGGCGGTGGTGGGCCTGCTGCGGGAGGCCGCCGACGCCCGCCCGCTGCCGCTGGCGGCCGGGCGCGGGCAGCACACCGCCCTGGCCCACGCCCGGGCGAGCGGGCTGCGCGTGCGGCAGCTGCAGCAGGTCCTGGCCCCCCTGGGGCTGGAGTGCTCGGCGCCCTACCTCGACGACGGCGTGCTGGAGGCGGCGCTGGCGGTGCGGCCGGACGAGCGCGGCGGCGATGGCCGCTACAAGCCGGTGCTCAAGGAGGCGATGGCCGGCATCGTGCCCGGCTCGCTCCTGCGCCGTGAGACCAAGGGCGAGTACAGCGCCGATCTGCTGACGGGGCTGCGCCGCAACAGGCCGGCGCTGCTGGCGCTGTTCGAGGACTCACGTCTGGCCGGTGCCGGGCTGGTGGACGCCGACGCGCTGCGCTCCCGGCTGACGTCCCTGCACGCGCCCGGCCCCGACGTCCTGCGCGGCCTGGATCCGACGCTCGGCTGCGAGACGTGGCTGCGCGACCGCGCCGGCGGCGGCGGGCCGGCCACTCCTGGAGGTGCACCGTGTCCTTTTCCCTGAGCCCCGATGTGTCCGTGACGGACACCGACGACGGAATGGTCCTGCTGGACGAGGCCACCGGCCGGTACTGGCAGCTCAACAGCACCGGGGCGTTCGTGCTGCGGGCCCTGCTGGCCGGGAGCGGCCCGCGGGAGGCGGCCCGCGGGCTGGGCGAGCGCCATCCGGGGCTCGGCGCGGAGCGGGCCGCCACCGATGTGGCGGCCCTGATCGCCTCGCTGCACGCGGCACGGCTGGTGGTGACGGGGTGAGCCAGTCGATGGCCCCGGCCGCCCGGTCCCCCGTGCCGCTGCGCGACCGGCCGGCCGCGCTGGCCGCCACGGGGGCCGCCCGGCTGCTGGTGCTGCTGCGCCCGCGGGGCATCCGCCGGGTGCTGTCGTTCGTACGGCGCGGTGCCGCGCCGGCGACGGTGGAGCAGGCGCTGGCGGCACGGCAGGCGGTCGTCGGGGTGAGCGCGCGCTGCGCGGGCGAGGGCTGTCTGCAGCGTTCGGTGGCCACGGCGCTGCTGTGCCGCCTGCGGGGGGTGTGGCCGGACTGGTGCACCGGGGTGCGGACGAGCCCGTTCCGGGCGCATGCCTGGGTGGAGGTGGCCGGACGGCCGGTGGGCGAGCCGCATGCGGCGGGCTACTACCACCGGCTGATGATCGTCGCCGCGCGCCCGCGCCGGAAGGCCGGCCGCCGGTGACGGCAAGGGCCCCGGCGCAAGGGGGGAGGGAAGCGCCGGGACCCGGTCCGTGCAGGTGTGTCGTTGTGCGGCGGTGCCTTCACGTCCATTGTTGCGCGGCGGCGGCGCGACGGGCAGTGGTGAATCAGGCCGCGGCGTCGAAGCCGGTGTCGTGGGCCATCTTCTTCAGCTCCAGCAGGGCGTGCTTCTCGATCTGGCGGATGCGCTCGCGGGTCAGGCCGTGCTGCTTGCCGACCTCGGTCAGGGTGCGCTCGCGGCCGTCCTCGATGCCGTAGCGCGCCTTGATGATCGACGCGGTGCGCTCGTCGAGGCGGCCGATGAGGCCTTCGAGCTCCTCGCTGCGCAGCAGCGCGATCACCGACTGCTCCGGCGAGATGGCGGAGGTGTCCTCCAGCAGGTCGCCGAACTGCGTCTCGCCCTCGTCGTCGACGGACATGTTCAGGCTCACCGGGTCGCGGGCCCAGTCCAGCACGTCACCGACGCGCTCGGGCGTGGTGTCGAGCTCGACGGCGATCTCGGCGTGCTCGGGCTCGCGGCCGTGCTCCCGGTTGAACTCGCGCTGGACCCTGCGGATCCGGCCGAGCTCCTCGACGAGGTGCACGGGCAGCCGGATCGTGCGGGACTGGTCGGCGATCGACCGGGTGATGGCCTGCCGGATCCACCACGTGGCGTACGTCGAGAACTTGAAGCCCTTGGTGTAGTCGAACTTCTCCACTGCCCGCACCAGGCCGGCGTTGCCCTCCTGGATCAGGTCGAGCAGGGGCAGGCCGCTGCGCGGGTAGCGGCGGGCGACGGCGACGACCAGGCGCAGGTTGGACTTGATGAAGACGTCCTTGGCCCGGGCGCCCTCGGCGGCGATCGCCTCCAGCTCCTCGCGGCTGGCCCCGGCGGCCTTCGCGCCGCCCTCCTCCAGGCCGTCGAGTATCTGCTGGGCGTAGACGCCCGCCTCGATGGTCTGCGAGAGCTCGACCTCCTTCGCGGCGTCGAGCAGGGGCGTCCGCGCGATCTCGTCGAGGTACATGCCGACCAGGTCGCGATCGGCGATCTCTCCGCCTGCGGCGCGAACACTGCTTGCCTCGTCCGGCACCGGAGAGGTGGCCTGACGACGGGCGACGGCACGGGTTGCCATGCGTACTCCCTTGCGATGAGACGGTCGCGGGCGGGACCGGGGATCCGGACCCTGGTGCGGGTGCCCCGTCCGAAGTAAAAGAACGGACGGAATCAGGACAGAATTCCCCAGGGACGTCTTTTTTTGTGGATCATGCAGTACCCTGTCGGCCCGCCCGCCCGGGCGGCGCCCCTGCGCCGTGGGGAAACGCAGGTCAGGGTGGGTGTGCGCGGCCGGCTCAGCGTTCCCGCGACCCCCGCCGCCCCGGCGTGTGAGACGGGCGTCACGTCCGCCCCACCCGTGTACGACGCCGGCGACCGTCCCGTTCATGCCCGTCCGTGCCCGTCCGTGCCACGGCCCTGCCCCGTTCGTGCTCCGCGAGGAGCGTCCCCCGTGGCCGCTCCTCGCCCCCAAGGACGCCCCCGGTCCCCCGGTGGTTGCGTGCCGCCGCGGCCCGCCGGCTGATCGAGTTGCCCGGCCCGGAGGCCGGGTGTGCGCTGGTGGGACGGGGACGCGAGCGAGAGGAGCCCGTCATGTCGACGCATTCGATGCTGCCCGGGCGGCACGCGCACGAGGGCCCCGGGCCGGTCCCGCGCGGCGCCCACCCGGGATCCCGGGCCACCTGGGCGGTGCCGGCCGTCGCCGCCTTCGCCTTCGGCCTGTACGTCGTCTTCATCTCCCACGAGAACGGCTTCTCCGAGGCCGGCGGCTGGTTGCTGGGCCTGGTGGCCGCAGCCGTGTCCTTCGCCGTGGGGTACGCACTGGTACGGGGGCGGGACCGTCTGATCACCGAGGTGCGGGCGGCGGCCTTCGGCGCGCTGTTCGGCATCTGCATGGGCTTCCTGCACAACCTCGGCGGGGGCTCGGTGCTGCGCTCCGCCGGGATCGGCCTGGCCCTCGGGATCGGCATGGGCCTGACGGCGTACTACGTCTTCTACGTGCACGAGCACTGAACGGCGGCGCGCACGCAGCACGATCACACGGCACGAGCACACAGCACCGAACGGCGCGCACCGGCACGGAAGTCGTACGCCCGGCGCCCGTGGGACGTACGTCCTACGGCCGTTCCGTGGGCGCCCCGCCACCGCATAGCGTGCGGATCATGGCCGATACGGACACGAGCGGAACGCTCGACGAAGCACTGGAACGCGTACACGGCACCGGCCCGGAGTTCGAGGGCTGGCTCACCAACCACGCGCCGATGACGGTGGAGGCGCTCGTCCGCCACGGGCAGGCCCGCCTGGTGCACCGCTGGCTGGACGCCTACCGCCACCGCACCGAGGAACTTCCCGGCACGAACACCCGCATCGACGCCGGCAATTGGCGCGAACTGCTCGGCGACCCCGGGCATCTCGGCGACTGGATCGCCTACTTCACCCGCGAGGTGGCCGAACGCCCCTGGCGGGACGTGCTCGCCGAGTGGTGGCCGCGACTGCTGCCCGGCATCACCGGCGGCTCCACCCACCCCGTCATCCGCACCGGCCACGCCGTACGCACCCTGCTCGCCGACGGCGACAGCGCGCCGCGCACCGCCGAGCTCGGCCACGCGCTCGGCTACTGGGCCGCCCGCCACCAGCCGCTCGCCGCACCCACCACCCTGGCGGGCGCCGCCGGGCCGGAGGAGGCGCTGGCGGCCGTGCCGGCCGTACCCGACCCGCACGGCGGCATCCGCGCCCGCTTCGCCCAGCTGCCCGCCACCGCCGGCTGGCCCGCGGCCGCGAGCGCCCTGCGCCGCCCGGAGGGCCCGGAGGAGGCGCGCGGGACGCTGACGGCGCTGGTGGAGGCCGCCGTCGCCCGCTACCCGCACCACGCCCAAGGCGGCCCGGTGATGCTGGTGCACGCCGCCACGGCACCCAACGCGGTCCTGCGCACCCTGCCCGCGCTGCCGCGCGAGCTGTGGGCGCCGAGCCTGGCCGCCGCATGGGAGGCGAGCGCCGCCGTGACCGCCGCCTACGCCCCGGCCCGGCCCGCGGAGGCCGTGCCGGCCGGCCGGGCCACGCTCGACGAGGCCTTCGAGCAGGCCGCCCTGCACGGCGACGCCCACGCCATCAAGCTCGCCGACACGGCCCTGGACACCGGCGGCCCGGCCGCCCTGGCGGCCGTGGCCCGGGCCTGCGAACTGATCGAACCGGCCGGCTGAGGACGCTTGGGACCGGGTTCACCCGAACTGCACGGAGCGCTTGGCCAGCCCCATCCAGAAGCCGTCGATGACGCTGCGCTGGGCCCCCAGGTCGTCGCCCGCCGCCCCCATGGCGACGAAGAGCGGGGCGAAGTGCTCGGTGCGCGGGTGGGCGAGGGCGGCGGCGGGGGCCTTGTGGGCGAAGTCCAGCAGGGCGTCGGCGTCCCCGGCGGCCAGCGCCTCGCGCCCCCACGCGTCGAACTCGGCCGACCAGGCGGGCGGCCGCGGCCCGGTGTGCCGCAGGGCGGCCAGGTTGTGGGTGAAGAAGCCGCTGCCGACGATCAGCACGCCCTCGTCGCGCAGCGGCGCCAGCCGGCGCCCGGTCTCCAGCAGCCGCTCGGGGTCGAGCGTCGGCAGCGACATCTGCAGCACGGGGACGTCGGCGTCGGGGTACATCTCGACCAGCGGTACGTACGCGCCGTGGTCCAGCCCGCGCTCGGGCAGGTCCTGTACGGGCGTCCCGGCGCGCCGCAGCGTCCTGCGCACCCGCTCGGCGAGCTCCGGGGCGCCGGGGGCGGCGTACTGCACGCGGTAGTAGTGCTCCGGGAAGCCCCAGAAGTCGTACACCAGCGGCACGGTGGTGGTCGCGCCGAGCGCGAGCGGGGCCTCCTCCCAGTGGGCGGAGACCATCAGGACGGCAGCCGGCCGGGGCAGGTCGCGGGCCCAGGCGGCGAGCTGGCCGGGCCACAGGGCGTCGTCGGCGAGGGGCGGCGCGCCATGGGAGAGGTAGAGGGCGGGCATACGCATGGGGGACCATCCGAGGGAGGGGTGGCGGCGCGGAGTCCAAGATTGCTTGAAATTTCAAGCTCTACTCTGCGATCGTAGACCATGCACCGGCGAGTGAAACAGTGGATGTCATGACGAAGCGACCCCCAGCGGCCCCTGAGGCCGCCGCCGAGCCCCGCTGGCTCACCGACGCGGAACAGGAGACGTGGCGGGCCTACCAGCACGCCTCCACGCTGCTGGAGGACTACCTCGACAGACAGCTGCAGCGCGACGCCGGCATGCCGCACGTCTACTACGGCCTGCTCGTCCAGCTCTCCGAGGCGCCCCGCCGGCGGATGCGCATGACCGAGCTCGCCCAGCACGCCAAGATCACCCGCTCCCGGCTCTCGCACGCCGTCGCCCGGCTGGAGAAGAACGGCTGGGTGCGGCGCGAGGAGTGCCCCTCCGACAAGCGCGGGCAGCTGGCGGTCCTGACCGACGAGGGCTTCGCGATGCTGAGCGCTTCCGCGCCCGGGCACGTCGACGCCGTCCGGGCGGCGATCTTCGACCGGCTGACGCCCGAGCAGGCGGCGCACTTCGGCGAGATCTGCCGCATCATCGCCACCGGCCTCGAACCGGCCGGCGGTGACGTGCCCTGGCTGCGCTGAGACGGCAGGTCCCCCGCGGACGCCGAAGGCCCCCTCCCGTGCGGGAGGGGGCCTTCGGCAGACCTTGCCGACGTACACCGTCAGGTCGGCGCACCCTCAGGTCAGTGCGCCATCACCGGGAGCGCGTCCTCGACCGGCTCGCCGTCCGCCGAGGAGGCGGCGGGGCCGCCGCCCTGACGGGCGTTGACGAAGCCGATGGCGACCAGCGCGGACAGCGTGAGGATGCCGACCGCCCACCAGACGGCGGTGGCGTAGCCGTGGACCATCGACTGGAAGGTGAGGACCTTCTGGTTCGTGGCGCCCGCCATGTGGGACTTGAAGTAGTCCGTGGTGGCGCTGGCCGCGATGGTGTTGAGCAGCGCGGTGCCGATGGCGCCGCCGACCTGCTGCGAGGTGTTGACCATGGCCGAGGCGACGCCCGCGTCGCGCGGCTGCACGCCGTGGGTGGCCAGGCTCATCGCGGGCATGAAGGCCGTGCCCATGCCCAGACCCATCATCATCAGACCGGGCAGGATCACCGCCGCGTAGGAGGTGTCCAGATCGATCTGGGTCAGCAGGGTCATGCCGGCCGCCGCCAGCAGGAAGCCGGGGCCCATCAGCCAGCGCGCCGGGACGCGGGTCATCAGGCGCGTGCCGATCTGCGTGGAACCGGTGATCATCATGGCGATCATCGGCAGGAACGACAGACCGGTCTTGACCGGCGAGTAGCCGCGGACGACCTGCAGGTAGTAGGTCAGGAACAGGAACAGGCCGAACATCGCGATGGCGGCCAGGCCCAGGGAGATGTAGACACCGCCGCGGTTGCGGTCGGTCAGCACGCGCAGCGGCATCAGCGGGGCCTTCACCGTGCGCTCGACGACCAGGAAGGCGCCCAGCAGCACGGCCGCCGCGACGAACAGGCCGATGGTGATGCCGGCGGTCCAGCCGTCGGACTCGGCGCGCGTGAAGCCGTACACCAGGGAGACCAGGCCGAGCGTGGCCAGGATAACACCGGGGATGTCCAGCTTCGAGGGGTTGCGGCTCTCCGCGGGCTCACGGACGACGCTGATCGCGCCGACGGCGGCGACGACGGCGAAGGGGATGTTCACGAAGAACGTCCAGCGCCAGTTGAGGTACTCGGTGAACAGACCGCCGAGGATCAGACCGACACCACCACCGGCACCCGCGATGGCACCGAAGACGCCGAACGCCTTGGCGCGCTCCTTCGCCTCGGTGAAGAGCACGGCGAGCAGCGACAGCGCCGCCGGGGCGAGCATGGCGCCGAAGACGCCCTGCAGGGCGCGGGCGCCCAGCAGCATGCCGGAGTTGACGGCGGCGCCACCGAGCGCGGAGGCGGCCGCGAAGCCGATCAGGCCGGTGACGAACGCGCGCTTGCGGCCCCACAGGTCGGAGATCCGGCCGCCGAACAGCAGCAGTCCGCCGAAGGCAAGGGCGTAGGCGGTGATGACCCACTGCCGGTTGCCGTCGGAGATGTGGAGGTCGGCCTGGGCGGACGGCAGCGCGATGTTCACGATCGTCGCGTCGAGGACGACCATCAGCTGCGCCAGGGCGATGAATATCAGCGCTTTCCAGCGGTTCGGGTCGGGTTGCTTCATGAGGTCGGGCATGAGGTGGGGCCTATCTGACGGTGGTGATCCGGTGGGGTGGTGCGAAGCGTGCGGGCACGTCGTACGTGGTGCATAAGAGGTGGTACTCGGCGGGCAGTACGGCAGGTGTTCGGCCGCCGCCCTGCCGCCGTCACACCGGCGTGCCGCAGGCGGCGGGCCGGCGCGCGCGGCGCAGGTCGTCCAAGGTCGCGGGGGTGCCGGGAAGTTCGGAGCGGGCCGGGGCCATCAGGCCGTCCAGGAACAGCTGCAGGTGGCGGTGGACGAACCGGTCGAAGTCCAGGCACCCGGTGTCCGGCAGCGGTCTGGTGAGCTGGGTGATGGCCACCATCAGGTCACCCATGGCGATGTCCCCCCGCAGCTGACCCGTGGCGCGGGCGGCGGACAGCAGCGCCTCCACGGCGCTCTCCAACCGGTCGCGCGCGTCGACCTGTTCGGGATGGCCCTTGTCGATGCCCTCGGCGAGCAACGGGCAGAGCGCACCGATCCGCTCGTCCGCCGCGGCATGGACGAAACGGCTCAGCGCCTGGAAAGCATCGGGCTCCTCCGCTCGCGCCGCCTCGGCCCGGTCGGCGATGCGGGCCATGACGGAGAGGGTGACATGGTGGATCAGCTCGCGGCGGTCCGCGAAGTGCCGGTACAGGGTGGCATTGCCGACCCCGGCCCGTCGAGCGATTTCATCGAGGGAGGTCTCGGCCCCGTGTTCGACCAGCGCCTCCCGGGCCGCGGCGACGATCCGCTCGCGGTTGCGCAGGGCGTCGGCGCGCAGGCGCGGCTGCCGGTCCATGGGCGGGGTTCCTTCCGTTCCTTCCGGGGAGTGCCTCCCCGTTTGGGAGGAACACCCACTTAAACGGGGAGAAGCTCCCCGGATATTTCGCTGCGCCGAGTGGCGTACGTCACACCATCGGACCGCCCCCGTCTGCCGCAGCCCGGAGCGCGGACCGCAGCGCGGCGTGCTCAGGGTGGACGCATGAAGCCCCTGGTGATGGTCGTCCTGGCGGCGACGGTCGGGGCGCTCACCGCGCCCGCGCCGCCGCCCGCGCACCGTGCCGTGCCCGCCCTGCCCGCCCCGGCCGGGCTCCCCGCGACCGCCTCCGCCCTGCCCCGCGGCCGCCCGCCCACCGGCCCCTGCGCCCTGCGCACCGTCACCCGGCACGTCTCGGAAGGCGCCCGCACCCCGCACGGATTCGCGCCCTCCAGCGGCACGGTGCGGGCCGTCACCTTCCTCATCGACTTCCCCGACGTCCCCGCCCGCATCTCGCCGCGCCGGCGGTACGCCGAGTTCTTCCCGGCCGTCGCCGACCACTACCGCACCAGCTCCTACGGCCGGCTGGACTACCGCTCCACCCCCGTGCTGCGCTGGATCCGCATGTCACGGCCGTACCGCGCGTACGGCATCACCCGCGGCACCCCCTTCGACCCCAACCGCGACGACGGCTACCACGCCCTCGCCAAGGAGATCGTCGACGCCGCCGACGGCACCGTCGACTTCCGCCGCTACGACCTGATCAACGTCCTCGCCGTCCCCGAGGCGGGACCGCCCGCCGTCCAGGACGTGCGCTCGGTGACCTTCGCCGGCACCGCCACCGGCCTGGCCACCCGGGGCGGCACCGCCATCCGCAACGTCTCCTTCATCTGGAGCCGGCAGACCGGCGACAGCCCCTACCGCGTCCTGACCCACGAGAACACCCACAGCTTCGGCCTGCCCGACCTCTACGCCGGCACCGGCCGCCGCGCCCCGCGCACCCCCGTCGGCCACTGGGACCCGATGGAGGAGGACTGGGGCCCCTCCAACGACTTCCTCGCCTGGCACAAGTGGAAGCTCGGCTGGCTGGCCCCCGGCCAGGTCCACTGCCTGGCCCGGCCCGGCCGCCGCACCGTCGCCCTGAGCCCCACCTCCCGCAGGGGCGGCCCCAAACTCGCCGTCGTCCCCCTCTCCCCCACCCGCGCCCTGACCCTGGAGGCCCGCGCCCCGGGCCGCCTGGACCACGCCGTCTGCCGCCCCGGCGTCCTGATCACCACCGTCGACACCGCCCTCCCCTCCGGCGCCGCCCCCGTCCGCGCCGCCGACGCCACCCCCGGCAGCCGCGGCTGCCTGACCACCGACCCCAACGTGAGCCCGGCCCTGACCGACGCCGCCTTCCGCACCGGCCAGCGCTTCACGGCCCCCGGCGTCACGGTCGAGGTCCTCTCCCAGGACCGCGCCGGCACCTGGCACGTCCGCATCACCCGCCGACCACCCCACCCCTCCCCCGCCTGACAGCCCCTGACCTGCCCCGCCCCGATCCGCTAACCTGTCCGTCGAGCCCCGACGCCCACCCGGCGCCCGGCGCTCGCGCCTCCGTAGCTCAGGGGATAGAGCACCGCTCTCCTAAAGCGGGTGTCGGCAGTTCGAATCTGCCCGGGGGCACATGCGCAAAGGCCCCCAGCCGATCATGGCTGGGGGCCTTTGACATCCGTTTTTGACATCAACGGCGAGGACCGGGGGCGGGCCGCTGCCTGAGCAGACGGTCCATGTGGCTCATGGCCTCGCGCTGGGTGTCCTGGACGACGTGCGTGTAGATGTCCATCGTGATGCTGATCTGGCTGTGGCCGAGGATCTCCATCACGACCCGGGGCGCCACCCCTGCCGCGGTCAGCAGAGTGGCGGTGCCGTGCCGAGCATCGTGCAGCCGGACCACCCGGAGACCTGCTTGGCGGGCAATTCGAGTGAAGGACCGGTAGCGTTTACTTTTCGTACGTACTCAGCTTCTGCCGGGGCTTCACGACGCTGTCCAGCCAGTACGGCAGCTCACTCGGCGATCTTTGTCGAACGGGTGGGCACGGGAATGCTGTACTCGGCCTTGTCGACCAGGATTCGGTGCTTGGCGTCGCGCTCGGCCCGCGTCTGCAATAAGCGAAATTGCGGGCACGAGTGCCATCCGACTGAAGCACGTAGACCGCTGCCCGATACCAGCCGTCCTTGCGCTTGGTGATTGTCCCGGCACCGCTGGGGTTGCGCTTGCGCTGCTGCGCCATCAGGCGGTACTGGCAATCTGATCGGCGAGTCGCCAGGAAGAACGGGATGCAGAAAATCGCCAACAGTAAGAGACTCAAGTCCTCCACTCCGAATGGGGACGCGAAGCGATAGCCGACGCTAACCGCCCCCAAGGGGGAGATGACATCGAATGTAAATTGCTTATCGATAGAGAAAGGTCAGCCAATGCGCGATTTCGATAACGCATAAGGGGTAGCACGCATTGATGCCACACTGGTAACTACGCGAACCATCCTTGTCTCGCGCCCACCTCCCGGTGTGACGTCTTACCATGGGGCGGTGCTCCGCCGGAGGTCCGGAGCAAGCGGTGTGGGTCGGTCGGGTGGGGTGCGGTCGGGGTGAGCAGGGCGGGGCAGGCTGGGGAGGTCGGCAGCGTCTTCCGGTGCGAGCTGGCCGTGCACTTGGCCGTACACGGGCTCCGTGGCCGCCCGGTGTCGGGGCTGGACGTTCCCGCCGGGGTGTGGCCCGTCCGGCTGGACTTCGAGACCAGCGATCCGACCGACGACATCCGTGTCACTTTCTCCGACGGACGCCGCGCCTACGTGTCCGCAAAGCGGAAGATCGACCGAGGGCGTCCGCTGGAAGAGACGCTGACGGGATGGGTGGGACAGGTTCCGACGCTCGGTGCCGACGATCTTCTGGTCATCGCCGGCGAGGAACTCGTCGGGCCGGTAAAGAACCTCGACCGGGCTCTGCGACGCCACCGTGCGGGCCTGCGCATGGAGACCGGTGACGAGTCCAGGGCCCTCGCCCTCCTCACCGACCGCCTTCCGTCGCGGGTCCGCGGCCTCGTCCTCGACCGGGCGCGTGTCCTCCACCTACCCGGCTCGATCGGACCGGCACCGCACCGTGACCTCCTGGCTGCCCTGATGAACCTCGTCGTAGCGGACGCGCGGGGACCCAGTGCTGTGAGCGCCCTGGCCGACTTCTTCCATCGGCAGCGGGCGAGGCGCTCGGGAGTTCCGTCGAGGACTGGGTTGCTGCCCTGACCGCCTCGGGGGTGACCGTGCTCCCGGACCAGGGAGGTCAGGTAGCGATGCGTCTGGCCTCCCGTCGGAACGCCGTCGACGCGTACCGCAGCCGGCTCGCAGCGGAGGCCGGACGGATCGACCTCAGCCTGCTCGCTGATGACCTCTCGCCCCTCGTCGTCGACGACCTCATGGACGGCCTCCGGATCGACGTGGAGGGTGAGCGCATCTCCTCACCTCTCCTCCAACGCCTCAGGCGTTGGCGCCGCATGCTCATCGTGGGGCAGCCGGGCTCAGGGAAATCGGCGGCGCTGCGGGAGATCGCGGCTCACTGTGCCAGCCACGCCGACGCTCCCGTCCCGATCCCCGTCTCGCTGCCGCGTCTGCTGAAAGGGCAGCCGGGACGCCTGACCATCGATGGCCTGGTCGACGACGCCGTGGCGGGCACAGTGCCGGACGCGGACCGGGCGCCGCTCGCCGCGTACCTCAAGGAGGAGATCGACCGGGGGTGTGCGCTTGTCCTCTGCGACGGACTCGACGAATGCGGGGCACGCGCCCCTTGGGTCGCGCAGCAGCTCGAAGAGATCCTCGCGTCCCTGCATCCCTCCTGCGGGATCGTGGTGACGACCCGGGCGAACGCGCAAGGGGCCGCAGCCCGGCTCGGTCTGCCCCGTGTGGAGCTCGCGCCTCCTCGAGATCTAGGCGCGACGGTCGACAGCGTCCTCATCGCCTGTGCCGAGGCACGGATTCCCGAGCCTGACCGAGCGGCCTTCCTGGCAACGCGACGCGCCTGGATCGAAGCTGCGAAGAAGGAACACGCGCACCTGCTCGAGGTGCCGCTGCTCGCCACTTTGCTCGCTCTCGTCTGCGCGAACGCGCCGGACGCCGACCTCCCCAAGGGACGTGCAGCGCTGTTGCACCGCGCGGTGGAACAGTCCGTACACCGGTGGGAGCAGGAGCGGCTGCGGGGGATGCTCGCCCCGGCCCGGCCCTGGGCACCCACGCTGACGACGGGCATGCTCCTCGACGGGTTCGTCACGCTCGGACGACTCCTCAACGGCGAGGCGACCCCTCCGGCGGGACGCGCCCTCGAGACGCTGACCAGCATGCTGAGGGACCCGCTGCGCTGGGCCATGCCGCCCGCCGCGGCCGGCGAGGTGGCGGAACACGTGCTCCGGTTCTGGGACGAGCACGTCGCCGTGTTCGTCGTGAACAGCGCGGGCGAACTCACCGCTCGCAGCAAGGTCTTCACCGAGATCGCAACGGCCATGTGGGTGCGGTCGTGCGGTGCCGAGGAACTGCGGGACTGGCTGCACCTCGCCCTCGCCCACACGGACTCCGATGGGGCGATCGCACTCGCCGCCGGCCTCGATCCCCGTACGACCGAGGCACTACTCGATGTCGGTGAGACGCAGCGGGAGGCCACCCTGATGGTGACTGATCTCGCGGCGCGCGGCGTCGTAAGTCTTTCCGACAACGAGATGGAACGGGTCCTGGGCCAGTTGACGGACGGAGTCCTCGGTGCGCTAGTGGGCGAGCCGGTACTCCCGCGCGGTCCCAGCAAGCCCCCAAAGTTCTTCCCGGCGTTGTGGGACAAGACACCCAACACGGGGCCGTGGTCCTTCGTGGAGGCCGCGTGTCTGCTAGCCCTGCCGTCAGCGTCTCGGCGACAGCGAGCGGACCTCGTGGAACTGTCCGAGCTTGACGGCACCGCCAAGTCGATCGCCCGGACCCTGTGTGCGCTGACGGACGCACGCACGGACGCGTCCCCCTTGAGCGGGGCGGAGATCGAAGCGCTCCGCGCGGTGCTAGCGCTTCCCCTGCCACAGGGCACCGAGATGGTGCAGAAAGGGCGGCGCAGATGGGAGATGGTCGGTGGCGGCGTCCTTACACCGGGAATGGAACAGGTCGCCCTAGGCGCGGCTGAACATCTCAGTGAGCTATCCGACGACGCGGGTGAGCTCGTGTTCGCCCTTGCGATGCACACGCCGGGGCGCGTCGCAGAGAGGATCTACGCCGCACTCACGCGCGCGGGATTCGATACGCGTCGGCGTTGGGGGAACGTCGCCACCAGCCTGCGGCACTGGGTATCCAGCTCGCGGGACGACAGGACGGCCCTCCTCTCCGACCTCGTGTCGCTCTATGGCCCGTGCCCGGAGCCCATGGACGGGGATTTCTGGTCGCTCACCGCCCTTGGCGACCTTCTCGCGGCGACCGGATACTCCGATTCTCCGGAGAGCGAGATCAGCCGCACCTTCGCTCACGATAGTGCCGACGAGCGCCGGGCGTGGCTCGACGCGACGGCGGACGCGTACGGCATCGACAAGGCGGCTGTGGCCGCCCAGGCGCGTCACCTCCAGCGGATCACCGTGCCCGATTCACTGCTGAACGAGTGGCTCGTCGCGAGCACACCCCCTTTGGTCGAGCCATCGCTGCTCCCCGATCTCGGGCAGGCCCTCACGGACGCCCAGCAGACGGCGTTGCTGGCGTGCCTGGAAGCGGACTCCTCATGGATAGCGTGGTCGGCAGCGAACGTGCTTATCAACCTGGAGAGAGGTTGCGTTCCGTGGGACGGCCAGAAGCTGTTCGACAGGGACATGACCCATTGGCCTCGCTACCGGGCGGCCCTCTTTCACGCCGTCGCCGTCATGACCTCAGGCGATCGGCGCCCTTCGCTCCTGGCGCGGGCCGCTTCCTCGGAGTCGGCGGACCACCGATTGGCGGCGAGAATGCTGGTCTCTGCAGTGCCGCGTCTCGACCCCAACGGTTCGATCATGGAGGCGCTACGCCGGGACGCCGACCTATCCGTCCGTCCGAAGGACGCGCATCAGGCCGCGCCGGCTCCGACGCACTGGAGCTGCAACCACTGCCGAACGGTCCAGGCCCTCGATACCGAGGATTGTCCGGGGTGTGACGATGGTGTGCGCCCTCGACCTGACGGGTGACAGGAGCGATACCACGCACGACGCGCCGGGGGCGACCATCGCCGGAAATGGGAACGGACGGTCGCGCAGACTCCACCAATCGTGCCCTAGCCGTCGACCCGGTGAGGAATCCGCCGTGCGCATCACGATGGACTGCGGCCACACGTGCCCAACTCCCCCGGAAAGCGTTACTGGGCTGGAAGTTGCGCGACTCGCGACCAGGGAAAACCCCTAAAGCGGGTGTCGGCAGTTCGAATCTGCCCGGGGGCACCTGGTGAAGGCCTCGGACCGTGTGCGGTCCGGGGCCTTCAGGGGTTCGGGGCCTTCAGAGGTTGTCGCCCCAGCCGCTCTGGAGCATCGTCTGGAAGGCCCACGTGCCGTTCCGCCTGACCAGGATGTCGGCGTAGCGCAGTTGCCGGGTGTGGTCGCCCGTCGTCATGGTGCAGTTCGTGAAGACCACGGCCATGGACGGTGCGAGGAAGACGGGGGTGCGGGTCGACTCGAAGGTGATGTCCTCGGGGCCGTCTGCCATCACGTGCTTCATCGTGGTGACGAACTGCTCGCGGTCCCATTGGGCGGTGCGGCCGTTTCCGGCGGAGTCGTCGCTGACGAGGTTGAGGGGGAAGACCGCCATGTCGGCCATCCGTTCGACGTCGCGCTCGGCGCTTCGGGCGTCGTACTCCGCGAACCAGGCGTCCAGGCTCGCGCGGTCCTCGGCGGTGGGCGTGTATCCGGTGTCGGGCAGGACGGTCATACATTTCCCCCACTAGTCAAATTTGATGAGCAGTTGCGGCAGCGAGGGTATGCCCGAACGGGCGACTCATCAAACTTGACTAGACGTCTCGCTCAGCCCAGGCCCGTGACGTCCACCGCCGGGAGGCGATCGACGCGGGGCAGGCCCTTCGTCGGGAGGCCGCCGATCGGAAGGCCGGCGCGGGTTGCGGAGGCGGAGGTCTCGCCCAGGATGTCGCTCGCCGAACCGGCGGCCTCGCGGGTGAGGCGGCGGGCCGCGGCGGTCGTCGTGCGGACGGCGGTGCCGCCCGTGCGGCCCGCTGCGGGGACGGTGCGGCGGACGGCCCTGCCGCCGGCGTCGCCGGCGGCCGCCGTCGCCCGCTGCGCCACCGCGTCCACGCTCACGCCCAGCCCGGCCAGGTCCGGCGCCTTGGGCAGGGCTGCGGCCGGGCCGGCTGTCGCCATGGTCAGGGCGGAGGCGGCCAGGCCGGCCGCCGCGAGGACTCGTCGCATCGGGGACTCCCCAGGATCAACGGGACGAAAAGGGCTCCTGCGACGAGAACGAGCGGGCCACGACCGCGGACACGTTCCCGGTCACCCAGGAAGTGACGGCCGCCCGCCGCCGAATCCCTCACACAGGTGATCTTTTCGCCCTCCCCCGCCCACTAAAGTTGACCCGTCAGGGGCGGGGAGGGAATCCGGATGAGTCGGCGCGGTGGGCTGCTCGGGGTCTGGGCCGAGGCACAGCGGCAGCAACAGCGGCAGCAGGAGGCCCGGCACCGGGCCGAGGTGCAGGCGCAGCGGGAGGCGACGCGGGCGGCGGCCCGGCAGGACCGGGAGCAGCGCCAGGCGTACCGGCAGGCCCGGGAGGCCGAGGCGCGGCGCCGGACGGAGGAGATCGAGGCGCGCGTCGCCGAGTTGGAGGGGCTGCTGGCCGCGGGGTGCCGCGCGCCGGCCTTCACGGTGGCCGGGCTGCGGCGCCCGGAGCAGCTGGAGCCGTTCAGTCCGGGGCACCTGGCCCGGCCCGTGCCGATGCCGGACGCCGGCCAGTACGGGGGCTTCGGTGCGCGCGAGCGCTTCGAGCGCGACTGGTACGCCGCGCAGGCCGCCGAGACGCAGCGCCAGCAGCAACTGGCCGCCTACAGGCAGCAGTACGACCAGTGGGCGGCCACCACCCTGGCGGAGATACGCCGGCACAACGCGGGCGTCGCCGAGATGGAGGCGGCCCTGCGCGCGGGCGATCCGGACGCGGTCGTCGAGTACTTCTCCGCCGCGCTGTACGCCTCGGCCGCCTGGCCGGAGGAGTTCCCGCACCAGATATCCGCCGCCTACGACCCCGGCGCCCGCCAGCTGGTGCTGGACTGGGAGCTGCCGGGCTTCGACGTCGTCCCGGCCGCGAAGGCCGTGCGGTACGTGGCGGCGAGCGACGAGGAGAAGGAGACCGCCCGCCCGGCCGGCCAGCGGCGCTCGGTCTACCGCGACGTGGTGGCCCAGTGCGTGCTGCTGGCGGTGCGCGAGCTGTTTGCCGCGGATGCCTTCGGGGCGCTGCAGTCGGTGGTCTGCAACGGCTTCGTCGACGAGCACGATCCGGCCACCGGGCGGCCCGCCCACATCCACCTGGCGACCGTCACCGCCGACCGCGACGTCTTCGCCGCCATGAACCTGCAGCAGGTCGACGCGGTGGAGTGCGTGACGGGCGGGCTGGGCGGGCAGGTGTCGGCCCGGCCCGACCAGTTGGCCGCGGTGCGGCCCGGGCGGCTGCCGGCGGACGTGGGGCGCTCGGTGGTCTCCCACGGCGGCGGGGACGACCCGGACCTGTTCGAGATGGACCCGGTCGAGTTCGAGGCGCTGGTCGCCGAGCTGTTCCGGGCCCGCGGGATGCGCGCGGTGATGACGAGCCGCTCGAACGACGGCGGCGTGGACGTCGAGGCCCTGGACCCCGACCCGATCAGCGGCGGGCGGATCATCGTGCAGGTCAAGCGGTACCGCAAGACCGTGCCCCCGACCGCCGTACGCGATCTGTACGGCACCGTGCAGGCGGCCGGCGCCAACAAGGGCGTCCTGGTGACGACGTCGAAGTTCGGCCCCGGTTCGCACGCCTTCGCCGGCGGCAAGCCGCTGACGCTGATCTCCGGCGAGGAGCTCGTGGCCCTGCTCGCCCAGCACGGCCTGCGCGGCCGGCTCGGGGGCGGGGCGCCGCGGCGGGAGCCGGAGCCCGGCGCCGGGCCTGCGCAGACACAGACGCAGACGCAGACGCACAGCGTGCTCGGCCTGTCGTGGTCCGGTGGCGTGGCCCTCGACGTGTGCGCCCTGGTCTGCAGTGGCTCGCGCGTGCTGAGCGACGACCACTTCGTCTTCTTCAACAACCCGCGCACCCCCGACGGAGCGGTCCGCTCCGCCGCGCCGTCCGCCGGCGACAAGGCGGCCCTGCATGTCCGCTTCGAGGAGCTGCCGGAGGCCGCCGACCGGCTCGTGCTCGCCGCCGCGATCGACCCGGAGATCAATCCGGACGCCGACCTCGCGCTCTTCACCGACGCCCGGATCCGGCTGGCCGACGCCTTTGGCACCGAGCTCGGGCAGCTGGAGGTCTCCGACGGGCGGCCCGGCGAGACCGCGCTCGTCCTCGGCTCGTTCCGCAGGCGGCCGGGCGGCGACTGGGACTTCGTGGTCGGCGGCAAGGGCTACCCGGGCGGGCTGGAGGCGCTGGTGCTCGACTTCGGCATGGAAGTGGCCTGACCTGCTCGCCCGACGTGCCCCGCGTCCCGGGGTTCCTTGATCGGCCTCCGGCTGTCGGTGGGGGCCCCTAGACTTCCCTCCATGTCCGACGACCCCACCCAGCACGGCCCCGCAGGCGGCGACAGCGACGCCCTGCGCTGCCTGCGGCGCGTCTTCGGGTACGACGCGTTCCGCGGCGAGCAGGAGGCGATCGTCGAGCACGTCGTCGCCGGCGGCGACGCGCTCGTCCTGATGCCGACCGGCGGCGGCAAGTCGCTGTGCTACCAGATCCCGGCGCTGGTGCGCCCGGGCGTCGGCGTCGTCGTCTCCCCCCTGATCGCCCTCATGCAGGACCAGGTGGACGCGCTGCGCGCCCTCGGGGTGCGGGCCGGCTTCCTGAACTCCACGCAGGACGCGGACGAGCGGCGCATGGTCGAGGCGGAGTTCCTCGCCGGCGAGCTCGACCTGCTCTACCTCGCCCCCGAGCGGCTGCGCGTCGACGCCACCCTGCGGCTGCTGGACCGCGGCAAGATCTCCCTCTTCGCCATCGACGAGGCCCACTGCGTCGCCCAGTGGGGCCACGACTTCCGGCCCGACTACCTGGCGCTGTCCGCGCTGCACGAGCGCTGGCCGGACGTGCCGCGCATCGCCCTGACGGCCACGGCCACCGACGCCACGCGCCGGGAGATCGCGACGCGGCTGAAGCTGGACGACGCCCGGCACTTCGTCGCCAGCTTCGACCGGCCCAACATCCAGTACCGGATCGTGCCCAAGACCGAGCCCAAGAAGCAGCTGCTGGAGCTGCTGCGCGCGGAGCACGCCGGCGACGCGGGCGTGGTGTACTGCATGTCCCGCAAGGGCGTCGAGGACACCGCCGCCTTCCTCGTCCAGCACGGCATCGACGCCCTGCCCTACCACGCGGGCCTGGACGCGGCCACGCGCGCGGAGCACCAGGCGCGGTTCCTGCGCGAGGACGGGATCGTGATGGTGGCGACGATCGCGTTCGGCATGGGCATCGACAAGCCGGACGTGCGCTTCGTCGCCCACCTCGACCTGCCCAAGTCCGTCGAGGGCTACTACCAGGAGACCGGCCGCGCCGGCCGTGACGGGCTGCCGTCGACGGCCTGGCTGGCGTACGGCCTGCAGGACGTCGTCCAGCAGCGCAAGATGATCGACGGCTCGGAGGGCGACGACGCGCACCGGCGGCGCCTCGCCGCCCACCTGGACGCGATGCTCGCGCTGTGCGAAACGGTGGAGTGCCGGCGCGGGCGGCTGCTGGAGTACTTCGGGCAGGAGCCGGAGGCCACCTCCTGCGGCAACTGCGACACGTGCCTGACCCCGCCGGTGACGTGGGACGGCACGATCGCCGCGCAGAAGTTCCTCTCGGCGGTCTTCCGGCTGGCGCGCGAGCGGCGGCAGAAGTTCGGCGCGGGCCAGATCATCGACATCCTGCTCGGCAAGAAGACCGCGAAGGTCATCCAGCACGACCACGACGCGCTGACCGTCTTCGGCATCGGCACCGAGCTGAGCGTCGCCGAATGGCGGGCGGTCGTGCGGCAGTTGCTGGCGCAGGGGCTGCTGGCGGTGGAGGGCGAGTACGGCACGCTCGTGCTGACCGAGGCCAGCGGGGACGTCCTGGGGCAGCGGCGGCAGGTGCCGATGCGGCGCGAGCCCGAGAAGCCGGGTCGCTCCGCGAAGAGCGGCGGCGCGGGGGGAGGCGCGGGCGGAGGCAAGCGTTCCGCTGCCGTTGCGGAACTGCCCGAGCAGGCGGTGCCCGTCTTCGAGGCGCTGCGCGCCTGGCGCGCGGCGACCGCGCGCGAGCAGGGCGTCCCGGCGTACGTCATCTTCCACGACGCCACCCTGCGCGAGATCGCCACGGCCGTGCCGGGGTCGCTGGAGGAGCTCTCCGGCATCAGCGGCGTCGGCGAGAACAAGCTGGCCAAGTACGGCGACTCCCTCCTGGAGGTGCTCGCCGGTCAGCCTCAGCCCAGCAGCTGAGGCAAGTGGAGCACGCCCGTGAGATGGGCGTAGACGACCACGTTGCCGAGGTAGGCGCCGGCTTCCTGCGAGAAGCCGCCGCCACAGGTGATCAGGCGCAGTTCGGCGCGGTTCGTGGCGCCGTAGACCCTCTCCGAGGGAAAGTCCGCCTTGTCGTAGACCTCGATCGCGTCGATCGTGAACACGGCCGTGCGGGCGTCCTCGCGCGCGATCTCCACGGTGTCGCCCTTCTTGAGGGCACCCAGGCTGTAGAAGACCGCGGGCCCGCTCCCGGTGTCGACGTGCCCGGCCACCACGGCGGTCCCCGCGGCGCCGGGCGCGGTGCCGCCCGCGTACCAGCCGGCGAGATTGCGGTCGTCCTCCGGCGGACTGGCCAGCGTCCCGTCCGCCTCCAGACCGAGCGGCACCAAAGGGGCGTCCACCTGCACGGCCGGTATCCGCACCCGCGTCGGCGCGGCCGCCGGCAACGGCGGCACGACGCGCTCGTCCGGCCGCGGCCCCATGAGCGGCATGCCCGCGGTCGAGAACGCCTGCTCCCGCGACGGCTGCGGCGGCGGCCCCACCTCCCGCACCCCCCGCTGGACGAGCCAGCTCCCCCCGCACAGCGCAAGGGCGACGACGGCACCGACGAGAACGTCCCGCCGCCACACCCCCGGCACCGGGCTCCGCTTCGACGACGCCCCCGCGCGGGCGGAACCGCGCCTGCCCGACTGCCGCCGCGGCGCCCGCTCCGGCGCGGCCCCGCGCGCCGCCGCACCCTTCCCGGCCCCCGTCGCCCCCTCGGCCTGTACGCCCGCACCCCGGTCGACCAGTGCCCGGTGCAGCACCGCCGGATGCGCCCGCACCAGATCGGCAGCGGCGCGCAGCGCGGCGAGCTCGTCTTCCGAGGCCCAGCAGACGCCCGGCCGGGCGGCGTCGCGGAGGGCGGGGGGCGCCGGGGCCGCGGCCGGGCGGGCACGGCCCGGGGTGCGCGGGGACGCCCCCTCGGTGCGGAGGTACGCCGCGTGCGGGCCCGGTGAACGGGCCCCCGGGCGGCGGGGGCGTGCCCGGGGGCCCAGGCGCGGTCCGGCCGGCACCGTGGACCGTCCTCGCGTCGGGCCGTCAGGCCTGGTCGCCGCTGCTGCTGCGGCGGCGCAGGAACCACACGCCGGTGGCGAGCGCCGCCCCCAGCACGGAGGCGCCGGCCACGATCTCGACGGTGCCCGAGTCGTCGCTGGTGCCGCCGACGCCGGTCTTCATGCCGCCCTTGGGCATCGGCGACATCGACATGCTGGGCGCGGGGCTGGGCTTGGCGGAGCTGCTGCCGCCGCTGCCGGTGACCGTGACATCGCCGGTGGCTTCCTTGCCGTTGGCGCACTTGGCGCCGATGCCGTACGTGCCGGGTTTGGCCGTGTCCGGCACCTTGAACTCGCCGACGACGGTTTCCTTGTGCGTGCCCGGTTTGAGCGCGAAGGACGCGGGGCCGCCGACCGCACTGGCGTCGCCGGTGCCCTTGCCGTCCGGGCCGCATGCGGTGGTGTTGACGGTGACGGTGGCACCCGGGCGGACGCTCGCGGGGGTGACCTCCAACTTCCCGAAGTGCAGGTCGGCGAGCGCGGGGACGGCCGGCAGGCCCAGCGCGGCTATGGTCAGTGCGGTCCCGGCGAGCACTCGTGCAGTACGCATGCTTCCTCCGTGAGCGCGGACGCGGCACGCCGATGTGCCGCAGCAGGAGTCGGGTCTCCGCGCTCCTTCACCCCGAGCGAAGCCGCCTCCCGGCCGCTCCGCACCCCGGCCGGTGCCCCGCACGGGCCCGTACGGCGCACCGTCCGCGCACCGAATCAGCAGGTCATGCCGGGTGCCAAAAGATCAACCGGACGGATGCGCCCGACCGCGGCGCAGGACTGCGAACGGGTGACGGTGCGCAGCCGCCCCCGCGCGCAGCGTCATCGCGCCAGGTCGTCCGGGCAGCCCGTGCCGCGCGGCAGCTTGTAGCGGGCGACGATGCGGTACGTACCGGGGTGCGGGGCGCGCAGGACGGTCCAGTCGTCCTCGGGCTGGCCGGCCTTCGGCTCCTGCACCTGCTTGGTCAGGCAGCCGTTGACGTTGACCGGGGGTTCGCCGTTCGGCCCGGCCTTGGGGGGCTGGACGTCCTTGCCGGCCGCGTCGACGAGGCCGAGCCACGGCGAGTACGGGACGCGGATGAGCACGGGCCCGGCCGTGCGCACGCTGACGGTGATCCCTTCGGCGTCGGAGCGCTCGACGACCGCGGGCGGATCGGCGAGCGGGGTGGGCTCCTTGACCTGGAACAGCTTCCAGTTGGCGTCCGACCAGACCTCGCGCAGGTACGGCAGCCCGCCGCGCACGAGCTTGGCCTCCTCGACGGCGGCGTTGTCGGGCTCGCCGGTGGGCAGCACGACGTAGGCCACGGCCCAGCGGCTGAGCCAGGTGCGGTAGCTGTCGGCGGTGAGCATGCCCTCCTCGTAGAAGAGGGGGTTGCGCTTGAGGTCGGCCTGGCGGTTCCAGCCGCGGGCGAGGTTGACGTAGGGGGCGAGCGCCGAGGCCTCGCGGTGGCTGCGTGCGGGCACCACCTCGACGCGGCCGCCGGCCGCGTCGACCTGCTGCAGCCGGTCCACGAGGGGGGCCAGCTCGCGGGCCCAGGAGGCGGCCGGGGTGGTGTGGATGATGTCGCTGATGGAGTTGACCAGCTGCCAGGTGGTGATGGTGGTCAGGGCCAGGACGGCGGCGAGCCAGGCGCGCCCCCGCTTCAGCAGTTCGGCGCGCGGCGGCACCTGCGCGTCGGTGAGGACGGCGACGAGCACGACGCCGCCGAAGATCATGCCCAGGCGGGAGATGTTCGTCCCGATCTGGGAGGGGATGAGCCACACGAGCAGCACGCCCAGCACGTAGAGCGCCGAGACGGTCCGCAGCGTGCGCCAGGAGCGAGGGGTGAACGCCATCCCGAAGATGCCCGCCAGCAGCGGCAGGATCGCGGAGGCGAACGCCATGGGCTGCTGCCCGGAGAACGGGAAGAACCACGCCGACAGCGCCACCACCAGCACCGGCGGCACGCCGAGCGCGTACGCGGCCGGCCGCCGCCGGCCCAGCCACAGCGCCGCCGCGACGATGCCCACGAACAGGCCGGCCACCGGGCTGGAGGCCGTCGCCAGGCCGGCCATCACGCCCGCCAGCACCGCCCGCGGCCAGCGGTGGCGGCCCGTCGCGCGCCAGCGCGCCGGCCACGCGAAGACCGTCGCCACGGCGGCCAGGGCGAACATCGTGCCGAGCCCGAAGGTCACCCGGCCGGAGATGGCATTGCACAGCAGCGCGAACGCCCCGTACATCGCCGGCCACAGCGGCCGGCGCACGGCGCGGCTGCGCACGAGCAGGAGGGCGATCAGGCCCGCGGAGATCGTGCCGGCGAGCATCATCGTGCTGCGCACGCCGATCTGCGCCATCAGGTACGGCGAGATGACGCTGTACGAGACGGGGTGCATGCCGCCGTACCAGGCGAGGTTGTACGCCGAGGAGGGGTGCTGCAGCGCGAACTCGGCCCAGGCGTCCTGTGCGGCCAGGTCACCGCCGCTGTTGGCGAAGACGAGCACCCACAGCAGGTGCAGGGCGGCGGCGACGGCGAGCGTCACCGGCACGGTGCCGGTCAGCAGCCGGCGGCGGACCTTGCGGTGGTGGGGGACGACGGCCCAGGAGGGCCGGCGCAGCCGCCTGCGCGGCGCGGTGGGGGCCTCGGGGCCGGTTCCGGAGGCCACGGGCGCCTCGGAGTCCTCGGAGGTCTCGGAGGCGGCTCGGGCGCCGTCGTCCTGGCTGCCCGGCTGTTCCTGCCCGGGCCGTCGGGCCCGTGCGGGCTCCACGGTCGTCACTGCGCCACTCCCCGTCTTCCCCCGGTCCATTTCCCCCAATCTTCACGCATGCTCCGGCTGCCGTGCGCAAACCCCCGCGACGCTAACACGCGCGCGGGCGGCCCCGCGGCGGCGCGAGCGCGCCGCCGCGGGGGGTGCGTCAGCCCAGACGGGTCAGCTTCGAGCCGAAGGACGGCTCGGCGAGGGCGGTCTTCAGCGCGACCGGCACCTTGACCGCGTCGGGGCCGCTGCCGACCGTGAGCTCGCCCACCTCCGTACCGGCCTTCGCCTGGTGCGGGATCTTCCGGCCGCCGTCGCTCAGCGCGAACTTCGCCTGGAAGCCGGCCCAGCCCACGGCCACGACGTCCTTGGTCGCCACGACCGGCGTGCTGCCGCCGAGGCCGTCGTCGACCGTGCCGACGACGTCGCCCTTCTTGACGACGGTGGCGGTGGTCAGCGCCTTCTGGATGGACGTGAGCTGCTCGTAGCTCTTGTTCTTGACCTTGGTGAGACTGTTCTCGGCGTTGGGGTCCAGGCCCTTGAAGTGCTGGTCCATGGTGGCGCCGACGATCAGGTACTCCTTGCCGTCGAGCATCCGCCGCGCCGCCCACATCAGCGCACCGCCGGCCGCGCTGCTGGAGCCCGTCTTGATGCCGAGGACCCCGGTGCCCTTCACGAGCAGCGAGTCGTTGTTGTTGTTGATGTGCGGGCCGCCGGGGATGTCGGCGTTGGGCTGCTGGGTGATCTCCCGGACGACCGGGTTCTTGATCATCACCTCGGCCAGCTTCACCTGGTCCACGGCCGTGCTCTTCGTCGTCGCCGTCAGGCCGCTGGGGTCGGTGTAGGTGGTGTTGGTCATGCCGAGCTGCTTGGCGGCGTCGTTCATCTTCTTGACGAACGCCTCCTCGGAACCGCCCGCGTCCCACCGGGCGAGCTGACGGGCGATGTTGTTGCCCGACGGGATGAGCAGCATGCGGAGCATGTCGTACTCGGAGAACTCCTGCCCCGCACGGACCTTCGCCGTGGACTCGCCCTCGGCGCTGGACTCCTTCTCCGCCGCCTCGTCGATCGTGATCTTGTTGCTGGTCTTGTCCCCCTTCTGCAGGGGGTGACCCTGCAGGATCACGTAGGCGGTCATGACCTTGGCGACACTCGCGGTCGGCACCGGCTTCTGCGGGCCGTACGTGCCCACGTCGCCGGCGCCCACGACCTTGGCCGCGGACTGGCCCTCGTCCGGCCAGACGAAGGAGGCGCTGCCGCCCTCGAAGCTGTAGGACTTCTTCGCCCCCAGCGCGAGGCGCGGGTCGGGCAGCGGGCGGAACGCCTGCACCACACAGAAGACGATCAGGAGCAGCAGGACGAGCGGCGTCCAGATCTTCACGCGGCGCACGGCGGTGCGCAGCGGGGTCTGCGGGGGCGGCGGCGTGTTCGTCAGCTGGGCCAGCAGGTCCAGCGGCGCGGCGGGCGGCGCCGCCTGCTCGCCGGCCGCCGGCACGGCGCCCGGGCGGGGCATGCCCGCGGCGGGCGGGATCGACGCCTTGGGCGCCTGCTCCGGCTGCTTCGGCTGCTCCGGCGCGGCGGCCGGCTTGGCCGGGGCGGGCTTGGCGGGGGCGGGGGCGGCGGCCGGCTTGGCCGCCTTGGGGGCGGCGGGCTTGGCGGGGGCCTCGTCGTCCTTCTTCAGCGGGACGAAGCGGCTCTTGGCGGCGCCGCCCTCGCCCTGCGGCTCGGGGGCCTTGAGCAGCTCGGTCGGCTCCTCGATGGCGTCGGCCTTCGGCTTGACGGCACGGAAGACGGCGGTGGGCTGGTCGGCGGAAGGCTTCTTCTCGTTCGCGCCCTCGACCTTGTCGTCCTTGCCCTTCCCGGCGGCGTCGCCGGCCTTCGGGCGCAGGGCGCCGAAGACGGCCGTCGGCTGGTCGGCGGAAGGCTTCTCCTCCGCGTTCTCCGCGGTCTCCGCGGTCTGCGCGCCGGAGTCGCCCTTGGCCTCGTCGGCCGCTTCGGCCTCGTCCGCCTTGGGGCGCACGGCACGGAACACGGCGGTCGCCCGGTCGACGGGGGCCTCGTCCTTGCCGGCGGCGTCCTTGTCGGCGTCCTCGCCGGTGGCGTCCTTGTCGTCCGCCTTGGGGCTCACGGTGCGGAAGACCGCGGTGGCACGGTCGGCGGGGGCCTTCTGCTCCCCGGCAGCGGACTTGTCGGCGGCGGGCGTTTCGTCCTCTGCCGGCTTGGCGGCGGCCTTGCCGTCCTGGGAATCGGCATCGGCATCGCCACCGGCGTCCTTCGCCGAACCGTCCGTCTCCGGACGCTCAGCCGGCTTTCCGTCCGCAACCACCTCGTCCGCCTTCGGGCGCACCGCGCGGAACACGGCCGTCGCCCGGTCGGCGGGCACGCCCTCCGCAGCCTCTTCGGACGGCGCGTCGTCGTCCGCCGCCTCGTCCGAGCCGGACACCCACGCCTCCACGGCCTTCTTCAGGCGCGCGTCGCCGTCCTTGTGGCCGTCCTTGTGCCCGTCCTTCGGGGCGTCCTTGCGGCCGCCCTCGTCGCCGTTCTTGTGGCCGTCGCCCGTGGCGCCGGCCTCGGCGTCGGGCTGCTTCACGAGCCCGAGTCTCGGGTCGCGTTCGTTGCCGGTCGTGCCAGTCGTACCAGTGGTGCCAGTCGTCTCCCCCGACGACTTCCGCTGCTCCGACATGCCGGGGGACTCGCCCGCCACCGATGCCTCCTCGAATTCACGCGCCGTACACCGACGCGGGACGGCGTACCGTCCCGCTGCCCGGATCATCTCAACGTCTACCAGTGTCCTCTGCCGCCGTCGCGCCAGGGCACGGCCGGGGGCCGGGAGGGAGCTGCCCGCCTTCGGCTGCCTTCACCCACGTGCAAGACGAGACGACATACCTACCGGTTCCCACACGAAGTCACCACGCGGTCTCGACAGACCAATGTGAGAGGGGTCACCCTGTCACTCATCCACGCGGGGAGGCATGGATGGGCAGGAGCCGCAGAACAATTCCGGAGGAGCTTCTGCTGCTCGCCCTGGACCCGGCGACGGGGACCACGGCGCAGCCGCAGTCGCTCGACCTCGGTCTCGCCGGGGCACAGCTCGTGGAGCTGGCCCTGGCCGGACGGATAGCCCCTGACGGGGATCGTATCGCCGTGGTGCACCCACGGCCGACAGGTGATCCGACCCTGGACACCGCGCTCGAGCTGCTGCGCCGCCGCGGCAGCCCGGTGCGGGCGGTCAGCTGGATCGGCGGGCCCCGGCTGGGGCTGCGTCAGACGTACCTCACGCATCTGGAGCGGTGCGGCATGGTGCATGCCGTCGCGGGCCAGATGTGCGGAGTGCTGCCGACCACGCGCTACCAGGCGACGGACACGGCCATCAGCCGGGAGATCAGGGCCCGGTTGGACAGTGCCATCCGCACCGGCGTGCCGCCGGACCCGCGGACCGCGGCGCTCGCCGCGCTGGCCCACGCGGTGGGCCTGGGCAAGCACCTCTACCCCGGCAACGAGGGGCGTTCGTCCCGGTCCCGGCTGCGGGATTTGATCCGGCACGACCCCATGGGCGGTCTGGTGGCGCACGCCGTGATGGACGTGCAGAACGGTGCCGGTGCGCAGCCGCGCCGCGCCCCGGCCGCGGCGGCCGGCGCGGGGGGTACGGGCAGCGGCCGCGGCACCGGCCGGCGGGCGTCCGTACGGCAGTCCGTTCCGCCCGCGGCGGCGGTCGCCGCCGGGCAGCAGGCCGCGCACCGCACCGGGTACATGGCCCGCGCAGCGGCCTCGTGAAACGGTTCGGCAGCCCCGGACCGGCCTGATCCACACCACCACCGGCACACCGACCCACCGCAGCGCGCGGGACGTCGGGCCGCACCGCGCAGGAACCGGCGGTGCGGCCCGGCGCACCGCGCGCCTCGGCGTGCCCGGAACGAGCACCGAACCGTCTACGTCACATGCACCCGCACGCCGACCGCACCGCGCGCACTTGGAATAAGCATTTTCCAGCGCCGCCAGGGCATGTGGTGGCAGGCTGCGAGCAGGAGACAGCAGCATGACGGAGCCGGAGGTGCGTCCCGTGGCGTCCAGTGTCAACCCCACCGTAAGGCGGCGCCGATTGGGGCAGGAGCTGCGCAAGCTCCGTGAACTCAAGGGCATGACGGCCGAGGAGGTGGCCGAGCGGCTCCTGGTCTCGCAGTCGAAGATCAGCCGCTTGGAGAACGGCCGCCGCAGCATCAGCCAGCGCGACGTCCGCGACCTGTGCGGGGTGTACGGCGTCGAGGCCACCGCATCGTCGATTCGCTGATGCAGATGGCGAAGGAGTCGCGCCAGCAGGGCTGGTGGCATGCCTTCGGCGACATCCCCTACAGCGTGTACATCGGCCTGGAGACGGACGCGGCGTCGTTGCGCGTGTACGAAGGCTCGCTCGTGCCGGGCCTGTTGCAGACGCCGAGTTACGCGAGCGCGGTCACCGAGGGTTCCTGGCCGGAGGCCACGGCGGCGGAGGTGGAGCGGCGCGTCCAGGTGCGGATGAGGCGGCAGGAACGCATCACCGACCCGGAGAACCCGCTGCGGCTGTGGGCCGTCATCGACGAGTCCGCGTTGCGCAGGATCGTCGGCAGCAACGCCATCATGCGCGAACAGATGGAGCACCTGATGGAGTTCAGCCTGCGCCCGCACATCACCGTGCAGGTGCTGCCGTACTCGGTGGGGGCGCATCCGGGGATGTACGGGAAGTTCTCCATCCTGGAGTTCCACGACCCGCAGGACGCCAGCACGGTCTACCTCGAAGGCATCACCAGTGACCTGTACCTGGAGAAGCCGAACGACGTCCAGGCGTACAGCGTGATGTACGAGCATTTGCGCATGCAGGCCCTCAACGCCGAGGACTCGCGCCGTTTCATGCTGCGGGTGGCGGAGGACTGGGCCCGGGCGGAGCAGGGGCAGGATCAGGTTTCCTGAGGGCCCTTTTTCGACTCCCGCGCAGCGAGAGGCGGAACGGTACACCTCTCACCACCTGCGAGGAAGGGGTGATTGGAATATGCCATCCGGTCGAGTGAACGCCCCCGACAGCCGGTGATGTTGGCGCGTAACGTCGACGGCACCTGGGGACGCCGGTGTTCTGATCTGACCAGACAGTTCTCGGCCGTATCCCGGATCGTCCTCGGCAGCACTCAATGCATCGGAGCAATCATGGCCATTCGGCAGGGCAAGACCACGTGGCGGAAGTCCTCCTACTCCCTCGCGCACGGCGACTGCGTGGAGGTGGCCTCCCCGCTTCCGCGGTCCATCGCGGTCCGTGACTCGAAGGACCCTCAGGGCCCCGCGCTGGCCTTCTCCCCGGCGTCCTGGACGGCGTTCGTGACGGTCGTCGGCGACGACGTACGTCAGTCCCGCTGAGACCCGCCCCTCGGGGACCGCGGATCCCCCGGCCCGGCACCGTGCGCAGCACTGCCGTATCGATATTTCCGCGCCCACGGCGCCCTCTCGTCCCGGTCCGTCGTCCCGGACGAGAGGGCTCCGTCATGCCGGCGCGCACCCCCTGCGGGGCGTACGGGTCAGGCGCCCGGGGCCGCCTTCAGCGGGCGCACCGTGCTCATGATCTTGTCGATCTGCGCCTCGGTGAGCGCGTCGGGCACGCCCTGGTCGGCGTAGAGGACCCAGCCGTGGAAGGTGCCGTCGGGCATCTTCTGGGCGATGCTCTTCACGATCGCGGTCGGCGGCACGCAGGGGCTCGGGCGGTTGGTGACGGTGACCTTGGCGGTCGCCGTCCAGCCCTGGATGCCGTTGCGGTTCCAGGCCTGATCGGTGACCTCGATCTTCGGCTTGTGGTCCTTGCCGCCGTAGGCCATGAAGCCCCAGTTGCCCGCCCAGTTGCGGGCGTTCTCCTTCAGGTCGCCGTCCTTGCCGCCGCCGGTGGTGCCGACGGTGGCGAGCTGGCCCTTGCCGGCCTCGCCGACGGAGTCGGGGTTGGGCTGCGAGGAGCAGCCGCCCTCCTTGTAGTTGGCGGCGCCGGTCATCACGACGACGGGCTTGCCGTTCTCGGTGTAGGCGATGGCGGTGTCGGTCGGGAAGACCTTCCACTTGTCGGACGCGGCCGGCACGTCGTACTGGAAGAAGTGCTCCTCCCGGCCCTGCGTCTGCCAGCCGGCCACCATGGGCTGCGCCCCGGACGGGCTCGGGGAGGCATTGCCCTCGGGCTGTGCGGGAGCGACCGGGGCCTGGGAGGCGGAGCCCTTGCCCTTGCTCCGGTCCTGCTTGTCGTCGCCGTCGTCCTTCAGCAGGAACACGGCGGCGCCGCCGATGACGGCGAGCGCCACGACGCCGCCCACCACGGCGAGCAGCGTCTTCTTCTTCCCGGACGGCGCGGGTGCGCCGGGTGCGGGCGCAGGCGCCGGCATGCCGTACGGCGCCGGGGGCACACCGGGCCCACCCGGCCCGGGAGCCCCGTACGGCGCGCCACCGGGCGGCGGCGGAACGGCGCCCGGGGGCGGGGGCACCGCGCCGGGCGGGCCGGGCGGGGCCGGCACCGCCGGCTGGGAGACGACGGTGGGCTGGGCGTGCGCCGCGCCGTCGGGGCCCCACGCGGGCGGCGGGCCGAAGCCGCCCTGGGGCGGTGACGGCGGGCTCTGCGGCTGCTCCGGTTGCTGCGGCTGCTGCGGGTTCTGGGGCCAAGACATGCGGGACACCCTACGCGGGCCGGTGTCGCCCGCCGATCGGCGGAAGGCGACAGATCGGCAACACTTGCGCGTACGTAGCGCCCCAGCGCCCCGAAGGGGCGCGGGCCAGTGTCCATCTGCGGCTGCCGCCACGTGGGCGCGATCGGCCACCGGCGGCCCGCAGTCGACACGCTGCGGGCGCGTCGTGGCTTGTCGCGCAGTTCCCCGCGCCCCTGACGGGGCACTGTGATCGCGTCAGCCGTTGTCCAGTACTGGCAGCAGCTCCGGCAGGTGCCCGTCGGAGTCGAGGGCGGTCCGCTGCCGTTCGGCGGGCACCTCGCCGTACAGCGTGGTGCGCGGCCGGGCCGGGCGCCCTGCGGTCTCGGCTATGGCGACCAGGTCGCGGATCGAGCGGTACGACCCGTAGGAGGAGCCGGCCATGCGGGAGATGGTCTCCTCCATCAGCGTGCCCCCGAGGTCGTTGGCGCCGGAGCGGAGCATCTCGGCGGCGCCCTCGGTGCCGAGTTTGACCCAGCTCGTCTGGATGTTGGGGATGTGCGGGTGGAGCAGGAGCCGCGCCATGGCGGTCACCGCGCGGTTGTCGCGCAGGGTCGGGCCGGGGCGGGCGATGCCCGCGAGGTAGACGGGGGCGTTGGTGTGGATGAAGGGCAGCGTGACGAACTCGGTGAAACCACCCGTCTCCTGCTGAATGCCCGCCAGCAGCCGCAGGTGCCCCAGCCAGTGCCGGGGCTGGTCGACGTGCCCGTACATCATCGTCGAGGACGAGCGGATGCCCAGCTCGTGCGCCGTCCTGATGACCTCGACCCAGGTGGCCGTGGGCAGCTTGCCCTTGGTGAGGACCCAGCGCACCTCGTCGTCGAGGATCTCGGCGGCCGTGCCCGGGATGGAGTCGAGCCCGGCCTCCTTGGCCGCCGTCAGCCACTCCCGGATCGACAGCCCGGTGCGCGTCGCACCGTTGACGACCTCCATCGGGGAGAAGGCGTGCACGTGCAGGCCGGGCACCCGCTTCTTGACCGCCCGCGCGATGTCGAAGTAGGCCGTGCCCGGCAGGTCGGGGTGGATGCCGCCCTGCATGCACACCTCGACCGCGCCCACGTCCCACGCCTGCTGCGCCCGGTCGGCGACCTGTTCCAGGGAGAGGGTGAAGGCGTCGGCGTCGGTGCGCCGCTGGGCGAAGGCGCAGAAACGGCAGCCGGTGTAGCAGACGTTGGTGAAGTTGATGTTCCGCGTGACGATGTACGTGACGTCGTCGCCGACCACCGAGCGGCGCAGGTCGTCGGCGACGCGGCACAGGGCGTCGAGGGCGGGGCCGTCGGCGTGCAGCAGGGCCAGGGCCTGGGGGTCGGTCAGCCGGGTGGGGTCGTCCGCGGCCTGCCGCAGCGCCTCGCGCACGTCGGCGTCGATGCGTTCGGGCGCCATGCCGGGCGCGGCGGCCTCGCGCAGCGCCTCCCAGTCGCCGTAGACGTCGTCGAAGTCGTCGCGGCGGTCGGACGTGCGGCCCTCGGTGTCGATGGAGCGGTGCAGGTCGGTGCGGCCGGTGGCGGTGAAGACCTCTTCGGGCTCCTGCCAGGGGATGCCCTTGACGACGGCGTTCTCGTCGGCCAGCCCGGTTGCGGGGTCGGCCAGGGCGCGCACGTGCGGCAGGATGCGGGGGTCCAGCCACGGCTCGCCGCGCTGGACGAACTCCGGGTAGACCGCGAGGCGTTCCTTGAGGCGGAAGCCGGCGGCGGCCGAGCGCTCGGCGAGCTCCTCGATCTGCGGCCAGGGGCGCTCGGGGTTGACGTGGTCGGGGGTGATCGGGGAGACGCCGCCCCAGTCGTCGATGCCGGCGCCGATCAGGCGCGCGTACTCGTCGTCGACCAGGTTGGGCGGGGCCTGGAGGCAGCCGGAGGGGCCCATGATGTGCCGGGCGACGGCGACGGTGGCGACCAGGTCGTCGAGGGTCGCGTCGGGCATGCGGCGCATGGCGGTGTCCGCCTTGGCCCGGAAGTTCTGGATGATCAGTTCCTGGATGCCGTGGTACGCGCGGGCGACGCGACGCAGCGCGAACAGCGACTCGGCGCGCTCCTCGGGCGTCTCGCCGATGCCGATCAGCAGTCCGCTGGTCAGGGGCACGGAGCTGCGGCCGGCGTCCTCCAGGTGGCGCAGCCGGACGGCGGGCTCCTTGTCGGGCGAGCCGTGGTGCGGCATGCCCGGCTCGCTCCACAGCCGTTCGGCGGACGTCTCCAGCATCAGGCCCATGGAGGGGGAGACGGGCTTGAGGCGCTGGAAGTCCGTCCAGGTCATGACGCCGGGGTTGAGGTGCGGCAGCAGCCCGGTCTCCTCCAGGATGCGGATGGAGACGGCGCGGACGTAGGCGATGGTGTCGTCGTAGCCGTGGGCGTCGAGCCACTCGCGAGCTTCCGGCCAGCGGTCCTCGGGCTTGTCGCCGAGGGTGATCAGGGCTTCCTTGCAGCCGAGTTCGGCGCCGCGCCGGGCGACGGCCAGGACCTCGTCGGGGGACATGAACATCCCCTCGCCCGCGCGGCGGAGCTTGCCGGGCACGGTGGCGAAGGTGCAGTAGTGGCACTTGTCGCGGCAGAGACGGGTGAGGGGGATGAAGACGGACTTGGAGTAGGTGATGACGCCGGGGCGGCCCGCGGCCTCCAGCCCGGCGTCGCGGACGCGGGCGGCGGAGGCGCACAGGTCCTCCAGGTCCGCCCCGCGCGCCTGCAGCAGCACGGCCGCCTCCGCCACGTCCAGCGCGACGCCGTCCCGGGCCCGTTTGAGCGCACGCCGCATGGCGTTGGCGGTCGGTGCGTTCGGGGTGGCCTGCTGCCCGGTTCGCTGTGCGCTCGAAGTCATTGTCCGAGCATACGAGCGGATGACGACCGTGCCAGGTACTGGAAGAGACGGTTCCATGTGCCTCTTCTCACGTTATACGGAGGCAGCCTCCGAAACGGCTCCGGAACGACTCCGGAACGGCTCCCGATCCGCCGCCCCGGCGCCGCCTACAGGAACTCCGCGTGCGCGTCCAGGGCGCGCAGCACCTCCGCCTCGGACGCCGCCGGCAGCCCCACCACGACCTCCTCGATCCCCAGCTCCGCGTAGTGCGCGAGCTTCCCGGCTGAGGGGTGCACGGCGTACGGGACGACCTCCGGCTCCCCCGGGCGCCCGGCCTCCTGCCACAGCCGGCGCAGCTGCGGCAGCGTCTCGCGCAGGCCGCTGCCGCCCAGCGGCAGCCAGCCGTCCGCGAACTCGACGACGGCCGCGAAGAGCTTCGGCCCGGCCGAGCCGCCGATGAGGGTGCGCGGGCCCGTCAGCGGTTCGGCGTCCTTGCGCTCGCGCGGCGGGCGCACCGGCTTGGGGTGCGCCCAGCTGGCCTGGACGGAATCGAACTCGCCCTCGTACGCCGTCGGTTCCCCCGCCCACAGGGCGCGCATCAGGGCCATCCGGTCGCGCACCAGCTCGCGCCGGGTCCGCCACTCGATGCCGTGGTCGGCGGCCTCCTCCACGTTCCAGCCGTAGCCGACGCCGAGGGTGAAGCGGCCGCCGCTGAGGTGGTCGAGGCTGGCCGCCTGCTTGGCCAGCACGATGGGGTCCTGCTGGGCGACGAGGGCCACGCCGGTGCCCAGCTCGATCCGGTGGGTGACCGCCGCGGCCTGCGCGAGCGCGACGAGGGGGTCCAGGGCCCGCCCGTACTCGCGCGGCAGCGGGTCCCCGGCCGGCGCCGGGGTCGTACGGCTGACCGGGATGTGCGTGTGCTGGGGCAGGTAGAGCCCGGCGAACCCGCGCTGCTCCAGCTCACGGGCCAGCCGGACCGGCGTGATCGTCTCGTCGGTGAGGAAGATCGTGGTGGCGATCCGCATGCGGGGGCACCTCCGTCCAGGGATGTGACCCACGGTAGGGCCTTGCGGCTGCGAATGGCCCCAGGACGAACAGCCGACACACAACTGACAGACAATCCGACGGCGCGCGTTCCTCCGGCGGCCACCCGGGCGTACAACAGTGTGGCCACGGCATACGCGAGGGGGCTTCCCGATGCACCGACGCGACGTACTTGCAATGACGGCTGCCGTCGCCGCAGCGGCGGGTGTGCTTACGCTCGACGGCGTGAGCTTCGCCGGCGAACCGGGACGACGCACGCAGACCCGGAAGATCAGCGGCCGCCTGCCGGCCGCCGCGCCCGACTACGTCTACCTCCCGGTGGAAGTGCCGCCCGGCGTCCGCGAGATCGCCGTCTCCTACGCCTACGACAGACCCGCCGTCCCGCCCGGCACCCAGGGCAACGCCTGCGACATCGGCATCTTCGACGAGCGCGGCACCGCCCTGGGCGGTGCCGGCTTCCGGGGCTGGTCCGGCGGGGCCCGTACGGAGTTCGCCATCAGCGCCGAGCGCGCCACCCCCGGCTACCTCGCCGGCCCCGTACGGCCCGGCACCTGGCACGTCGTCCTCGGCCCGTACACGGTCGCCCCGCAGGGCCTGGCGTACGAGGTGACGGTGACCCTGACGTACGGTCCCGCGGGCACCACGCCGGCGCCGGTGCACCCCCCGCAGCGGGCGCGCGGGCGGGGCCGGGCCTGGTACCGGGGGGACAACCACCTGCACAGCGTCCACTCGGACGGCAAGCGCACCCCCGCCGAGATCGCGGCGGCGGCCCGGGCGGCCGGCCTGGACTGGATCACCACGACCGAGCACAACACCACCTCCTCGCACGGCGCCTGGCAGGGCCTGTGGGGCGACGACCTGCTCGTCCTGACCGGCGAGGAGGTCACCACCCGCAACGGCCACGTGCTCGCGCTCGGCACCGACCCCGGGGTCTTCATCGACTGGCGCTACCGCGCGAAAGACGGCGCGTTCCCGCGTTTCGCCCACAGGATCCGGCAAACAGGCGGCATCGTCGTTCCCGCCCATCCATTCGGCCCCTGCGTCGGCTGCAACTGGAAGTACGGCTACGCCGACGCCGACGTGCTGGAGGTGTGGAACGGCCCCTGGACCCCGGACGACGAGATGGCCGTCGCCGCCTGGGACGCCCTGCTCGTCGCCTCCGCCCGGCAGGGCCGCACCTGGCTGCCCGCCATGGGCAACAGCGACGCCCACCGCGAACCCCAGGTCGTGGGCCTGCCGCAGACCGTCGTCCTGGCCGACGACCTCTCCCGCCCGGCCCTGCTGTCCGCCCTGCGCTCGGGCCGCAGCTGGATCGCGGAGTCCTCGGCGGTTCAGCTGTCCTTCTCCGCCACCGGCACCCGCGGCGCCCACGCCGGCATCGGCGAGCGCCTGCACGCCGACCCGGCGGCGGAGGTGACCTTCCTGCTGCAGGTGTCGGGCGTCCCGGACGGCACGGCCGTCCTCGTCACGGACCAGGGACCGCTGCACACGACCCCGCTCCCCGCGGACGGCCGCGTGCAGTGGCGCACCTCCCCCGCCCGCGCGGCGTACGTACGGGCCGAGGTCCGCCACGCCGGCCCGGCAGGCGCGATGGCGGCCATGACCAACCCGGTGTGGCTGGGCTGACCCGGTGTGGCTGGGCCGGCTCAGCCCCGCCGGGCGAACGCCTCCGCGATCTCCTCGCGCCCCGCGCCGCCCGCCAGCAGCAGCCGCAGCAGCACCCGCGCCTTGTACGGGTCGAGGAACCCGCCGTCGATCAGCCCCCGCTGCCGCAGGTCCGTCTCCGAGCCGGGCGCGCAGTACGTCTCCCGCAGCACCGAACCGCTCCCGGTGCGCGAGGTCAGCACGACCGGCATCCGCCCGGCCAGCTCGCCCAGCCGGGGCGCCAGCCCGCCCGGCACGTGGCCGACACCGAACCCGGCGACGACCAGCCCCCGGTACGCCGTCCCCAGGCCCTCCAGCTGCTCGCCGTCGTCGTCCAGGGTCACCACGTGCAGGGCCACGCGGGCCGCCTCCAGCCGCTCCCGGTCGAACGCGGCCGGCAGCGGCTCGTGCCGGGGCGCGGCCAGGAGCATGCGCACCCGGCCCTCGACGACGTGCCCGAGCGGCCCGGCACCCGGCGAGGCGAAGGTCGCGGTGCTCGTGCTGTGGGTCTTGCGCACCCACCGCGCCGCGTGGACCTCGTCGTTGAACACGACCAGGGCGCCCGCGCCGCGCGCGGCACGCGACGCGGCGACCCGCACGGCGGCGAGCACGTTGGCCGGCCCGTCCGCCCCCGCCATGGCCGGCTGCCGCATCGCACCGGTCAGCACCAGCGGCGCCTCGTGCGGCCACACCAGGTCGGCCAGGAAGGCCGTCTCCTCCAGGGTGTCGGTGCCCTGCGTGACGACGACGCCCTCCGCACCCTCGGCCACGGCACGCGAGGCGAGGGCGACGACGTCGAGGACCTGCGCGAACGTGAGGCTCCCGCTGGGCACGGCGTGCACGTCCCGTACGTCCAGCACGACGCCCGTCCCCGCCAGCCCGGGAACGGCCGCAGTGATCTCGGTACCGCTCAGCCGTGCTCCCCGCGCGCGGTCCGGCACCGAGATCGTGCCTCCGAGTGCCAGCAGTGCGACGCTCATCCCGTCTCCCCCTCAGCCACCGGTTCGTTTCTCGGCCACCAGTATGGGAGTCGCGCTGCCCTGGCCGGCCTGTTCCTCTACCCGAGGGTCACCGGTACTTTCCAGCCATGGGGGCGATGGAAGCGGGGGACGTACTGGACGGGCGCTACCGGCTCGTCGGCGCCCTCGGCCGCGGCGGCTTCGGCGAAGTCTGGGAAGCCTTCGACGAACGCATGCTGCGCCACGTGGCGATCAAGGTACTGGGGCCGGACGAGGTCGGCGAAGCCGACACGAGCAGGGCCGCGGCCCGCTTCTGGCAGGAGGCCGTGATGGCGGGCGGCCTCTCGAACAGCCGCATCGTCACCGTGTACGACTTCGGCAGGACCCAGCACAACGGCAGCTACCAGGACTTCCTCGTGATGGAACTCCTGCCGGGACGGTCGCTGTCGCACATCCTCGCCGAGGGCCTGCCCTCGGTGGCCAGGTCCCTTGCCTGGGCGTCCCAGATCTGCGAGGCACTGCACGCGGCGCACGGGGCCGGAGTGATCCACCGGGACATCAAGCCCCCCAACGTCATGGTCGACGAGAGCGCCGGCAATCTGAAAGTGCTCGACTTCGGCATCGCCAAGAGCACCCAGCTGCCGCTGGACCTCACGCTGCCCGGCCAAATACTGGGATCGATCGGCTACATGGCGCCCGAGCGCATCACGCTCGGCCCCGTCGACGCGCGCTCGGACCTGTACTCCCTGGGGTGCGTCCTGCACGAACTGCTCACCGGCCGCCCACCCTTCAGCGCACCGGGTGCCGATCCCGCCGCCCTGCTCCACGCCCACGTCCACCAGCCGCCACCGGCCCCGAGCGCTTCCCGCCCCGGGCTCCCGGCGGAAGCGGACCGGCTCGTCCTCGACCTCCTGGCGAAGGACCCTGCGCAGCGGCCGCACAGCGCAGCCGTGGTGCGGGAGCGGCTGGCCGCGTTGGAGAAGACTCTGAGCGAGCCGGGCTGGACGGCCTTACTGATCACCGCCGACTCGCCGGAAGGCGTGCTGCGGCAGCGGCTGCAGGAGGCCGAGGCCGTGGGGAACGCCGGTCGCGCGGGCCGCGCGCGCACGCTCCTGCGGGGAGTCGTGTCCGACTGCGCCCGCGCGCTGGGGCCGGGACACCCGTGCACGCTCACTGCGCGGCTGCGCCTGGCGTACTTCGCGGGCGAGGCGGGCTATCTCGACCAGGCGCGGCTCGCGGCCGAACGGCTCGTCCGCCGGTGCCGCGCGGAGCTGGGGGACGACCACCGGCTGACGTTGGGCGCACGTGTCGAACACGCACGCTGGACCAAGGAGTCGTTACGGGCGCACGAAGCGCTGATCCTTTGTCCCCCACTCATCGCCGACTGTACGTCCGTGCTGGGGCCCGACGCGCTGGAGACTTTGGATGCACAGCTCATCCAAGCCGCCGCCATCTCCTTACGGGGTGACGAGGCGGAAGCCCGCGATCTCCGCGCTGGTTTGATGGGCCACTGCGCACGGGCTCTCGGCGACCGTCACATCCTCACCTTCGAGGCCCGCGCACTGCATGCCCTGTCCACTGCCGAAGCCGGCGAGCGGGAACGCGGAGTTGCCCTGATCACTGCGGTGACTCGTGACTGCACCAACGCCCTGGGCCCCGATGCACCGACCACGCTCGCGTGCCGGCTGGCGGACGCCTACTGCTTGGCGGAGGGCGATTTCTCCCGGTGCTTGGGCCGGCTTCGGCTTCTTACCCCCGACTTCCTGCGCGTGATGGGGCCCGATGCTCCCCTTGCGCTGGTGACCCGTGCGCTGGAGGCAACCGCCGCCGCAGCCGCCGTTGATCCGGTCAAGGGTTTGCAACAGTTGTCGGGCGTCGCTGCCGATTTCTCGGCCTTGTTCGGCCGTGATGCGCCCGTCGGGCTTCCGATCCAGCACTTATACGCCGAATTGCTTGCTGCGACCGGTGACTACGCCCAGGCCAACTCCCTGCTGACCGCCCTCGTGGCCGTCGGCACCCGAGACCTCGGCCCCGACGCGTTCTTCACGCAAGAGGTCAAGAAGGCATTGAGCGAGCTCCCGGCCCCTGCCCGGTCCCCCCGGCGTCGCGGCATATTGTCCGGGCTGGCCCGGTGGTTGATGGACAGCTCCGGCTGACCGCGATGACCTCCCCGCGGAAGAACTCCGGGCTGCGGCGCCGCATCACCAGCATCAGCACCACGCCCAGCAGCAACAGACCGACACCGATGACGAAGACGGAACCGACACCGAGCACCGAACTACCGCTGCCGTAGGCAGGGTCCCACATGTCGTGGAGCGTCTTACAGAAGACGGCCGCGAGCAACGTGCCGCCTATTAGTGGGAAGACGCCCTTGAAACACGCATCCCGCACCGAATTCCTCAGCTCGGCGCGGAAGTACCACGCACACGCGAACGCCGTGAGCGAGTAGTAGAAGCAGATCATGAGGCCGAGGGCGTAGACCGTGTCGATCAGTACGTTCCGGCTGAGCCAGCTCATGACGGCGTAGAAGACGCCGGTGGCCGCACCGGCGGCGATCGTGGCGCGGCCGGGGGACTTGAAGCGCGGGTGGACGCGGGCGAAGGACGGCGGCAGGGCGCGGTAGGTGCTCATCGCCAGTACGGTGCGGGCCACCGGCAGGAAGGTGGTCTGCAGGCTCGCCGCGGCCGAGGCCAGGACGGCGACGAAGAGCAGGCTGGCCGCCGTGCTGCCCATGACGGGGCCGGCGAGGGCGGCGAAGACGTTGCCGGCGGTGTCGGGGTTGCCGAGGCCGGTGCCCTGCTCGCCCACGCCGGCGAACATCTGCGTGGCGACGGCGGTGAGCAGGTACGAGCCGACGAGGGTCGCCATGGCGAGCAGGGCGGCCCGGCCGGGGGTGGCGGCGCTGCCCTCGGTCTCCTCGTTCACGGTCAGGCAGGCGTCCCAGCCCCAGTACATGAAGATCGACAGGGACAGTCCGGCCGTGAAGGCGCCGAAGGATTCGATGCCGAAGGGGTTCAGCCAGGTCCAGGAGAAGCCCGTCGCGCCCGGTGGCGCACCGGTGCGGGCCTTGGAGACGGCCAGGACGACGAAGAGGGCCAGGACGGCGAGTTGCAGGGCGACGAGGGCGTACTGCACGCCCTTGGTGGCGGTCATGCCGCGGTAGCTGACGGCGGTGGCGGCGGCGATGAGGGCGAGGCAGGTGGCGACGTGCACCGGTCGGTTGCCGTCGAGGGCGGCGACGGCGTCGCTGCCGGTGAGTTCGCCGAGGAGCAGGTAGAGGAAGGAGGTCGCCACGCCGGCGAGGTTGGACAGCACGATGATGGTGGCGATGACCAGGCCCCAGCCGCACAGCCAGCCGGTCCGCGGCCCGAAGGCCCGTACGGTCCAGGTGAAGGAGGTGCCGCAGTCGGGCAGGGAGCGGTTGAGCTCCCGGTAGGCGAAGGCGACGAGCAGCATCGGCAGGAAGCCTGCGAGGAAGACGGCGGGCATCCGCACCCCGACCTGCCCGGCGGTGGGGCCGAGGGTGGAGGTCAGGCAGTAGACGGGCGCGACGGTGGAGATCCCGATGACGGCGCTGCCCAGCAGACCGACGGAATTGCCGCCGAGCCCCTTGGCGCGCACGTGTCCTGCGTCTGCGGCCCTCAGCCGCGGAGCCACCTGAACCATGGCGAGGACGTTAGGTGCTGCTGTTTCCGCAACCGGATGGGCCGATTCCCGCCTTAC
This sequence comes from Streptomyces luteosporeus, assembly GCF_039532865.1. Lineage (NCBI taxonomy): Bacteria > Bacillati > Actinomycetota > Actinomycetes > Kitasatosporales > Streptomycetaceae > Streptomyces > Streptomyces luteosporeus. The sequence goes on from NZ_BAAASL010000008.1 coordinate 110,948, forward strand.
GGCCGGTAACGCCGGAGGTCAGCGGCCTGCCCGAGCGGTACGGGAATCGCAGCCGCACCCCTTTTGTCCGGGTTCAAAAATTTCCCGTCCCCACCGTCTCCGTGTCCCGGCCCGAGCGCAGCACCCGGCCCGGCACCGCGCCGGTGACCACGTCGTGGCGTACCGTCTCGACCCCGTTCACGCGCACGCTCATCACGCCCACGGCCCGCGAGTCCAGGCGCGCCCCGTCGCCGGGCAGGTCCCGTACGAGCGCCGCCGGGGCTGCGTCGATGCGCTCGGGGTCGAAGAGCACCAGGTCGGCCCACCAGCCTTCGGCGATGCGGCCGCGCTCGCGCAGCCCGAACAGCCGCGCCGGCTCCCCGCTCAGCATCCGTACCGCCCGCTCCAGCGGCACGAGTCCGCGTCCGCGCAGGCAGTCGCCGAGAAAGCGGGTGGGGTAGGGGGCGCCGCACATGCGGTCCAGGTGGGCGCCGGCGTCGGAGCCGCCGAGCAGGACGTCGTCGTGCTCCCACGCCTCGCGGCGCAGTTCCCAGCTGGCGGGGTCGTTGTCGGTGGGCATCGGCCACAGGACGGTGCGAAGGTCGTCGGCGGCGCAGATCTCGACCAGCGTGGCGAACGGGTCGCTGCCGCGTTCGGCGGCGATGTCGGCGACCGTGCGGCCGGTGAGCCCGTCGTTCTCCTTGGTGTAGGTGTCGCCGATGACGTAGCGGCCGAAGTCGGTGAGCCGGCGGAAGGAGCCCGCCTGCGGGCTCGCGGCGCCGCGCAGCATGGCGGCGCGTACGACGGGGTCGCGCAGCCGGTCGATACGTTCGGGCACCGGCAGGGCGAGGATGTCGCCCCAGCCGGGCAGCAGGTTGAGGGCGCAGAAGCTGCCGAGCGACATGTTCATGGGGGCGAGGACGGGCATGGTGAGGGCGACGATGCGGCCGCCGGCGGCGCGGGCGCGGTCGGCGGTGGCGAGCTGGTGGGGCACGCGTCCGGGGTCGGCGGAGTCGATGGTGAGCACGTTCCAGTTCAGGGGGCGGCCGGCGGCGGCCGTCAGCGCCACCAGGAGCCGGCTCTCCTCCTCGCTGAAGCGGTCGAGGCATCCGGCGACGATGGCCTCCAGCTGGGTGCCCTCGTGCGCGCCGACGGCGCGGGCGAGGGCGAGCAGTTCGCCGGGGCCGGCGTGCCGGGAGGGGACGGGGCGGCCGTCGCCGTCGGAGTGGGTGGGCGAGCGCGTGGTGGACAGCCCCCAGGCTCCGGCGTCCATCGCCTCGTGCAGGAGGGTGAGCATCCGGTGCAGCTGGCCGTCGTCGGGGGTGCCGCCGACGGCGTTGGGGCCCATGGCGTACCGCCGCAGGGCGCAGTGGCCCACCATGAAGCCGGCGTTGACGGCGATGCGGCCCTCCAGGGCGTCGAGGTAGTCGGCGAAGGAGGACCAGCTCCACGGCGCTCCTTCCTCCAGGGCGGCCAGCGACATGCCTTCGACCTTGCTCATCATCCGGCGCGTGTAGTCGGCGTCGGCGGGGCGGCCGGGGTGCAGGGGTGCGAGGGTGAAGCCGCAGTTGCCGCCGACGACGGTGGTGACGCCGTGGCTCATGGAGGGGGTCGCGCAGGGGTCCCAGAAGAGCTGCGCGTCGTAGTGGGTGTGCGGGTCGACGAAGCCGGGTGCGAGGACGAGCCCGTCCGCGTCCTCCTCGGTGCGCGCGCGTTCGCCCACCCGTCCGCCGGCCATCACTGCGGCCGGGCCGCGCCGGACCAGGGCTATCCGCCCATCCTTCAGGCCGACGTCCGCGGTGTAGGCGCCGGTTCCGGTGCCGTCGACGACGGTGGCGCGGCGGATGAGGTGGTCCAGCACGGTCGGGTCCTCTCACTCGGCGTCGAGCGGTGAAGGGCACTTCCGGTGGGGACCGGGGCGGCGGCCCGGGAGGCGCCGCCCCGGCGTGTGCGGCGCCGGGCGTCAGGCGCCGGCGGCGGCCCGGCGGTAGCGGGTGGTGCGGTGGACCGGGTCCGTGTCGATCTTGGGGATCACGTGCTCGCCGATGAGCCGGATCGTGGTCATCGTGTCCTCGTACGGGATGCCGATGGGCAGCCCGAAGGCGAGCTGGTCGGCGCCGGCCTGTTCCCAGCGCTTGCACTGGCGGAAGACCTCGTCGGGGTCGCCGCAGATCATCAGTTCCTCGGCGATGAGCAGCTCGATGATCTCGGCGCTGTACTCGGGCAGCAGCTCGGGCCAGCGGGGGATGCCCTCGGGGCGGGGGAAGGTGTCGTGGTAGCGGAAGAGGAGCGACTGCAGGTAGTTCAGCCCGCCGCCGACCGCGATCTCGACGGCCTTGGCGTGCGTCTCGGCGCAGATGGCGGTGGTGGTGACCATGACGTTGTCGTTGACGAAGTCGCCGACCGGGCGGGCCTCGGCTATGGCGGTCTTGTAGGAGTCGACGACCCACTCCATGTCGGCGACCTTCTGCACGCTGAAGCCGAGCACGCCCAGGCCCTTACGGGCGGCCATGGCGTACGAGGAGGGGGAGCCGGCGGCGTACCACATGGCCGGGTGGGCGGGCCCGTACGGCTTGGGCAGCACCTTGCGGGGCGGCAGGGACCAGTGCCGGCCCGTGAAGCCCGCGTACTCCCCCTCGCGCCACATCCGCGGGAACTCCGCGACGGTCTCCTCCCAGATCTCCTTGGTGACGTCCATGTCGGTGACGCCCGGCAGGAAGCCGAGGATCTCGTGGCTGCCCGCGCCGCGGCCGGTGCCGAACTCGAAGCGGCCGCCGGAGAGGTGGTCGAGCATGGCGGCCTTCTCGGCGACCTTGGCGGGGTGGTTGACCTGCGGGAGGGGGTTGAAGATGCCGGAGCCGAGGTGGATGCGCTCGGTGGCGTGGGCGAGGTAGCCGAGGAAGACGTCGTTGGCGGAGAGGTGGGAGTACTCGTCGAGGAAGTGGTGCTCGGACGCCCAGGCGTACTTGAAGCCCGACCTGTCCGCCTGGATGACGTATTCGGTCTCTTCCATCAGCGCGTGGTGCTCGGCCTGCGGGTCGGTGCGCGAGCGGCTCGCGGGTACGTAGCCCTGCACGAAGATCCCGAATTCCACGGAGGTCACCGCCTGTCTTCAGGTTTCCCTGTCTACGTATGTGACGTGCCGGACGCACCCGATGTGACGCGCCTGACATGCCGTCAGATGCGCCCCGACTGTGGCACCGGTCACATCGACCGTCAAGGGTGACCGGAGCCCCCTCCTCGGCCGGCTCCCGCCCCTCGGCCGGCCCCGTGTCCCTCAGCCCCCGGCCCACAGCCCCTCGGGGGTCAGCCCCAGCAGCTCGATCGCGTTGCCCCGCACCAGGCGCCGGACCGTCTCCTGCGGCAGGTGCGCCATCTGTTCCTCGGCCACCTCGCGGGAGCGCGGCCAGGTGGAGTCGGAGTGCGGGTAGTCGGTCTCGTACAGGACGTTGGGCTCGCCGATCGCCGCGAGGTTGCGCAGCCCGAAGGCGTCGTCGAAGAAGCAGCCGTACACGTGCCGGGCGAACTGCTCGGACGGCGGGGTGAGCACCTTCTCCGCGACTCCGCCCCAGCCCCGGTTCTCCTCCCAGACGGTGTCCGCCCGCTCCAGGATGTAGGGGATCCACCCGATCTGCCCCTCGGCGTACATGACGCGCAGGCCCGGGAAGCGGTCGAACTTCCCGGACATCAGCCAGTCGACCAGGGAGAAGCAACAGTTGGCGAAGGTGAGCGCCGAGCCGACGGCCGGCGGGGCGTCGGCGGAGGTGGAGGGCATCCGCGAGGAGGAGCCGATGTGCATGGCGACGACCGTGCCGGTCTCGTCGCAGGCGCGCAGGAAGGGGTCCCAGCCGTCGCCGTGGACGGACGGCAGGCCCAGGTGCGGCGGTATCTCGGAGAAGCACACGGCCCGCACGCCCCGGGCGGCGTTGCGCCGCACCTCCTCGGCGGCGAGCTCCGCGTCCCACAGGGGGACGAGAGTCAGCGGGATCAGCCGGCCGGCGGCCGCGGGGCCGCACCATTCCTCGACCATCCAGTCGTTGTAGGCGCGCACGCACGCGAGCGCCAGCTCGCGGTCGGCGGCCTCGGCGAAGGTCTGGCCGCAAAAGCGCGGGAAGGTGGGGAAGCACAGCGAGGACTGGACATGATTCGCGTCCATGTCGGCCAGCCGTTCGGCGACGGCGTACGAGCCCGGCCGCATGTCCTCGTAGGTGATCCCCTCCAGCTTCACCTCGTCCCTGGAGCATCCGACGGCGGAATCCAGCCGCGTCAGAGGGCGGCACAAATCCTCATAGACCCACCAGTCCGCCGGCGGCCCCTCGCCCCCCGGAGCGCCCATCACGGGCGCGAACCGGCCACCGCGGAAGGTCATCCCCTCGACCGGCGCCCGGACGACGCGCGGCCCGGCGCCCCGGAATTTCGCCGGTAGCCGGTCCCGCCAGACGTCGGGGGGCTCGACCACATGGTCGTCCACCGAGATTATCTTGGGGAAGCTCGCCATGGCCGACACGTTAGCGCCGATCTGACGAACCGTCAGTAACCCGGTGCTCCGGTCCACGGCGGGCCGTGTGCAGAGGGCCGGACGCCTTCTGACGCCGAGCCGCGGAACAAGGCAGACTGGCCGGTGCGACCGAGCAGGACAGGCAGGGGGTCACGATGGCCGGCGACACAGGGCACGGGCAGCAGCTGCGCTTCACCGTGCTCGGCCCCGTCCGCGCCTGGCGCGGCGAGGAACCGCTCCACACCGGGTCACCCCAGCAGCGCGCGCTGCTCGCCGCGCTGCTGCTGCGCGGCGGCCGCACCGCCACCGCGCCCGAGCTCGTCGACGCCCTGTGGGGCGAGGAGCCCCCGCACGCCGCCCTCGCCGCGCTGCGCACCTACGCCTCCCGGCTGCGCAAGGCCTTCGGCCCCGACGCGGACGCCCTGGTCAGCGAGGCCGGCGGCTACGCGATACGGGTCCGGCCCGGCGGGCTGGACATCGACCGCGCCGAGCGGCTGGCGGCCGAGGCCGACAAGGCGCGCGGCAACGGCGAGCGCTCCCGCGCCCGCGACCTGATCAACCAGGCCCTCGCCCTGTGGGACGGCGAACCGCTGGCCGGCCTGGCCGGCCCGTACGCCGAGACCCAGCGCGCCCGCCTGGAGGAGTGGCAGCTGACGCTGCTGGAGACCCGCCTCGACCTCGACCTCGAAGTCGGCGGGCACGCGGACGCCGTCTCCGAGCTCACCGCCCTGACCGCCGCCCACCCGCTGCGCGAGCGGCTGCGCGAGCTGCTGATGCTCGCCCTGTACCGCAGCGGCCGCCAGGCCGAGGCCCTGGCCGTCTACGCCGACACCCGCCGCCTGCTGGCCGACGAGCTGGGCGTGGACCCCTGCCAGGAGCTCTCCGAGCTCCAGCAGCGCATCCTCAACGCCGACAGCGCCCTGAACGTGCAGCTCGCGACCGGTGACCGCACCGGCGCCGGGCCCGCCTTCGTACGGCCCGCGCAGCTGCCGGCGACCGTGCCCGACTTCACCGGCCGCACCTCCTTCGTCGACGAGCTCAGCGACCAGCTGGCGACGGCCGACGGCAGCATCATGGCCGTCTCCGCCGTCGCCGGCATCGGCGGCGTGGGCAAGACGACGCTGGCCGTGCACGTCGCCCACGCGGCCCGCAACCACTTCCCCGACGGCCAGCTCTACGTCGACCTGCAGGGCACCGGGCCCGTACCGGCCGAGCCCGAGGCGGTGCTGGGCTCCTTCCTGCGCGCCCTCGGCATCCCGGACTCCGCCATCCCCGAGGGCGTCGACGAGCGCGCCGCCCTCTTCCGCTCCACCCTCGACGGCCGCCGCGTGCTCACCCTGCTCGACAACGCCCGCGACGCCGCCCAGATACGCCCGCTGCTGCCCGGCAACGAGGGCTGCGCCGCCCTCGTCACCAGCCGCAGCCGCATGGTCGACCTCGCCGGCGCCCACCTGGTCGACCTCGACGTGATGAGCCCCGACGAGGCGCTCGTGCTCTTCACCCGCATCGTCGGCCCCGAGCGCGTGGAGTCCGAGCGCGACGCCGCCATGGACGTCGTGGCCGCCTGCGGCTTCCTGCCCCTGGCCATCCGCATCGCCGCCTCCCGCCTCGCCGCCCGGCGCACCTGGACCGTCTCCGTCCTCGCCCGCAAGCTCGCCGACGAACGCCGCCGCCTGGACGAGCTGCGCGCCGGCGACCTCGCCGTCAAGGCCACCTTCGAACTCGGCTACGGCCAGCTCGAACCCGCCCAGGCCCGCGCCTTCCGCCTGCTCGGCCTCGCCGACGGGCCCGACATCTCGCTGGCCGCCGCGGCCGCCGTGCTCGACCTCGGCCACGAGGAGACCGAGGAGCTCCTGGAGTCCCTCGTCGACACCTCCCTGCTGGAGTCCGCCGCCCCCGGCCGCTACCGCTTCCACGACCTCGTCCGCCTCTACGCGCGCTCCTGCGCCGAGCGCGACGAGCACCCGCCGGCCGAGCGGGCCGCCGCCCTCTCCCGCCTGCTCGACTTCTACCTGGCCACCGCCGCCGGCGTGTACGTCCTCGAACGCCCCGGCGACCGCCTGCTGAGCCACCTGACGCCGACCACCCACCCGGGGCTGTCCTTCAGCGACCGCAGCGCCGCGACCGACTGGCTCTTCTCGGAGGCCGGCTGCCTGCTGGCCTGCGCGCGCCAGCACGCGCACAGCGGGGGCGAGACCCTGCGCCGCGCCGTCGACCTGCTGCTGGCCGCCAAGGACCTGGCCGAGTCCGGCGCCGACTCCCGGCAGTACGAACAGGCCGCCAGGGCCCTGCTGGCCGCCACCCGCGCCACCGGCGACAGCCGCGCCGAGGGACGGGCGCGCACCGTCCTCACGCACGTGCTCAACTGGTCCGGCCAGTTCGACCCGGCCGAGGAGGAGGCCCGCCTCGCCGTCCTGCTCGGCCGCTCGAACGGCGATCCCATCCCCTGCTGCTACGCCTCCAACAACCGCGGCATCACCGCCATCTACCAGCACCGCCACGAGGACGCCGAGGCGTACATCAGCGAGGCGCTCGCCGCCTTCCGCGCCGACGGCAACCGGCCCGGCGAGGCCAGCGCCCTGAGCAACCTCTCCCGCGTCCACCAGGACACCGGGCGCGTGCAGTCCGCGGTGCGCCTGGCCGAGCAGGCGCTCACCATCTACCGCGAGGTCAACGTCTCCTGGCGGATGGCCAACGGCCTGTACGCGTACGGGCTGGCCCTCACCCACGTCGGACGGCACCAGGAGGCACTGGACCGCCTCAACGAGGCGCTGACCGTCTTCCGCGACAACCGGCAGCGGCTGTGGGTGGGCCTCACGCTCTTCCGGACGGCCGAGATCTACCTGGCCGCCGGCAAGCCCGCCCAGGGGGCGGCCCAGGCCGAACAGGCCCTGGCCGAGCTGCGCGGCATAGGCGGCGACTGGCGGCGCGGCAACGTGCTGACGGTGCTGGGACGGTGCCTGGACCGGCTGGGGCAGCCCGGCCGCGCCCACGCGTGCTGGACGGAGGCGCTGGCCGCCTTCGAGCGCCTGGACGCCCCGGAGGCGGCCGAGGTGCGCGGGCTGCTCGCGGTCGCCACGGCGGCGTGAGCGCGCCAGGAGTGCCGTCGAAGGGCCGTCGAAGGGCTGCCGAAGGGTCGTGAAAAGCCCTGGACGTGCCCGTTCATCGATCGTTTATCGTGACGCGTCAATCTAAGGGATGTCGATCCGTCGCGTCGGGGGGCAGGCGGGTCGTGGGTGAGGCCTCACCTCAGGGCGTCACAACCCTGAAGATGCCCGTCCGGCGGTTCTCGGGGGAGTCGCCGGGCGGGTCCGCACAACCTCCCCAGAGCCCGTAACGACTCGCACTGCACGGAGTAGATGAAGATGAGCGACGACAACGTACGCAAGGCGCCCGTAGCGGCAACGCCGCAGGACGACCAGGCAACGGGCGCACCGATCAGCACCGCCGCGCAGGCCGCCACGGCGTCCGCGGCGTCCACGGGGGAGACGCCGCAGGACGACCACGCGGGCGGCACCCGCGCGTTCACCATGGCGGACGACCACGCGGGCAGCCCGCCCGTCCTCAAGCTGATGGACGACCACGCGGGCAGCCCGCCGGCCTTCAAGCTGATGGACGACCACGCAGGGTCGGAGAAGCCCTTCTGACCTGAGAGCGGGGCTGCTTCCGGTCGGGGGGCCGGAAGCAGCCTGCACGACCCGGGAGCAGGGGATTCCTGCCGGCCGGCCCGTGGGAGCAACGGGGGGATCCACGGGGGGAACACGGGGGAACACGGGGGGACCCGCGGGCCGGCCGGCAGGAAGAACCGGCGACCGGTGAACGGTAAGGGGAAAACCGCAGGGGCCTGCGTCGGCGGCAGGGAGGGGGAGCCGTCGGCGCCGGCCCCTGCGGCCGCTTCACGCACAGCGTGAGACGAGACAGACCAACGCACGGACAACCGACCCACACGCGTACGCACCGCAGCGCGACCCCCGGACAGAGGAGAGGCCGATGCACCGCACCCCCAAGACCATTCGCACCCTGACGCACGGCAGGAAGGGCCTGGCCGTGCTCGGCCTCGCCGCTGCCGCGGCGGTCCTCGCCACGGTGCCGGCCGCCGCCGACGACCACAGCACCGGGCAGACGCAGGTGAGCACCTTCGTAGCGCCCGTCGCCCCGGACGACCACGCCATGGGCGGCGCCGACGACCACGCGATGGGCGGCGCGGACGACCACGCGAACCTGCCGCCGCAGTAACCGGCTGCCGCAGTAGCCGGCTGCCGTCGTACGACCAGCCCGCCGCCCGGCACGGGCGGCGGGCGTCATCGTGTCCGCTCGCGCAGCCTGCCCTTGAGCACCTTGCCGGCGGCGTTGCGCGGCAGCTCCGACACGAACTCCACGTCGCGCGGCACCTTGTAGTTCGCCATCTCCCGCCGTGCCCAGGCGATCAGCGCCTCGGCAGTGACCGGCTCGGGCAGGCCCGGACGGCGCACGGCGAAGGCCTTGCCGACCTCGCCCAGCCGCGCGTCCGGCACGCCGACGACGGCGACGTCGGCGATGCCCGGGTGCCGGGCCAGCACCTGCTCGATCTCTGCGGGGTAGGCGTTGAAGCCGCCGACGATGAACATGTCCTTCACCCGGTCGGTGACCCGGAGATTGCCGCCGGCGTCCAGGACGCCCACGTCACCGGTGTGCAGCCAGCCTTCGGCGTCCACTGCGCGGGCGGTGGCCCCGGCGTCCTCGAAGTAGCCGGACATCACCTGGGGCCCGCGCACGAGGATCTCCCCGGGCCGGCCGGGCGGCAGGCGCCGCCCGTCGGCGCCGGTCACCTTGACCTCCGTGCCCGGCAGGGGCCGGCCGGACGAACCGGCGACGACCTCCACCGGATCGCCGCGCCGGCACATGGTGACCACGCCCGTGGCCTCGCTCATGCCGTAGGCGGTGAGCACGGTGGCCACGCCCAGCTCGTCGTGGAGCCGCTCGACCAGGCGCCGGGGCACCACGGCGGCACCCGTCACCACCACCCGCAGGGACGACAGGTCGTAGGCGCCGCGCGCCGGATGGTCCAGCAGCGTCTGCAGGACCGTCGGCGGACCGGGCAGCACGGTGACGCGCTCGGCCGCGACGGCGGCCAGCACCGCCTCCGGGGAGAAGACCGGGTGCGGCACCATGGTCGCACCGCGCATCAGGCAGGCGATGACCCCCGCCTTGTAACCGAAGGTGTGGAAGAACGGGTTGACGATGAGGTAGCGGTCTCCTTCCCGCAGCCCGGCCAGCTCGCTCCAGGCGGCGAACGTGCGCAGCGTCTGCCCGTGCGTGATGACGGCGCCCTTGGGCTCGCCCGTGGTGCCCGAGGTGAACAGGATGTCCGAGGGCGCGCCGGCCCCGACGGCGTCGGCCCGGGCCCGTACGGCGGCGGCGGGCACGGTGTGCCCGGCGGCGAGGAACTCCCGCCAGGTGCGCAGGTCCGCCGGTGCGGTGCCGGCCAGGACGACCACGTCGCGCAGGTGCGGCAGCCCGGGCAGCGGCGCGCCCGCCGGCGCGGGGCCGCCCTCGGTGGCACGGCGGCGCGGTGGCCCGGCGGCGGTGGGCGGGCCGGGCGGCTCGCCGGCAGCGCTGCGCAGGGCGGCCACGTAGGAGGTGCCCAGGAAGGTGCCGGTGACGAAGAGCAGCCGGGCCCGGGTCCGCGCCAGCACCTGGGTGGCCTCGGCGCCCTTGAAGCGGGTGTTGACGGGGACGAGCACGGCGCCGGCCGAGACGGCGCCGAGGGCGGCGACGATCCAGTGCAGGCTGTTCGGAGCCCACACGGCGACCCGGTCACCCGGCTCGATCCCGGCGGCGGCGCAGGCGGCGGCCGCCTCCTCCACCCGCTCGCCGAGCTCGCGGTAGGTGATCCGGGTGCGGCCGTCGACGACGGCCTCGTGTGCGGCGTACCGCGCGGCTGCGCCTCGAACGAGCCGGGGTATCGCGTCGGTCTCGTCGGTCTCCAGGTCATCGTGCATCGCACGCCCTCCCCGGTCGGCCGCGGGCGGTACGCTCCGCGCACCACTAGCTGACTGACCGTCAGATTAGCGATAGCCTTCCGCGCTGTCAGCATCGACAGCACGGAGGCGGCGATGACGGCAACGCTCAAGGACACCACCGCGATCGTCGGCATTGGTCAGACCCCCTTCGCCCGGCAACTCCCCGAATCCGAGAAAACACTGGCCTGCCGCGCCATCCTCGCCGCGCTGGACGACGCGGGCATTCCCCCTTCCCAGGTCGACGCCTTCGCCTCCTACACCATGGAGAACACCGACGAGGTCGAAATCGCCAAGGCCATCGGCGCCGGCGACGTCACCTTCTTCTCGCGCGTCGGCTACGGCGGGGGCGGCTCGTGCGCGACCGTCGCCCACCTCGCCGCCGCCATCGCCACCGGGCAGGCGACCGTCGGCGTCGCCTGGCGCTCGCGCAAGCGCGGCTCGGGACCGCGCCCCTGGCGCGACACCGTCAACCAGCTGCCGACCCCGGCACAGTGGACCCGCCCCTACGGCCTACTGCGGCCCGTCGACGAGATCGCCATGCTGGCCCGCCGGTATCTCCACGAGTACGGCGCCACCCGCGACCACCTCTTCAACGTCGCCCTGGCCTGCCGCAACCGCGCCAACCAGAACCCGGCCGCGGTGATGTACGACCGGCCGCTGACCCGCGAGATGTACATGACCTCGCGCTGGATCAGCGAGCCCCTCTGCCTGTTCGACAACTGCCTGGAGACCGACGGAGCCCTGGCCTGCGTCGTCGTCTCCGCCGAACGCGCCCGCGACTGCCGCCGGCGACCCGTCCTCGTGCACGCCGCCGCCCAGGGGCTGCCCGCCCAGCACCACGGCATGGTCAACTACTGGACCGACGACCCCCTGGCCGGCCCCTCCTGGACGGCCGCCCGGCAGCTGTGGAAGAACGCCGACTTCGGCCCGGCGGACGTCCATGTCGCCCAGATCTACGACGCGTTCACCGTGCTCATCCCGCTCTCCCTGGAGGGCTATGGCTTCTGCGGACGCGGCGAGGGCGCGGCCTTCGGCGAAGGCGGTGCGCTCGAACTCGGCGGCCGGCTGCCCCTGAACACCAGCGGGGGCGGCCTGAGCGAGGCGTACGTCCACGGCTTCAACCTCATCAACGAAGGCGTCAGACAACTCCGCGGCACCTCCACCGCGCAGGTGCCCGGCGCCGCGACCTGCCTGGTCACGGCGGGCGAGGGCGTCCCCACGTCGGCTCTGCTGCTGAGGAGTTGAGCTCATGCCCTCCATGATGAGGGGCACCACTGACAACGGCCTGCTGCTGCCCGTGCCGGACGACGACGGCCGCCCGTTCTGGGAGTTCGCGGCGCGCGGCGAACTGCGCGTCCAGTCCTGCGCCGCCTGCCACCGGCTGCGCTTCCCGCCCCGGCCCTGCTGCCCGCACTGCCACTCCTTCGCCGGCGAGTGGCGCCGGATGTCGGGGCGCGGACGCATCTGGTCCTACGTCCTGGCGCACCCTCCCCTGCTGCCCGGCTACGCCGAGCACGCCCCGTACGACGTCGTCCTCGTCGAACTGAGCGACGCCCCCGGCATCCGGCTGGCCGGCAACCTCGTCGCCTCCCCCACCGCCCCGCTCGGCTCCGTCGACCGCTCCCGGCTGCGCATCGGCGCCCCCGTGAAGGTGGTCTTCGCGGAGATCGCCCCGGGGGTGCACCTGCCGCGCTGGCAGCTGGAGCACTCATGACCCTGCGCGTCGAGCGGCGCGACGACGGCGTCGCCCTGGTCACCCTGGACCGCCCCGAGCGGCACAACGCCATCGACCCGGCCACGGCCGAGGAGCTGACCGCCACCTGGCACGGCTTCCGGTACGACGACTCCGTACGGGCGGTGGTCCTCACCGGCGCCGGCGACCGGGCCTTCTGCACCGGCTTCGACCGCTCGGCCGACGTCCCCCAACCGGCCTCGCCCTACTCGGTGGACGATCCGCTGCGCTCGATCGGCCCGAAGTCCTGCGACCTGTGGAAACCGGTGGTTGCCGCGGTCGGCGGCATGGCCTGCGGGGGAGCGTTCTACCTGCTGGGCGAGGCCGAGTTCGTCATCGCCTCGGAGAACGCCTCCTTCTTCGACCCGCACACCACCTACGGCATGGTCAGCGCCTACGAGTCGGTGTACATGGCGCAGCGCATGCCCTTCGGCGAGGCCGCTCGCATGGCGCTGATGGGCACGGCCGAGCGCCTGTCCGCCCGGCGGGCGTACGAGACGGGGCTGGTCACGGAGGTCACCGCGCCGGGCGGGGCCACGACCGCGGCCCTGCGCGCGGCGGCGGTCATCGCCTCGTACCCGACGGAACCGGTGCAGGGCACCGTACGGGCGCTGTGGGCGGCCCAGGAGGCCACCCGGGCACACGCCCTGTCCTTGGCGCCCCACCTGATCGCCCCGGGCAACCTGCCCCCGACCGCCCAGGCCCACAGGTTCGCCTCCCGCACCAACGAACACCGAATGCGCTAGGGCGCCCCGTAGGGGCGCGGGGCAGTGTCGATCTGCGGCTGCCGCCGCGTGGGCGCGATCAACCACCGACGGCCCGCAGCCGACGCACCACCCGCCGCCAGCAGGCCCTGGCCCGCAGGCCCGTCAGCGCCGGGTCTGCCCGGTGCCCTTGGCCGCGTCCAGCGCATAGACGCAGCGGTCCTTGCTGCACGCGTACACCACTCCCCCGGCAGCCACGGGCGAGCCCGTGATCTCCCCGCCGGTGGCCAGCTTCCAGCGCAGCTGACCGCCCGTGGCGTCCAGCGTGTACAGGCAGTGGTCGGCGGAGCCGAAGTGCACGCGGCCGTCGGCGACGACGGGCGTGCCGACGATCTCGCCGCCGGCGGCGAAGCGCCACTTGGGGGTGCCGGTGACGGCGTCCAGCGTGTACAGCGCGCTGCCGCTGCCCAGGTGCACCGCCCCGCCGGTGACGAGCACCGGCTCGGTGGACTGGCGGGCCTCGGTGGCGATGCGCCAGCGGTCGCGGCCGGTGGCGGCGTCGAGGGCGTAGACGGTGCCGAGGTAGTCGGCGATGTACACACCGCCGCCGGTGACGGCGGAGCCGGGGGCGTGGGCGGGCAGGCAGAGGAAGACCGCCGGTGCCTCGAACCGCCAGCGCACGTCGCCGCGGGCCGCGTCGATGGCGAGCACGCGGGTGCCCGCCGCCACGTACACGACGCCGTCGGGCGCGCACAGCAGCCGTACGGGCACACCGCCGCAGGCCGCCGCGTCGCCCACGGGGTAGGACCAGCGCTCGGCGCCGGTGCGGGCCTCCAGGGCGCGCAGCCGGGCGTCGGCCCACACGTAGACCGTGCCGTCGTGGATCTGGGGCCCGCAGTCGGGGGTCTCGAAGTCGGTCTGGGCTCCGCCCATCTCCCACAGCAGCTCGCCGCTGGCCGCCTCCCACGCCTGCACGCCGCCGCCGCGGGTGCCGGTGACGACGGTGCCACGGTCGGCCTTGAGGGAGTAGACCCAGCCGTCGGTGGCCAGCCGCCAGCGCTCGGCGCCGTCGGCCGCGTCCAGCGCGTACAGGGTGGGGCCGTCGGAGGCGTGTATGCGGCCCTCGGTCACCGCCATCGCCCAGGCGACGTCCCGGGTCTTGAACTGCCGCCGTCCGCTGGCCACGTCCAGGGCGTGCACCTCGAAGGAGGTGACGTACAGCAGGTCGCCGGCGACCACGGGCGTGCCCCACACGTCGTTGGACATGCGGAACCTCCAGGGCCGCCACCGCCCCGGCTCGGCCTGCCCGTTGGCGGCGGCCTCGGCGGCCGGGGCGGGGGCCTGTGCGGGCAGGGAGGGGGCCGGAGCGCCGGACGTGGGCAGGCCGGAGGGCGGGCGCACCCAGCCGGTGGCCTGGCCGGTGCCGGCGAGCGCGTGCGGCTCGCGCGCGTCGGCGACGCGCAGCCCGGGACCGATGGGCACCTGAGAGCCGGCCAGGCGCACGACGCCGTCGGGCGCGGGGGCCGGGGCGGCCGCGTGCCGCCCGGAGGCGGCCGCGGGGCCGCTCCCGAGGCCGTGCGGCCCGCTCAGTCCGCTGCGCGGGTCGGGGGTGCCGGCCCGGCCGGGGCCCTGGGCGGGCGGCCGGCCGGCGGCCCAGCCGGTGCCGCCGTGGGCGCCGTGGGCGCCGTGGGCGCCGGAGGGCTCGTACCCCGCGGCGGGCTCGGGGGCCGGCGGCCGGGTCGGGCGGGGCGGCACGGCGGAGCGGCTGCCGCCGCTGCGGCCGCCGGTCGCGGTGCCGGAGGAGGTGGGGCGGTGCCCGGCCCGGCGCTGCTCGATCAGGGTGACGGCGTTGGGGGGCAGCCAGGCGGAGGCCGTACCGCTGTCGTCGTCCCCGTTCGCGGCGAACAGGTGGGGGGCGAGCTGGGACTGCAGGTCGGCCGGGCTGGGCCGGTTCTCCGCGGCGGTCTGCATGCAGGAGTCGATCAGGGGGCGCAGCTCGTCCGGCAGCCCGCCGAGGTCGGGGCCCTCGCGCAGCAGCTGGAAGACCGTCTCGACGGGGTTGGCGCCGTGGTAGGGGGCGTGCCCGGTCGCGGCGAAGACGAGGGTGGAGCCGAGCGAGAAGACGTCGCTGGCGCCGGTGACGCTGCGGGAGTCGCGCGCCTGTTCGGGCGACATGTATGCGGGCGTGCCGACGGCGACGTTGGTCATGGTCAGCCGGGTGTTGGAGACTCCGGAGGCGATGCCGAAGTCGATGACGCGGGGGCCGTCCTCCACGACGAGCACGTTGGAGGGCTTGAGGTCCCGGTGGACCAGGCCGGCGCCGTGGATCGACTGGAGGGCCTCGGCCACGCCGGCGGCGAGCCAGCGCACGGCCTGGGCCGGCAGGGGCCCGCACTCGTTGACGATCTCCTCGAGCGAGGGGGCCGGGACGTACGCGGTGGCCAGCCAGGGCACGGCCGCCCGGGGGTCGGCGTCGACGACGGCGGCGGTGTAGAAGCCGCTGACGGCCCGGGCCGCTTCCACCTCACGGGTGAAGCGGACACGGAAGAGCTGGTCCTCCGCCAGCTCCGTGCGCACCGTCTTGATCGCCACGCGCCGGCCGGACGCCGAGCGGGCGAGATAGACCAGCCCCATGCCGCCGGCGCCGAGACGGCCGAGCACCTCGAACGGGCCGATCCGTCTCGGGTCGTGCTGCGTAAGCTGCTCCACCACTGACCTGCCACCTCCCCGTGGGGCTTGAAAGGTTTTCCAGCCCCGTGCAGCGTCTCACCGCGAAATTATCCCGGGGTACGCACCCTGATTCTTCCTGGCGAAGCCCCCGGTTGCGAACCCGGGGCACGCTTCGCCGTGTCTCCGTCATATGGGGCGAAATCCCGCCATCCGCGACGCCCCGCCCCTCCGGGCCCTTCTCCGTGCCTGTCACTTACTCCTCGGTGTTCACTCCCGTCCCGGAGTGGAGACGTCGATGACGGCGAAGTCGGCTCCCTGGTCGTCGGCGAGCACCGCGAACCGGCCATAGGGGGTGTCCTGGGTCTCCAGGCGCACCCGTCCGTGCAGGCCGAGCGTCCGGCGCACGACCTCGTCGCAGTCGTCGACCACGAAGTAGACGAGGAAGTGGGCGGGCATCTCCCTCGGATAGCGGTCGTCCATGACCACCCGGCCGCCCACCGCCCGGTCGGGCGTCCCCGGCGCCCCGGTGGGCGTCCACAGCGCGAAGTCGGTCGCGGCCTCCTCGCTGACGTCGTGCGTGGTGAAGCCGAAGACCGACTCGTAGAAGGGGTCGACGGCCGCGGCGTCCCACGTCCACACCTCCGTCCAGCCGAAGGAGCCGGGCCCCCCACGCTTCTCGAAGCCTTTGTGGGCGGCCGCCTGCCAGACGCCGAAGACGGCCCCGCCGGGGTCGGCGGCCATGAGCATCGTGCCGAAGGGGCCGATCGCCATGGGCCCCATGACGATCTGGCCGCCGGCGGCGCGGATCCGGTCGCCGGTGGCGGCGGCGTCGGGCGAGGCGAAGTAGACGGACCAGGCCGTCGGCATGCGCCCGTCCGGCTTGGGGGCGAGCGCCGCGACGTTCTTCCCGCCGTGGAAGGCCTGCGTGTAGTGCCCGTACTCGCCGCCGCTGTCCTCGAAGGTCCAGCCGAGGATCTCGCCGTAGAAGCGCTTGCCCGCCTCGACGTCGGCCAGCATGACGTCGGCCCAGCACGGGGTGCCTTCCGGGAATCCGTCCGGTGCTGTGCTCATGTCCCAGCTCCTCTCCTGGTGCCACCGTAGAGCCGGATCACGGATCCCGCGCGGCCTGTGGACAACCGCTCGGCAGGGGCTGTGGACGAGGGGGTCCACAGCGTGTTGATAGGACAATTCACCGGTACGGGCCAATCCGCTTCAACTGTCTCCCCACCCCCGCACACCCCTCCTGACCTGCACTTTCACCCCACTTGGCACCCCCGCCCCCATTTGCATGCGGCCGAATCGCGCTCCGATCACCCCTCGGTAAGCTGACGGCATGACAGGACAAGTACGCACCGTCGACGGCCGGGTGGCCGGCCGCCGCGGGCAGGCGACGCGGCAGAAGTTGCTCGACTGCCTCGGCGAAATGCTCAGCTCGTCGCCGTACCGCGACGTCAAGGTCATCGATGTCGCCCGCCGGGCCGGTACCTCGCCCGCGACCTTCTACCAGTACTTCCCCGACGTCGAGGGCGCCGTCCTCGAGATCGCCGAGGAGATGGCCAAGGAGGGCGCGAGCCTGACCGAGCTGGTGGCCGGGCGCAGCTGGGTCGGGAAGGCCGGATGGCAGGCCGCCGAGGAACTGGTCGACGGCTTCCTCGGCTTCTGGCGCCGGCACGACGCGATCCTGCGCGTCATCGACCTCGGGGCCGCCGAGGGCGACAAGCGGTTCTACAAGATCCGCATGAAGATCCTCAACGCGGTGACCAACTCCCTCACCGACTCGATCAAGGAGCTGCAGACCAAGCGCAAGGTGGACGCGGACGTCAACCCCGCCGCCGTCGCCGGCTCGCTGGTCGCGATGCTCGCCGCCGTGGCCTCCCACCAGAAGGGCTTCCAGAGCTGGGGCGTCAAGCAGGCCGAGCTCAAGCCGAACCTGGCACTCCTGGTGCACCTGGGCGTCACCGGCAAGAAGCCGACGAAGTGACGTCCCGCGGGCGGCACGTCCCGCAGTAACGCTCCGCCACCTGGTACGGCGGACGGTCGAACACCCCTGCGCGTCCTGTCATCACGGCGGCGGGTGGTCCGGGCCGGGCCCCGGACCACCCGCCGCCGGCGCAGTTCGGCCGCCGGCCTCAGGCCCCGCCTTCCGCACCTCCGGTGTCCTGCGCGCCCTCCCCGGCACGCTCGTCCAGGCGGAAGAGCCTGATCTGCCGCTCCACCCGCGCCTGGTAGCGCGCGTACGGCGGCCAGAACCGCAGCACCGCCGCCCAGACCTCCTCGCGTTCCGCGCCGCGCAGCAGGCGCGCCCGGACGGGGACGTCCCGGCCCCGCCAGCTGATCTCGGCCTCCGGGTGGGCGAGGAGGTTCGCCGTCCAGGCCGGATGTCCGGGCCGGCCGAAGTTGCTGCCGATCAGCACCCAGGCGCGCCGTCCGGCCCCCGTCTCCTCGCAGGGCATGCAGGCCAGCGGCGTCCTGCGCGGCAGGCCGCTGCGCGCGCCGGTGGAGGTCAGCACGCAGCCGGGCAGCATGCGGGTGCTCAGCAGCACCCTGCCGCCGGTGATGCGGTGCACCGCGCGGTCCACGGCGGGCACGACGTACGGGGCGATCTTGGCGAAGGTGCGGGTCGAGGAGACCTTCTGCACCAGTTGTTCGACGACAGCCGTCACAGAACCACCGCTTCCCGGTCGTTTTGCGGGTCGAAGAGGCCGGCCAGCTCCGCGGCACAGGCCCGCAGGCCATGAACGGGGCCGAAGAGGAGTTCGTCGGAGCTCACCCGTTTGAAGTACAGCTGCACATCGTGTTCCCAGGTCACTCCGATACCACCGTGCAGCTGCACGCCCTCGGCGGCCACCGTGCGGGCCGTCTCCAGCGCCTGTGCGAGCGCCAGCGCACCGGCTGCGGCCCGCCCGGACCACGCCGCGTAGTACGCCGCCGAGCGGGCGGCGCACACGGCCACGTACAGGTCCGCCAGCCGGTGCTTGATCGCCTGGAACGAGCCGATCGGCCTGCCGAACTGTTCGCGCATGCGCGCGTACTCCACCGTCAGCTCCAGCACGCGCTCCGCCGCCCCCACTGCCTCCGCCGCCAGGGCGGCCGTCACACCGCCGGCGAGCGCCACCAGTGGGGCCCGGGCATCGGCCGCGTCCGGGCCCAGCGGCTCGGCCTCGGCGTCGCGGAACTCCAGCCGCGCCTGGGGCCGCGTCTGGTCCATGGTGACCAGCCGGGTGCGGCGCACCCTGCTCTGCTCCGGGTCGACGGCGAACAGCAGCACGCACGGACGTACGGGGCCGCCGGCGCGTGCGGCGACCAGCAGCAGGCCGGCGCTGTGGCCGTCGAGCACCTGCGGTGCCTCGCCGTACAGCCGCCAGCCGGTGGGGGTACGGCGTGCCTGCACTCCGCCGGAGCGGGCGCCGCCGGCCCACTCGCCGTCCTGCGGGCCGGTCAGGCCCAGGGCGGCGGGCAGGGTGCCGCAGGGCACCACGAGCGTCCCGGTGAGGTCGCCGCCGGCGAGGCGCGGCAGCAGTGCGTCCCGCTGCCGGGACGTACCGAGCGCGGCGACGAGCGGCGCCGCGAGCGCGCACGTGGCGAGCAGCGGCGAGGGCAGCAGCGCCCGCCCGGTCTCCTCGAAGGCCAGGGCCAGCTCGACGGGCCCGCAGCCGGCGCCGCCGTGCTGCCGCTCCACCACGAGGCCGGCCAGGCCCACCTCCTTCGCGAGCCGCCGCCACAGGTCCTCGTCGTACCCGGCCGGGGCCTCGGCCGCCGCTCTGACCTTGGGTGGGGGCGCGTGCCCGGCGAGCAGGTCGCGCAAGGTGCGCTTGATCTGGTGTTGTTCCTCGCTGAGTGCGGCGTCCATGGACAGCACCCCTCCGCGGGCTAGATCTGACGTCTCGTCACATCACGCCGTCATGCTAGGCGTTCACCTGATGTACCGTCAGCTGCATGACTCGGGGCACGCGCAAGGTCGCCGTCGCCGGCGTCGCTCTGTCCGACTGCGGCCGCCTCGACGCGGTCACCCCCTACGCCCTGCACGCGCAGGCCGCCCGCCGCGCGGTGCGCGACGCCGGACTGGACCGCTCGCTGATCGACGGCTTCGCCTCCGCCGGCCTGGGCACCCTGGCCCCGGTGGAGGTGGCGGAGTACCTGGGACTGCGCCCCAGGTGGGTGGACTCGACCTCCGTCGGCGGCGCGACCTGGGAGGTCATGGCGGCCCACGCGGCCGACGCCATCGCCCAGGGGCACGCCAACGCCGTCCTGCTGGTGTACGGCTCGACGGCGCGCGCCGACATCAAGGCGGGCCGTCGCACGTCCGACCTGTCCTTCGGCGCACGCGGTCCGGCGCAGTTCGAGGTGCCGTACGGGCACACGCTCATCGCCAAGTACGCGATGGCCGCCCGCCGTCACATGCACCAGTACGGCACGACGATCGAGCAACTGGCCGACATCGCGGTGCAGGCCCGCGCGAACGCCGCCCACAATCCGTACGCGCTGCACCGCGCCCCCCTCACCATCGACGACGTCCTCGGCAGCCGGATGATCGCCGATCCCTTCACCGCCCTCCACTGCTGCATACGCTCCGACGGCGGCTGTGCGGTCCTGCTGGCCGCCGAGGAGTACGCAGCGGACGCGGCGAAGCCACCGGTATGGGTCCTGGGCAGCGGTACGGCGGTCTCGCACGCGGCCATGTCGCAGTGGGAGGACTTCACCGTCAGCCCGGCGGCCGTCGCGGGACGGCAGGCCTTCGAGCGGGCGGGCGTGAGCCCCCACGAGATCGAGGTGGCGGAGCTGTACGACGCCTTCACGTACATGACGCTGGTGACGCTGGAAGACCTGGGCTTCTGCGCCAAGGGCGAGGGCGGCGCCTTCGCCGCCGGGGGCCGGCTGACGACCGGCGGCGCACTGCCGGTCAACACCGACGGCGGCGGGCTGTCCGCCTGCCACCCGGGCATGCGAGGCCTCTTCCTGCTGGTGGAGGCGGTACGGCAGCTGCGCGGCGAGGCGGAGGAGGGCAGGCAGGTGCGCCGGCCGGACGGCCGCCCGCCGCGGCTCGCCGTCGCCTCGGGGACGGGCGGCTGGTTCTGCTCGGCGGGCACCCTGGTCCTGGGCCGCGACTGAGCCCTGGGTCGTCGGCAGGGGCTGGGGCAGCCGCTCAGCCCGCCGCGTCCGGGCGGAACACCGGCACTGCCACCGGCGCCGTCACCGGGACGTCCGCCTCACGCCGGAAGGCGACCCTCAGGCGCATGCCGATGGCCAACCGGTCCTCCGGGCAGTCCACCACCTCGGTCATCATGCGCGGGCCCTCCGCGAGCACCACCACCGCCGCCGTGTACGGCAGGCGCGCCCCGAAGGGAGCGAGATCGTTGCGGTGGACGACGGACCAGGTGTAGAGCTCCGCCAGGCCGCAGGCCTCCTCCCAGACCACGTCCTCGCTCCAGCAGTGGGGGCAGAACTCCCGGGGGTAGTGGTGAGCCCTGCCGCATGCGGCCGCACAGCAGCGCCGTACGAGCAACCGGCCCTCGGCGGCGGCGTCCCAGTAGGGGCGCGTGAAGTCGTCGATCTCGGGTATGTCGTGGCGTGCCGGACGGTCCACCACCGGGCCCTCCCCTTGTAATGCGGGTATGTGTCGCCGGTCGCTCGCGCCTCTCCTGCCCCGTTCCCCGGAGCCTGCCCGGATCGCTAATCTGACAGGGCATCAGTTTGAACACCACCTTAGCCAACGCTTCGTCGGCATACCCGGCACTGAGCAGGAGTGGGCGAGAACGATGCTCGGATCGACTCACGGCAGCCTCACCACCACCTCCCGTCCCGCCCGCGTAGCGGCCTGCGGCCTGCACCCGGGACCGGCCGTGCACGGCACGGCCACCGACACCGAGGAGGACCTCGACGTCAGCGGTCGCCCCCTGACGCGCGACGTCCCCGACCTGGACCGGCTCTTCCGGCCCGAGACCGTGGCCGTCATCGGCGCCTCCGACAGCGAGGGACGCCCCAACACCGCCATCACCCGGCAGCTCGTCGACTGGGCGGGCCGTGTCGGCGCACGCATCCACCCCGTGCACCCCACGCGCACCACCGTCTTCGGCATCCCCTGCCGTCCCGGCGTCCGCGACCTGCCGGAACCGATCGACCTCGCCGTCGTGCTCGTCGGCGACCCGGCACCGGTGCTGGAGGATCTCGCCCGGCAGCAGGTGAAGTTCGCCGTCGTCTTCGCCTCCGGGTTCGCCGAGACCGGTGCCGAGGGCGCGGCGGCCCAGCGGCGGCTCGCCGCCGCCGTCCGCGGCACCGCCACCCGCCTGCTCGGCCCGAACACCAACCTCAACGCCTTCGAGCGCTTCCGCGACGACCTCACGGGACCCGCCATCGCCCTGATCACCCAGTCGGGCCACCAGGGACGGCCGGTCTTCGCCCTGCAGGAGCTCGGCGTCCGCGTCTCGCACTGGGCCCCGACCGGCAACGAGGCCGACCTGGAGTGCGCGGACTTCGTCTCCTACTTCGCCACCCGGCCCGAGGTCGGGGCCATCGCCGCCTATGTGGAAGGGATCGCCGACGGTCGCTCCTTCCTCCTGGCCGCCGACCGGGCCGCCCGGCACAAGGTGCCCCTGGTGACGGTCAAGGTCGGCCGCACCGAGACGGGCGCCCGGACCGCCGCCACCCACACCGGCAAGCTCACCGGCGCGGACGACGTGGTGGACGCCGCCATGCGGCAGTTCGGCGTCATCCGCGTGGACGGCCTCGACGAGCTGCAGGACACCGCGACGCTCCTCGCCCGTGCCCGCCCCCCGCGAGCCACCGGCGTCGCTGTGTATTCGATCTCCGGAGGCACCGGGGCGCACTTCGCCGATCTGGCCACGGCAGCCGGGCTGGAACTGCCGGCCCTCTCCCCCGCCAAGCAGGCCGAGCTCCATCAGTGGATCCCCGAGTATCTGAGCGTGGCCAACCCCGTCGACAACGGCGGCCACCCGGTCGGCGACTGGCGGGGCCGCAAAATCATCGACGCCCTGCTCGCGGACCCGTCCGTCGGCGTCCTCGTCTGCCCGATCACCGGTCCCTTCCCGCCGCTGAGCGACAAGCTCGCGCAGGACCTGGTGGACGCGGCCGAGAAGACCGACAAGCCGGTGTGCTTGGTGTGGGGCTCGCCCGTGGGCACCGAGGCCGCCTATCGCTCCACCTTGCTGGGCTCCTCGCGCGTGACCACCTTCCGTACCTTCGCCAACTGCGTCGGCGCCATCCGCGCCTACTTCGCCCACCACCGCTTCACCGCCGACTACCGCTCGCCCTTCGAGGACGCGCCCCGCTCGCCGTCCCCCGCCGCGCGCAAGGCCGAGCAACTGCTGCGCCCGGGCGAGCAGCTCAGCGAGCACGCGGCGAAGCAGCTCCTGCGCGCGTACGGCATACGGGTGCCGCGCGAGCAGCTGGTGACCAGCGCCGCGGCGGCCGTGCGGGCCGCCGGCCAGGTCGGCTACCCGGTGGTCATGAAGGCGTCCGGCCCGCGGCTGGCCCACAAGACGGAGCTGGGGCTGGTCAGGCTCGGGCTCGGCTCCGCGAGCCAAGTGCGCGACACCTACCGGGAGCTGTGCGACATCGCCCGCTACGAGAGGCTCCCGCTGGACGGCGTCCTCGTGGGCCAACTGGTGCCGCCGGGAGTCGAGATGGCCGTCGGCATCACCCACGACCGCCTCTTCGGCCCCACGGTGACCGTGGGCATCGGCGGCGTCCTGATGGAAGTCCTCGACGACACCGCCGTCCGCGTACCGCCGTTCCGCGAGGAGCACGCCCGCGAGATGCTCGGCGAACTGCGCGGGCGCGCCCTGCTGGAGGGTGTCCGCGGGGCTCCCCCGGCCGACGTGGACGCCCTCGTCGAGACCGTCCTGCGCGTCCAGCGCATGGCGCTGGAACTCGGCGGCCTCGCCGAGCTGGACGTCAATCCGCTCGTGGTGCTGGAGCGCGGCCAGGGCGCCGTGGCCCTCGACGCGCTCGCCCTCTGCCGCTGAGCCCACGGACCCAAGGAGTCCGCTCATGAGTCCCTCCCCCCAGGAGATCCCCTCCGCTGGTTCATTGGTAGCGCACACCACTGACAACGGGGTGGTCCGGCTGACCCTCAACCGCCCCGAATCCCTCAACGCCATCACGCCCGACCTGCGCGAACAGCTGATTTCCGGCTTCGCCCGGGCCTCGGCCGACCCGGCCGTGCGGGCCGTCGTCCTCACCGGCGCCGGCAAGGGGTTCTGTGCGGGTGCCGACCTGCGTACGGGCGCCGGGGCGCCCCCGCCGGAGCGGGTGCCCGGCGACGTGGCGCGCCTGCTCCGGGAGGGGGCGCAGGGGCTGGTCGGCGCGGTGCTGGACTGCGAGAAGCCCGTGATCGCCGCCGTCAACGGCACGGCCGCCGGTCTTGGGGTGCACCTGGCGCTGGCCTGCGACCTGGTCCTGGCCGCGGAGGGCGCGCGGTTCATGGAGGTCTTCGTCCGGCGCGGGCTGGTGCCCGACGGCGGCGGCGCGTACCTGCTGGCCCGGCTCGTCGGCCCGCAACGCGCCAAGGAGCTGATGTTCTTCGGCGACGCGGTGCCCGCGCCGGAGGCGCAACGGATGGGGCTGGTGAACCGCGTGGTGCCGGACGACGAGCTGGCCGCTGCCGCAATGGCGTGGGCGTCGCGGCTGGCGGGCGGTCCGACCCGGGCCCTGGCGCTGACGAAGCAGTTGGTCAACGCGTCCTTGGAGACCGGTCGTGCGGCCGCGTTCGCGGCCGAGGCGACGGCTCAGGAGATCAACATGACCACGGCGGACGCGGCCGAGGGCATCGCCTCCTTCCGGGAGCGCCGGAACGCCGTCTTCCGGGGGCGCTGACCGCAGGCGCCGCGCGCGAGCCTTCCGATCTCACGGGGCTTCGGATTCAATGTGCGCATGATGGGACACGCCGGTATGGCGGCCGTCGCCATACGCTTCCTGCGGTCGGAGGGGAACACTGCCCCGGTCGCCCCGTATCCCGCCCCGCGAGCCCGCCCGGTCCTGCGGGCCGTCGGACCGGACGAGCGTCCTCCACCGTCGCCGGAGGTGTTCCGCGCCGTTCTGGGGCACTTCGCCAGCGGCGTCACGGTGATCACCGCCCCCGGTACGGACGGGGAGCCTCCGGCCGGCTTCGCCTGTCAGTCGTTCTCGTCCCTCTCCCTAGACCCGCCGCTGGTCGTCTTCATGGTGGCCCGTACCTCCACGACATGGCCCCGCATCGCCCGCGCGGGCGTCTTCTGCGTGAACGTCCTGGGATCCGGACACGGCACCCTGTGCAGGGCTTTCGCCGTCAGTGGCGCGCGAACTGCCGACAAGTTCGACGGAGTTCCCTACGACGCCGCGCCGGTGTCCGGCTCGCCGCGGCTGCGGGACGTGCCGGCGTGGATCGACTGCGCAGTGCACGCGGTGCACACCGCCGGGGACCACCTGGTGGTCGTGGGGCGCGTGGCGGCACTGGGAGCGAACGAGGCCGCGGCGAGCGCCGGCCCCCTGCTCTTCCACCGCGGAGCCTTCGGCACGTTCGACGCCTTCGGCAGCTACGACGGGTAAACGTTTCCGCTAGTGCTTCCCGTGCTTGTCCCTGCTGCCGCCCTTGCCGTGCTTGACGACCTTGGTGAGCACGTAGCGCTTGCCCGAACCCGGCTTGCCGATCTCGTGGTAGATCCGCGGCTCCCGCTTCGTACCGATGAGGCTCCAGTCGCGGGACAGCTCGCACGCGTCGATGCGCAGGGAGACGCCCTGGACGCGCCCGCTGTCCTTGACCGGCGTCCAGGTGCCCGAGCCGTCGCAGTCCCGGGCCCGGTCCTTGCCCGTGCCGTCCCAGGTGAAGTTGTCCAGGCCGTCGGCGACGGCGGCGCCGTCGTCGGCGAGCCGGACGGTGCCGCCCCTGCCGTCGCTCCAGGTGCCGGCGAGGTCCTGCTTGGTCAGCCGCGGCGGCTGGTACACGCTCACCAGACCGGAGGCGTACGCCCCCGTGCCGAGGGCGCCGACGACGAGCCAGGCGACCAGGCCGTCGCGCACGACGCGGCGGGTCACACTGCCGGCGCGACCGGTGCGCACGCGGCGTGCCGCCGCCCGGCCGGCCAGTGCGGCGGGCAGCAGTCCGACGGTGAGACCGCCCCACCAGATGAGGTAGTTGAGCGGGTTCGCGAAGCTGTGACTGCCGAGCGCGGCCACCGCGCCGAAGACGAGGACCGCGGCCGCGGAGACCACGGGCACGGCTGCCGCCGTCCACCAGGCACGGTCCTCGCGGTAGCGGCGGAGGGCGGCCCGCCGCCCCAGCGCCAGCGCGGGCATCACGGCGGCCGCGGTGACGAAGCCACTGATCAGTACGGTGAGGAGCAGGGCGGCCAGCGCGGCCACGGCGGCGAGCAACGGTGACTTGGGCAGGCCGTCGTGCTCGCGGGCGAGCAGGACGAACACCCCGGTGGTGACGGCGACGACCGTCTCCGCGCACAGCGCCGCCATGGAGGCACAGAACGCGGCACCGAAGCCGTCATCGCGCGCCGGACGCTGCGACGCGGCGCAGCACGGCGCGGACGAGGCATCCGTCGCCCCGTCCGGTATCGCGTGCGGCTCAGCCTGCTGTGTCATATCAGCCCCTCTCACCATGAGAGATTCCCCCGAAGGCCGAGAGGTTGCGTCTGATCGGCCCAAGATTTCACCGATTCATCCCGCTTGATCCGCGTGGGGCCCGGGCGCGGTCCGGTTGGACCGCAGGAAGGCCGGACCGGAAGGCCGGACCGAGAAAGGCGGACCAGGAAGGACGCACCCACCTCACACGGACATGCCCGGCGGCGCAAGACCTTCCGTCCAGAACGCACGACAGATCACAGGGCGGCCGTGAGCGGCTCACGATGCGGACCGATCGGACCGATCAGACCGATCGGGCCGGATCAGTCTCCGGATCGTTCAGGTGACTGTGACTCGGAGGACCCGCAGGAGCCGAAGGAGAGGACGCCGCGCGCGACCTTACGGTTGTTCGCGTCGGCCACGGCCCGCTCGAAGTCCTCAACGGGATAGACCTCGGTGACCAGTTCGTCGAGCAGCAGCCGGCCCTCCTCGTACAGCCGCGCGTAGAGGGCCACGTCGTGCTGGGGCCGCGAGGAGCCGTACCGGCAGCCGAGCACTGACTTGTCCATGTACAAGGACGCGACCGGGATCGCGGCCTCGGCCCCGGCGGGCGGCACGCCGAGCAGTACGGCTCGGCCGTGCCGGCCCAGCGCGTCCACCGCCTGCCGGACGAGCCCGGTGTCACCGACGCACTCGAAGGCATGGTCGACCCCTGCAGGAACGATCCTGCGCACCGCGGCCGGCACCTCGTCGGCGGCGGGGACGTGGACGAAGTGGGTGGCCCCGAAGGTGCGTGCCACGGCCTCCTTCTCCGGGTTGGCGTCGGCGGCCACGACGACGGAGGCACCGGCGAGCCGGGCCCCCTGCAGGACGTTGAGCCCGACGCCGCCGGCTCCGATGACCAGGACGGATTCGCCGTGCGCGACGCGGGCGCGGTTGAGGACCGCCCCGACGCCGGTGACGACGCCGCACCCGAGAAGTGCGGCGGAGGCCGGCGGGATGCCGGGCGGGATCCTGACGGCCTGGACGGCCGTGACCACGGTCCGCTCGGCGAAGGCCGAGGTGGACGCGAACTGGAAGAGGGGCGCTCCGCGGCGGGAGAAGGGCCGGCCCGGCCGGCCGATGGAGGTGCGGCACATCGCCGGCCTGCCCAGCGCACAGTCGGGGCAGGTGCCACAGCTGGCCAGGGCGGCCAGGGCGACATGATCGCCTGGTGAGACATGGGTGACGCCGGGGCCCGCACTGCGGACGATGCCGGTGCCCTCGTGTCCCAGGACCAGGGGGACGGGGTGGGCGATGGTGCCGTCGATGACCGAGAGGTCGCTGTGGCACAGGCCGGCGGCCGTGACCTCGACGAGGACCTCGCCGGGCCCCGGGTCCCGGACGTCGAGGTCGTCCACGAACCGGGGGCGCTTGCCGTCGAAGATGACGCCTCTCATGGGTGGTTGTCCTCTCGGCAGCGCGTGTGGGGCCGGCAGGTGTGGGTGACGGTCAGGAGGGCCAGACGACCGACTGCAGTTCGCTGTACGCGGCGAGGCCGAAGGAACCGCCGTCGCGGCCGGTCCCGCTCTCCTTGAAACCGCCGAAAGGCGTCTCGGGGTGGCGCTGGACGGTGTTGATGCCGACGTTGCCGCTGCGCAGCCGGGCGGCCAGGGCCCAGGCCCGGGCGGTGTCGCCGCTGAAGACGTAGTCGTACAGGCCGTACGCGGTGCCGTTGGCGATGCGGACGGCCTCGTCGTCGGTGTCGAAGGGCATGGCCACCACGACCGGGCCGAACAGCTCCTCGCGCGCGACGATCATCGACGGAGTGGCGTCGGCGATGAGCGTGGGGGCGACGTAGAAGCCGGGACGGACGGGGGGACGGGTACCGCCCGTGACGATACGGGCCCCCTCGGCGCGGGCCGCGGCCACGTGCGCCTCGACGCGGTCGCGCTGCGCCGCGGAGATCACCGGGCCGACGATCGTGGAGTTATCCACAGGGTCCCCGACCGTCAGTGACTCGGCGTAGTGTTTCAACCCGGCGACGACCCGCTCGTACAGCGATCGATGGACGAGCACACGGGTCGGAGCCGTGCAAACCTGCCCGCTGTGGAAGGACCAGACCGAACCGACCGCCCCGATCGCCGACCTGATCACCTTGTCGTCGGCGTCCTCGAGAATGACGGCCGCTCCCTTGCCACCCAGCTCCATCAGGGTGCGCTTGAGCGACCTCCCCGCGGTTTCGGCGATCTTCTTTCCCACGGCAGAGGACCCGGTGAAGCTGACCATGTCGACGCCGGGGTGGGTCACCAGTGCCTCCCCGGCCGCCGGGCCCGAACCGGTCACCACGTTGAACACCCCGTCGGGCAGCCCGGCCTCGCGCAGGATCGGGCCCAGTTCCAGGCAGCAGAGGGGGTCCTGCGGGGCCGGCTTGGCCACGACCGTGTTGCCCATGGCCAGGGCGGGGGCGACCTTGCCGGCGAGATTGACGATCGGGAAGTTGTAGGAGGTGATGCACGCGACGACACCCACAGGACGACGAACGGCCGCGGCGCCGAGCAGGCCGCCCGGGGCGAGCGCGCTCGCCCCGACGGCCCGCGGGGCCAGGGGAATGACGTCCGGTTCCACCGCGCCGCGCGCGTAGCGCCGGAAGCGGTCCGCGGCCACCGGCACCTGCATCGTCGAGGCGACGCGCATCGTCGCGCCCGTCTCGGCCTGGAGGAGGGGCACGAGCTCCTTCCCGCGTTCCACGAGGAGATCAGCGATCCGGTCCAGTACGGCCGCGCGCTCGCGCCGAGCCGTACGGGACCAGCCGTCCTGCGCGGCCCGCGCGGCGGCCACGGCGTCGGCCACTTCGGCGGGAGTCGACTCCGGGGCCTCCCCGACGACCTCTTCGGTCGCCGGATTGACAACTGGATAGTGCCCCTTTTCCGGCGCGCGCCAGGCGCCGGCGATCCAGTGGCCGTACGCCGTCATGGCCGGGCCTCCTTCGGCAGACCGAGCACGCGCTCGGCTATGAGGTTGCGCTGGATCTCGTCCGAGCCGCCGTAGACGGTGTCGGCTCGGCTGAAAAGGAACAGGTGTTGCAGGGCGTCCAGCCGGTACGGGCGGCCGGCGCGCCAGTCGTCCGGTCCCAGGGCGGCAGGCGCGCCGCGCACCTGCATCGCCAGTTCGCCGAGCCGCTTGTGCCAGCTGCCCCACAGCAGCTTGGCGACGCTGGGCGCCCCGGGGTCCGCGGCGTCCCCCAGGGTGCGCAGGGCGTTCCAGCGCATGACCTGCAGGTCGGCCCACTGCCGTACGAGCCGGTCCCGTACCACCGGCTCCGCTGCGGCTCCGGTCCGCTGGGCCAGGCGGATCACCCGGCCCAGCTCGGCCGCGAACCCGGTCTGCAGGGCGAGGGTGGCCACGCCGCGTTCCCGGGCGAGCAGGCTCATGGCGACCCGCCAGCCGGCGCCCTCGCCTCCCACGAGGTGCTCGGCCCGGGCCTTCGCGCCGTCGAAGAAGACCTCGTTGAACTCGGCGGCGCCCGTCAGTTGCCGGATGGGGCGGACCTCGATCCGGCCCGGCTGGTCCATCGGCACGAGGAGGAAGGAGAGACCGTGATGGCGCCGGGAGCCCTCGGTGGTGCGGGCCAGCAGGAAGCACCAGTCGGCCTCGTGGGCGTGGGAGGTCCACACCTTCTGCCCGCTGACCCGGTACGTGCGGCCGCCGTCGGCACGGACGGCGGTGGTGCGCAGGGCGGCGAGGTCGGAGCCGGCACCGGGTTCGCTGTAGCCCTGGCACCAGATCTCCTCACCCCGGGCGACGGCGGGCAGGAAGCGGGCGCACTGCGCGTCGTCGCCGTGGGCGAGCAGGGTGGGCGCAAGGAGGTGCTCCCCCATGTGCCCCAGGCGCGGTGGGCCGCCCGCCCGGGCGTACTCCTCGGCCCACACGACCTGTCCGGTCGGGCTCGCCGTGCGGTTGCCGTACGTGCCGCGTGCGGTGCTCCAGCCGAGGCCGATCCAGCCTCCCGCGCCCAGTTCCCGTTCCCAGGCGCGGCCGGCGGGCCGGGGGGTGCCGTCCGTGAGGTGTTCGGTCAGCCAGGCGCGGGCGCGGTGGCGCAGTTCCTCGTCGTCGGGGCCGAATGCGAAGTCCATGCCGTGCGCCTTTCCTCGTGGCGGCTTCCTCGTGGCGGCGCGCTGTCCTTCAGGCGTTGGGCCGGCGGCCGGCGGCGGCAGCGTCGGCCATGGCCTGCACCTGGCCGAGCAGCGGCATGGGGTCGGTGCCGACGGTGCCCGGGAAGAGGTCCGCAATGCGCTGGGGCGTCCAGGGCTCCTCGGCGTACGCGGCGCGCACCTCCCGCGGCTGCGCCCACAGGGCGATCTTCCGGCCGGCGACGGTGTAGACCTGCCCGGTGACGCCCTCGTGGCGGGCGTGGTCGCTGAGAAGGTAGACCACGAAGGCGGCCACGTCCTCGGGGTCGCCGAGGTCCTTGAGCTCCATGGGGACGTTGGCGGACATCCTGGTGCGGGCCACCGGGGCCACACAGTTGGCGGTGACACCGTACTTGTGCAGGCCGAGGGCGGCGCTGCGGACGAGGGAGATGACGCCTCCCTTGGCGGCGGCGTAGTTGGCCTGGGCGACGCTTCCTTGGTGGTTGCCGCTGGTGAAGCCGATGAGCGTGCCGCTGCCCTGCCGGCGCATCACGCCGGAGGCGGCGCGGAAGACGGTGAAGGTGCCCTTGAGGTGGGTGGCGACGACCGAGTCCCACTCCTCCTCGGTCATGTTGAAGATCATGCGCTCGCGCAGGATGCCGGCGCCGCACACGACGCCGTCGAGCCGGCCGTAGCGGGCGAGCGCGGTGTCGACGATCCGTTGCCCGCCGGCCATCGTCGAGACGTCGTCCGCGACGGCGGTGGCCTCCCCGCCCGCCGCCTCGATCTCCTTGGCCACGGCGGTGGCGATCTCGCTCGTGGGCTCGTCTCCGGCGACGGAGACCCCGTAGTCGTTCACCACGACCTTGGCGCCCTCGGCAGCGCAGGCCAGGGCGACGGCTCTGCCGATGCCCCGCCCGGCCCCGGTGACCGCGACCACCTTGTCGTTGAGGAAGTTCGCCACGGCACTGCCCCTTCCCGCAGTTCCTGACGGTCCGTTAGATTTTTGGGCAGCGCGGGCACGAGCACAAGACCCGGCACCGCACCCTCCGGGCGGGGATGCGCGGCCGCGATCAGGAGGGGAACCCATGCCGCTGCCGAGCGAGTTCCACGAGCTGGCCAAGCGCGTGAACAACTGGGGACGCTGGGGCGGAGACGACGAGATCGGAACCCTCAACCTCATCACGGACGCCGTCGTGCGCGAGGCGGCCGAGACCGTCACCAGCGGGCGCCGCATCCCGCTGGCCCTGCCCCTGCAGCAGGACGGGGTGCAGACGGGGGTCATACCGGGCCGCGTCAACCCGCTGCACACCATGGTGGCCATCAACGTCGAGTTCTTCGGCCCGGGGACCGTCGCCACCAGCGACGACGTGGTCACCATGGGCCTGCAGGCGGGCACCCACTGGGACGGGCTCGCGCACGTCTCCCACAGCGGGCGGCTGTACAACGGCCGTCCGGCGGACTCGGTGACCGCCCACGGCCGCGCCGCGTTCAGCGGCGTGGAGAAGGCCGGCCACATCGTCTCGCGGGGCGTCCTGCTGGACGTGGCCCGCGCCCTGGGGGTGGACCGGCTCGACGGTGGGCACGCGGTGACGCCGGAGGACCTGGAGGCCGCGGAGGAGCTTGCCGGGGTCCGGGTGCGATCCGGCGACATCGCGCTGGTGCGCACTGGCCAGATCCAGCTCTACCTCGGCGGCGACAAGCAGGCGTACGCCTATCCCTCGCCCGGCTTTTCGATCCGCGCGCCCGAATGGTTCCACGCCCGCGACGTCGCCGCCGTCGCCAACGACACCCTGACCTTCGAGATCTTCCCGCCCGAGATCGAGAACCTGTGGATGCCGGTGCACGCCCTGGACCTGGTGGAGATGGGCATGCCGCAAGGCCAGAACTGGAATCTGGAGGCACTGTCGGAGGCCTGCGCCGAGCAACGTCGTTACGCGTTCCTGCTGGCAGCGATGCCGGAACCGTTCGTGGGCGGGACGGGCACGCCGGTGGCTCCGGTTGCCGTCCTGTGAGCGCGGGCACGCGGCGCCGGGCGGGCACGGGCATCGAAGCGCGGCACGCGAAGGAACGGGCGGGCGGCGGCGCACCGATGCGCACCCCGAGCACGGCACCTGTGCGCCGCCACCCAGCTCCGGCGCCTTAAGCCCTGTCGTCGCGCCGGCCGCGACCCGCACTCGCCAAGGCAGCCCCGCACAGCCGGGCCTCTCGACGTCCCCTCGCAGCGAATCGCTGCATCCAAGGGTGATCACCCGAACACTTCACGTCAACACCTGGTCTGGACTTTGTCGACTACGCCCGATTTGTCGCGGCGTGTTGTGGCTCGAAAGCACCAGTCCAGCAGGCGGCGCGGCGGTCCACCTCGCACCAGATGCGCTTGCCGGCCCCGTCCCGCTGCCAGCCCCAGCGATCGGCGAGGCCGTCGACCAGCTCCAGCCCCCTGCCGCCGGTGTCCTCACCCTCGGCGTGCCGGCGCCTGGGCGGGCGGGCACTGACATCGGCCACCTCGACCCGCACCGGCCCCGCGCCGGGCAGGAGCATCCGCAGGACCGCCGGACACCCCGTGTGCACCACGGCATTGGTGACCAGCTCCGAGATCAGCAGGATCAGCGTCTCGGCCAGGGGCTCGTCGGCCCCTATCCCCGATCCCGCGAGCCGCGACCGCGCCCACCTGCGAGCCCGTCCCACTTCCGCAGGATCGGCCCCGACCTCCATCTGCACCTGAAGCACCTGCACCGCTCACACCACCCGAACCGGCGGACCCAACGCCTCACGCCTCGACGAGATCACGGACAGTGACCCCCCGTCGACACAGCATGGTTGACGTACGGTTACCTCAACAAGCGCTTCCGGCATATTCCGACGCAACGGCGTATGCGTCCGGCATACTGTGCGGCGCACATGATGAGGGGTCGAACATCGAGGCGCCTTCCGCCCCGGAACGCACGGCGCGAAGGGCACTCCGGCGCCGGTCGTCACCCCTGCGGCGACACCGTTTTTATTGCGCCTCTGAACCACTCGCACCTCACGGAGAGTACCCGAGAGTTGCAACGACTCCACACAGTGACGAGTTACTGGAAGAAAACGAGTCGATATCGACGCTGAGTGACCGTTGATCGGGTCAAGAGCAACAATTCACCCACATCCTTCACAAGGAATCATTTGGGTCATTCGCGATTTCCTGCCCGCAATTCCCGGACTCGTCGAGGAGTGCGCATGCCAGCAGTTCCTCGGCATCACGGGCCGGCTGCCACTGGGCGGCCCGCAGCCAGGCCCGTTTCAGGTACGGATGGACGTCCGCCTCCCAGGTGAACCCGATACCGCCATGCAGTTGCAAACAGTCACGGGCATTGCGGACAGCAGCCTCGTCGGCGAGCAATTTGGCCGCGGCGACCTCACTGTGAGTAGCTGTCAGGGAGGCTGCATAGACGCTACTGCGTGCGATTTCCGTACGCACGAGCATCTGTGCGCACACGTGCTGCACGGCTTGGAAGGCGCCGACAGGGCGCCCGAACTGCCGTCTGTGCGTCACGTGCGTGACTGCCATCTCCAGTGTCCGGGCCGCATTGCCGAGTTGGAGCGCCGCGGTGAGAAGGGCCGCTTCCGCCCTCGTACGGGCCGGATCCCCGGCCATTTCCACGGCCGGTGACCCCTGGTCCGGCAGGGGGAGTTCCACCAGGTGCAGGGAGGTCGTCGGATCGACGGAGTGCAGTGGGCACGCGGAGAGCGCCACCGGTCCCGCCCCGCCGGCGGTCGGCAGCATCCTGACCGCCACGTCGTCGAGGAGCAGGACGGCGTCGGCTGCGGCGAGGTGTTCAACCGTTCCGCAGCCGTCGGGTGCCGTCACGACGGCTCGTCCCTCGGCCGCGCCGGGCACCAGTCCGGCTGCCAGTTGGGTGGCCACCAGGGGACCCGGCAGGAGGCAGCGCCCCGCCTCCTCGAGGACGAGGACGGCCTCCGCAAGTCCCAGGCCGGCCCCGCCGGCCTCCGCCGGCAGCCGCAAGGAGAAGAAGCCGGCCTCGCCCAACTGCTGCCACAGGGCCCGGTCCGGTCCGTTCTGCGGTGCAGCGCTGTCCACTGCTTCACGCAGCCGTTCGCGGGGGAACCGGGCTTCCAGCAGGGCCCGGGCGGCCGACTGCACGGAGCGCTGGTCGTCGTTCAGCCGGAAGTGCAAGGCGGCTCACCGTCCCCGGGGCAGGCCGAGGACGCGCTCGGCGATGATGTTCTGCTGGATCTGCGAGGTGCCCGCGGCGATGGTGTACGAGAGGGACGACAGCCGCCCCGTCGTCCACTCGTGCCCGGCGTCCAGCGCCCTGGGGCCGAGCACCTCGGCAGCCGCGTCGTAGAGCTCCTGGCGTGCCTGCGAGTAGCGCAGCTTGAAGACGGAGCCGCCCACCCCCGGCGCCCCGCTGCCGCCTTCCCGCAGACTCGCCTCGGCCTCGCTGACGTTCCACTGCACCAGGCGCCACAGGGCGGAGAACTCGGCGTTGAGCCTGCCGAGCCTGCGCCGCAGGACGGCGTCCTGCCATCGGCCGTTGTCGTGTGCTTCCCGGGCGAGCCGGACGAGGGTGCGCCGGCAGGCGATCACCTCACCGGCGAACGCCGTGCCGCGCTCGAAGGCGAGGGTGACCATGCACACGCGCCAGCCGTCGTTCTCCGCGCCCACCCGGTTGGCGACGGGCACCCGCACCCCGTCGAGGAAGACCTCGGCGAACTCGGCCGTCCCCGTGAGGGTGCGCAGCGGGCGGACGGTGATGCCGGGGGCATCCATCGGCATCACCAGCCAGGAAAGGCCCTTATGGCCGGGGGCGGCCGGGTCGGTGCGCACCAGCAGTTCGCACCAGTCGGCCACCTGGGCGTGGGAGGTCCACACCTTGCTGCCGGTGACGACGTACGCGTCGCCGTCGCGCACCGCCCGCGTGCGCAGGGAGGCGAGGTCCGAGCCGGCCTCGGGTTCGGAGAAGCCCTGGCACCACACCTCCTCGCCGCGCAGGATCGGCGGCAGCCACCGGGCCTTCTGTGCGGCCGTGCCCTCGGCTGCGATGGTGGGGCCGGCGTGGAGCAGCCCGACGAAGTTCGCTCCGACATAGGGGGCGCCGGCCCGTTCGGTCTCCTCCAGGAAGATCAGGTGCCGGGTGGGGCCGGCACCGCCGCCGCCCGCGTCGGCCGGCCAGTGCAGTCCGGCGTACCCCGCGTCGTGCAACGCCCGCTGCCAGGCGCAGTCGTAGGCGCGGCGGGCGGGCCAGTCGGCCGGGTCCGGCGGGGCGGGCAGTGCGGGCAGCGTCTCGCGCAGCCAGCGCCGCAGCCGCGCCCGGAACGCCTGCTCTTGCGGGGTGCTGGTGAGGTCCACGGCGCTCAGGCCCCCGCACCGTCGGGGCCGCAGGCGAGGTCGAGGCCGAGCATGCGGATGGCGTTGCCGCGCAGGATCTTGTGGACGGTGACGTCGTCGAGGCCCCGGACGTGGTCGAGGGCGACCTGGCGGGTGTGGGGCCAGGTGGAGTCGACGTGGGGGTAGTCGGTCTCGAAGGTGGCGTTGTCGCGTCCGACGGCATCCAGCGAGGCGACGCCGTGCTTGTCGCGGAAGAAGCAGCAGAAGACCTGGCGGTAGTAGTAGCCCGAGGGCGGTTCGGGCACCAGGTCGCGCACCCCGCCCCAG
Organism: Streptomyces luteosporeus; assembly: GCF_039532865.1. Classification (NCBI taxonomy): domain Bacteria; kingdom Bacillati; phylum Actinomycetota; class Actinomycetes; order Kitasatosporales; family Streptomycetaceae; genus Streptomyces; species Streptomyces luteosporeus. The sequence continues at coordinate 146,867 of NZ_BAAASL010000008.1, forward strand.
GCCCGGTGCTCGCGCCAGACGTCGTCGGCGCGCTCCAGGGCGTAGGGGATCCAGCCCATCTGTCCCTCGCTGTAGGCGAGCTTGAGGCGGGGGAAGCGGACGAGGACGCCGCTGAAGAGGAAGTCGGCGAGCGAGGCCATGGCGTTGTTGAAGGACAGCGTGGCCTGCACGGCAGGAGGCGCGTCGGGGGAGGCGGCCGGCATCTGCGAGGAGGAGCCGATGTGCATGCACACCACCGTGCCGGTGTCCTGGCAGGCGGCGAAGAAGGGGTCCCAGTAGCCGGTGTGGATGCTGGGCAGGCCCAGGTGGGTGGGCAGCTCGCTGAAGGTGACCGCGCGCACCCCCCGGGCGGCGTTGCGCTCGATCTCGGCCACCGCCAGGCGGACGTCCCACAGCGGGATCAGGCACAGGGGGATCAGCCGGCCACCGCTGTCGCCGCACCACTCCTGGACCATCCAGTCGTTGTAGGCGCGCACGCAGGCGAGCGCGACCTCCTTGTCCGCGGCCTCGGCGAAGGTCTGCCCGCAGAACCGCGGGAACGTCGGGAAGCACAACGAAGCCTCCACGTGCCCCACGTCCATGTCCTTCAGGCGCTCGCCCGGATCCCAGCACCCGGGGCGCATGTCCGCGCGGGTGATGCCCTCCAGCGTCATCGCGTCCCGGTCGAAGCCCACCGCCGCGATCACCCGCTTGTACGGGAAGAGGTTCCCCTCGTACTCCCACCAGTCCGTGGGCTCGCCCTCCGGGTCGGTGGTGAAGCGGTACCGGCCCCCCACGTACGCGAGCTCGCCGATTCCGGCGGTCAGCGGCTTCGGACCCCGCTCGCGGTACTTCGCCGGCAGCCAGGTGTCGAAGAGATGCGCCGGCTCGATGACGTGGTCGTCGACGCTGACGATGCGCGGCAGGTCCATGAGCACACCTCGCAATCTGACGTACCGTCAGTTAATGCGGAGGCTAGCCCGCACCCCCTGGACCGGCAAGGCGCGGCGACCTACGCTCCACGACATTGCTGACGCTTCATCAGGTCTTCGGCCGACGTCTTGGGGGTCGCCGTGCAGCGCGTCATCACCGCTGGGGAGCCCGCCGGGGGCCTCGACCGCTCCCCCACCCTGTGGGAGCTTCTGAGCCGCCGTGCCGCCCTCACCCCGGACGCACCGGCCTTCGTCCAGGCGGACTCCCCGGCCGCCGACGGCCCGGCCGGCGACCGGCGGATCACCTTCGGCGCCCTGCGCACCCGGGCCGAGGCGGTCGCCGCCTGGTTGCACATGCTGGGCGTACGGCCGGGCAGCCGGTTCGTCTGGCAGCTGCCCACGCGTATCGAGACCGTCGTCCTCAGCTTCGCGCTGGCGCGGCTCGGGGCGGTCCAGTCGCCCTTCGTCCCCGCCTACCGCGACCGCGAGGCCGGGCACGCGCTGCGGGCAACAAATGCCGCGTTCCTCGCGGTGCCCGGAGTGCTGCGGGGCTTCGACCACACGGCGATGGCCCGCCGACTGGCCCGCGCCCTGCCCGTGCCCCCGCTCGTCGTGACCGCCTACGACGCCCTGCCGGAAGCGGACCCCGCACCGCTGCCGCCCCCGCCCGCCGACGGCACGGAGGTCCGCTGGATCCACTGGACCTCCGGCACCACGGCCGACCCCAAAGGCGTCCTGCATTCCGACCGGAGCCTGATCGCCGCCGGGGCCCACCTCGCCGAGGCGCTCGGCACCACGGCCGCCGACGTCGGGTCCATGGCCTTCCCGTACGCGCACGTGGCGGGCCCGGACTACACGGTGATGGCGCTGCTGCGCGGCTTCCCGGTGGTGCTCTTCGAGCATTTCGCACTGCCCGGCTCGCTGGGCGCCTACCGCCGCCACGGGGTGACGGTGGCCGGCGGCTCCACCGCGTTCTACGCGATGTTCCTCGCCGAGCAGCGCAAGGATCCCGGCCGCCGGATCATCCCCACCCTCAGGATGCTGGCGGGCGGCGGAGCGCCCAGGCCGCCGCAGCTGTACGGCGAGGTGGTCCGCGAGCTGGGGTGCCGGCTCCTGCACGGCTACGGCATGACCGAGGCCCCCACCATCACCATGGGCCGCCCGGAGGACCCGCAGGAGCGGCTGGCCGGCACCGAGGGGCGGCCACCACGGTCCGGCATGGAAATCCGCATCACCGCGCCGGACAACACCCCGGCACCCGCCGGCACCGACGGGGAGGTGTGCCTGCGCGGGGACGCCGTGTGCCACGGCTACCTCGACCCCACCCATACGGCCGAGGCGTTCGACGCCGACGGCTTCCTGCACACCGGCGACCGCGGGCACCTCACCGACGACGGCTTCCTCGTCCTGACCGGACGCCTGAAGGACGTCATCATCCGCAAAGGGGAGAACATCTCCGCGCAGGAGGTCGAACAGCTCCTTCACCGCCACCCGGGCATCGAGGACTGCGCCGTCATCGGCCTGCCGGACGCCGAGCGCGGCGAGCGCGTGTGCGCCGTCGTCCAGCAACCGGCCGGGGCCCGGCCGCTGGCCCTCCAGGACGTCACGGCCCATCTGCGCGCCGCCGGGCTGGCCGTCCACAAGCTGCCCGAGCAGCTGGAGATCGTCGACGAGCTGCCGCGCAGCGAGACCCTGCGCAAGGTGCTCAAGCAGCCGTTGCGCGAGCGGTTCTCGGCTCAGCCGCCGGCGCGGTAGCTGGAGCGGGCCTGCTCGAAGAAGGTGTCCACCGAGCGCTGTTCGTCGATCGGCCCGCGCACCTGGATGACGTGGTAGCGGTCCCCCATCAGCACGGCCGCGTTGCGCACGTACACCTGACGGCCGCTGCTGTCGTTCCAGTTGAACGCGCCCTCGGCCGCCGCGGTGGTGCCGACGTCGACGCGTTTGAGGCCCGAGGCGCCCGACCACGAGGACGAGCGGTAGGGGGCCAGCTCCGGTTCCTTGTCCTGCTGGTAGGCCATGGGATCGCGACCGAACTCCGCCGCCTTGTCCCTGCCCGGCACCACGATCAGCTCGTAGTCGCCGCCGACGTAGACGACCTGGCCGCGCTCGTTGGCACCGCGGCGCTGCCAGTTCTGGGCGACGGAGACGGAGAAGCCCTCCGGGTCGGTGCGCAGGCCGAAGCCCTTGGCCGGGGCACCGGGGGCGGCGCCGCCCGCGGACGCCTGGTCCAGGGTGTCCGCCGCGGCGCTGTTGCCCGGCGCCGCGCTCACGGCACCGGCCGAACCCGTACGGTCGGTCGGCGCCCGGTCGGCGCTGTCGTCCGCGCGCGGCATGAACAGCAGGGCGTACACCACGGCGCCGATGAGCGTGAGCAGGATGAGGCCCACGAGCAGCCGGCCGAGGCGGTAGGGGGCCGGGGCCGTGCGCACCTCCTCCTGGCGCAGGTGCCCGGTGGTCTCCGCCGGACCGCGCTCCGCCTCACGCGTGGTGCGCTTGTGGCGCCCGTGCCCCACGGCCCGGCCGGCGGCCCCGGCCGGGACCCGGCCGCGGCGACGCCGGACCAGCTCGCCGCGGCGCCGGACGACCGGCAGCCGGCGCGCCTCGGTCGCGGGCGCGCCGATCGAGGGCACCGTGACCGTGCGGCTCCCCAGGTCGGGCTCGGGGGCCGAGCGGATCAGGGAGCGCAGCCAGCCGCGCAGTTCCTCGAAGTCGGGGCGCTCCGCCGGGTCCTTGCGCATGAGGGACTCGACGACGGGCCGCAGCGCGCCGCACTCCTCGGCGTACGCGGGCGGCTCGGCGCACACGACCTGGACGAGCTCGGCCGTGCTGTCCTCCGGGTAGGGGGCGTGCCCCTGCACGGCGCGGAAGAGCAGGGCGCCCAGCGCCCACAGGTCGGCGGCGGGGCCGACGGGCGGGGCGAGCTGCCAGTTCTCCTGCACGGGCCAGGCCTGTTCGGGCGCCCAGCGCTCGGTGACGGCGCCCACGACCAGCATGCGGGCCTGGCGGGCCCGTTCGGCGGCGAGGGCGTCGGCCGGTCCGGCCGGCAGGTCCCAGTTGCCCCCGGCCGCCGGCCCGGGCGATGTGGCCGGCTGCGGGGCGGCGTCCTTGCGGCCCGGCTCCCGCGCCGGGCCCGGCAGCAGGCCGTCCGGCCGGCCCGGTGGGGTGCTCTCGGGCGCGGGGGCGGTGCCGCTGGCAGCACTGCCCCCGCCCCAGGTCGAGGCCCCGGTGGCCGGCGCGGCGCCGGCCCGGGCCGCCGCCTTCGCGGCGGCGGCGCGGGCGGCCGCGTGATAGGCGGCGATGGCCCCGGACCGCACGGCGCGGGGGTCGAGCCCGCCGGTGCGCCCGGGCCCACCGGCGGCGCCCTGGTCGCGGTACGCGGGCCCGCCCTGCCGCGGCACGGCGGCGGCCCCGCCGGCCGTCGCGCCGGCCGTCCCGCCACGGTTCCCGGCAGGGCCGGGGGGTGCGGCGGTCGCCTGCGGCGCCCGGGGGCGGGGGACGGGGTCGTGACCGCAGAGGGCCTCCTCGGCCGCGCCCGCGGCCAGACCGGTGAGAATGGCGCGGCCGTCGTCGCAGATGAGGACCGTGCGGGCGGTGATGTTGCGGTGCGTCCAGCCCTGGTTGTGCAGGGTCCGCAGGGCGGTCAGGACGTCCGCGGCCACCTCGGCCGCCCGGTGCGGGCTCAGGGTGCGCTCGGCGAGCACGGCGGCCAGCGGGCGTGCGGAGACCAGTTCGCTGACGACCCAGAGACTGCCGGCCTCGGCGAAGACGTGGAAGACCTGGTCGAGCCGGGGGTGGTCGGGGATCTGCGCGGCGGCGGTGGCGGCCGTCAGGGCCCGGCGCACCGCGGGGTCGTCGGCGCCCCGGCCACGGCGCGCGCCGTGGCGCGGGGCGTCCTCGCCCACGACCTCCGCGTCGACGACCTCCGGCAGCGGCACCTGCCGGACGAAGACCTCCTGCCCGCTGTAGGTGTCGAAGGCTCTCGTCTCGACGAACTCGTACGCATCGGACGGGGGCTGCGGCAGACGGTAGCGGTCGGCGAGCACCCGGCCCGCGTAGTCGTCCACGACGCCTCCCCGATCGTGCGATCCCCTCGTGCCCACCGTGCGGCCCGGCACTGCCCCGAACGACCGTCAAAGGCGGTCGCCACGCGACGCTTTGACGGGCGCCTCGCGGTCCCGTACGGATGCGTACGGTCCCCGGTCCTTCACGATACGTGCCGGACCGGCCCCTCAGGGCCCGTACGGCTCAGTACGTCCCGGCCGGTCCGCCGGCGGCCGGGGTGCCCGGGGTGGTCAGCACGAGCGCGGCCTTCTTGTGCGGTGCGGGAGAGCCGCCCTTGTCCTCGTCCTTGCCGCCGCTCAGGGAGATCGCGAGCACGGTGCCGATGACGACGAGCACGACGACGACCGCCGCCGCGAGCAGGACCTTGCGCGGGACCACGTCGGTGAGGGAGGCCCGGCCGTACGTCGTGCCGCCGCGCAGGCCCCGGGCGCCCCGGGCGCCGGCGGCGACGCTGCCCACGCGCAGCTTCACGGGCTGCCCGGACTCCTCCGAGCGCGCGGCCGACGCGCTCACCGCGTCGACATCCCGCAGGGGCCGGAAGGCGCCGTGGTGGCGCTGGCCGGAGCCGGAGCCGGAGCGCGCGGCGGACGCGGCGGCGCCCGGGCGGCCGGCCGGGCCGGCCGCCGTGGAGGAGCCCGACCCGCCCTGCGACAGGGAGGGCGCGGAGGACGGCGTGCGCTGCGTGCGCTCCCCGCCGGACTCCCGCTTGCCCGCCTTCGCCGGGGCGGCGGACGCGCCGCCCGCGGGGCGGGCCGGCTTGTCCGGTATCGACGGTATGGCGATCGCCTGCGTCGCCTCCAGGTCCGGGTCGCGCTTCGGCTTCTTCACCTGGTGCTCGTCGGGGGCGTTGACTGCGTCCGTCAGCAGGGCGCGGGCGCCGGGCTCGTCCAGGCGCTTGTGCGCGTCCTTGGCCAGCAGGCCGTACATGACCTCGGCCAGCGGGCCCGCGTTCTTCGGCGGACCCAGCGGCTCGGTCATCACGGCGGTCAGGGTCGCTATGGCCGACCCCTTGTCGTACGGCGGCGCGCCCTCGACGGCCGCGTACAGCAGGCCGCCCAGCGACCACAGGTCGGCCGGCGGGCCCGGCTTCTGGCCGCGGGCGCGCTCGGGGGAGATGTAGGAGGGGGCGCCCACCAGCATGCCGGTGGAGGTGACGGAGGGGTCGCCCTCGACCTGGGCGATGCCGAAGTCGGTGAGGACGACGCGGCCGTCATCGGCGATGAGCACGTTGGACGGCTTCACGTCGCGGTGCAGGATGCCCTCGCGGTGGGCGGCGCGCAGCACGTCGAGGACGGCGAGGCCGACTTCGGCGGCTCTGCGCCAGTGCAGCGGACCGTCCTCGCGGATGACGTCGGCGAGCGAGCGGCCCTCGATGAGCTCCATGACGATCCACGGACGGTCGTCCTCGTGGACGACGTCGTAGACCGTGACGGCGCCGGCGCTGCGGATGCGGGCGATGGCCTTGGCCTCGCGCAGCGTCCGCGTGATGAGGCGTCGCTTCTCGTCCTCGTCGATGTTGGCCGGAAAACGCAGCTCCTTCACCGCGACGACCCGGCCCAGGGTCTCGTCCGTGGCACGCCAGACGGTGCCCATGCCACCGCGTCCGAGGACGCCTCCGAGGCGATAACGCCCGGCGAGGAGGCGCCCTGTCGTGCCCTGCGTCTGCTCCGCCTCCGACATGCGTCCCCTCTGGCAATCAGCTCTGCGACCAACCGACCCTGGCAGAGCGACCATTGTCTCTCATCCGCGGACCGGTGGAAGGCCAGGGTCCGAGAGCCCCGGTGACGAGTGCATGCCGAGGGGCACGGTGGCGCCTCCGCGGCTCCCTTTGTGAGGACTTCCTTCCGGAACGTCCGGTTCCCGTTGCTGCCGCCCTGTCACAAGACGGTCACCGGCAGCCCTTACGCGCCACTCACACCGGCTGGATGTCCGGCGCCCCCAGCCGGGCCGCGTCCGCCGTCAGGTCGTCCGGCTGGCGCTGCGACTCGCGTTCGGCCTCCACGCGCTTCTCGTAGTGCTCGACCTCCTTGTCGACCTGGGAGGCGTCCCAGCCCAGCACCGGCGCGATGAGGTCGGCGACCTCACGGGCGCAGCGCGTTCCGCGGTCGAAGGTCTCGATCGAGATCCGCGTGCGCCGGGTCAGCACGTCGTCCAGGTGCCGCGCCCCCTCGTGCGAGGCCGCGTAGACGACCTCCGCCCGCAGGTAGTCGTCGGCACCCGTCAGGGGTTCGCCCAGCGACGGGTCGGCGGTGACGTAGGCGAGCACCTCGTCGACCAGCGACCCGTAGCGGTTGAGCAGGTGTTCGACGCGGGCCACGTGCAGGCCCGTGCGCACCGCGAGCCGTGCCCGGCCGTTCCACAGCGCCCGGTAGCCCTCGGCGCCCACGAGCGGCACGTCCTCGGTGACGCAGTCGGCGACCCGCTGCGAGAGCCCGTGCACCGCCTCGTCCACGGCGTCCTTGGCCATCACGCGGTACGTGGTGTACTTGCCGCCCGCCACGACCACCAGCCCCGGCACCGGGTGGGCCACCGTGTGCTCGCGCGAGAGCTTGCTCGTCGCGTCCGACTCACCCGCCAGCAGCGGGCGCAGCCCCGCGTAGACGCCCTGCACGTCGTCGCGGGTGAGCGGCACCGCCAGCACCGAGTTGACGTGTTCGAGCAGGTAGTCGATGTCGGCGCTGGAGGCGGCCGGGTGGGCCTTGTCCAGGTCCCAGTCGGTGTCCGTCGTACCGATGATCCAGTGCCTGCCCCAGGGGATGACGAAGAGCACGCTCTTCTCGGTACGCAGGATCAGCCCGGTGGTGGAGTGGATGCGGTCCTTGGGCACCACCAGGTGGATGCCCTTGGACGCCCGCACGTGGAACTGCCCGCGCTCGGCGATGAGCTGCTGGGTGTCGTCCGTCCACACGCCCGTGGCGTTGACGACCTGCCGGGCGCGGATCTCGAACTCGCCGCCCTGTTCGAGGTCGCGCACCCGGGCGCCGACCACCCGCTCGCCCTCGCGCAGGAAGCCCACCACCCGCGCGCGGTTGGCGGCGTCGGCGCCGTAGGCGGCAGCCGTGCGCACGAGGGTGGTGACGTAGCGGGCGTCGTCCATCTGGGCGTCGTAGTACTGCAGGGCGCCCACCAAGGCGTCCTTGCGCAGGCAGGGCGCCACCCGCAGCGCCTTGCTGCGGCTGAGGTGGCGGTGCACCGGCAGCCCGCGGCCGTGCCCGGACGACAGCGACATCGCGTCGTACAGCGCCACGCCCGAGCCGGCGTACAGGCGCTCCCATCCTCTGTGCTGCAGCGGGTAGAGGAAGGGCACCGGCTTGACCAGGTGCGGGGCCAGGCGCTGCAGCAGCAGGCCGCGCTCCTTGAGCGCCTCGCGCACCAGGGCGAAGTCGAGCATCTCCAGGTAGCGCAGACCGCCGTGGATGAGCTTGCTGGAGCGGCTGGAGGTGCCCGCGGCCCAGTCCCGGGCCTCGACGAGGCCGGTCGCGAGCCCGCGGGTGGCCGCGTCCAGCGCGGTGCCGGCGCCCACGACGCCGCCGCCGACCACCAGGATGTCCAGTTCCCGCTCCGCCATCCGGGCGAGCGCCTCGCCGCGCTCGGCCGGCCCGAGTGTCGCTGTCCTCACCACTGCCTCCCGCCTGGCCGCTTCCGCGTACCCGCCGCGCGGGCGAGTACCCGTCCTCTCTTCGATGCTGCCCCAGATCGGCCGCCCGGGCCGTGCGCGAGCCGCCCGGCCGGGGCCCCGGACACCACACCCGGCACAGCTGGGCAATACCGGATATCAGTCATATATCCGCCTAACCTGATGTAACGGCCGAGCCCCGCCGGACGTCCCCCTTCCGGGAAGGACCGCATCGCCCCATGCCCGCCGCCATGCCCGCAGACCTCGCCGTCATCGGCCTAGGCCACCTCGGCCTCCCGCTCGCCCGGGCCGCGACCGACGCCGCCATCCCCACCGTCGGGTACGACACCGACGCCCGCACGGTCGCCGAGCTGCGCGCGGGCCGGGTGCCCTCCGGCGGCGCCGACGGCTTCACCGCGGGAGACGTGCGCCGGATGGTCGCCGCCGGCTTCCGCGCCACCACCGAGGACGCCGAGCTCGGCAGGGTCCGCACGGCCGTGATCTGCGCGCCCACCCGGCTGGGCGAGGACCGGGCACTGGACCTCGGCGCCGTCGGCGACGCCGCCCGCGCCCTGGCGCCCCGGCTGCGGCCGAACACCACTGTTGTTCTGGAGTCCACCGTCTACCCGGGCGCCACGGAGGAATACCTGCGTCCCATCCTCGAAAGCGGCTCCGGGCTGCGCGCGGGCCGCGACTTCCACCTGGCCTACTCCCCCAGCCGCCTGGACCCGGGCAACCGCCTCCACGGCCTGGCCAACACCCCCAAGGTCATCGGCGGCCTGACCCCCGCCTGCACCGAGGCCGCCGCCGCCTTCTACGGGCGGATCTGCGAAAAGGTCGTCCGGGCCCGCGGCCCGCGCGAGGCGGAGGCCGTCAAGATGCTGGAGAGCAACTACCGGCACGTCAACATCGCGCTGGCGAACGAGATGGCTGTCTTCTGCCACGACATCGGCGTCGACCTGTGGGACGTCCTGCGCTGCGCCGAGACCAAGCCGTTCGGCTTCCAGGCCTTCCGCCCCGGCCCCGGCGTCGGCGGCCACGGCGTGCCCATCGACCCCGGCGCCCTGCCCTCCTACCGCAGCCGCGGCCTCGGCGACCCGCTGCGCATGGTGGAACTGGCCCAGGAGATCAACGGACGCATGCCCCGCTACGTCATCCAGCGCTGCGCCGCGCTTCTCAACGAGCACGGCAAGTCCGCGCGCGGCGCCCGCGTCCTGCTGCTGGGCGTCAGCTACAAGCCCGACGTCGCCGACCAGACGGGCTCGCCGGCCCACGAGATCGCGGTCCGGCTGATGAAGATGGGCGCCCTGCTGAGCTACCACGACCCCTACGCCGCCCACTGGCACGTACTGGACCGGCCCGTGCCGCGCGCGGACTGCCTCTACGAGGCCGCGGCCGAGGCGGACCTGACGGTGCTTCTGCAGCACCACCGCACGTACGACCTGCAGGGGCTCGCGGTCAAGGCGCAGCTGCTGCTGGACACCCGGGGCGCGAGCCCCGCCGGCTCGGCGCACCGCCTGTAGGGCGGGCGCGCCGGAAGGCGCCCATGCGGCTGCCGCCGCGTGGGCGCGACACGGCACCCTGTCTGCGGGCACGTCGTGGCTTGTCGCGCAGTTCCCCGCGCCCCTACGGGGCGCCCATCAGGGGCGCGGGGAACTGCGCGATCGGCCACCGACGGCCCGCAGCCGACGCACCACCCCCAGGCCCGGGCCACCGGGCAGGCCCTAGAGGCGGCCGGTGGAGAGCATCCGCGGCTGGGCGTCGAGCACCGTCCGCAGCGAGGCGAAGTTCTCCACGCAGCGGCCCGTGCCCACGGCGACGCAGTCCAGCGGGTCGTCGGCGATGAGCACCGGGATGTCCAGCTCACGGCTCAGCCGCACGTCCAGCCCGCGCAGCAGCGCACCGCCGCCGGTCAGGACGATGCCGCGGTCCATGATGTCGCCGGAGAGCTCCGGCGGCGTCTCGTCGAGGGTCTGACGCACGGCCATCACGATGGCGTCCACCGGCTCGGTGAGCGCGTGACGGATCTCGTCGGCCGTCAGCTCCAGCGTCTTGGGCAGGCCGCTGACCTGGTCGCGGCCGCGGATGGTGGTGCGGTCCGAGGGCGCGAGGCCCTGGGTCTCCTCGGAGTCGCCGACCGCGCCGTTCGCGGGGGCCCAGTAGACCGGCGAGGCCGAGCCGATGGTCATCTTGAGCTCCTCGGCGGTGCGTTCACCGATCGCGAGGGCGTACTCCTTCTTGACGTACGACATGATGGCCGCGTCCATCGCGTCGCCCGCCGTGCGCACCGAGCGGGCGGTGACGATGCCGCCCAGCGAGATGACCGCGACCTCGGTGGTGCCGCCGCCGATGTCGACGACCATGCAGCCGGTCGGCTCGCTGACCGGCAGCCCCGCGCCGATCGCCGCCGCCATGGGCTCCTCCACCAGGTGCACCGCCCGGGCCCCGGCCTGGGAGGCGGCCTCGATGACCGCGCGCCGCTCGACACCGGTGATGCCGGAGGGCACGCACACCACGACCCGCGGCCGCGAGAAGAGGCGGTTGCCCATCACCTTCTTGATGAAGTGCCGCAGCATCCGCTCGGCCACTTCGAAGTCGGCTATGACGCCGTCCCGCAGGGGGCGTATGGCGACGATGTTGGAGGGGGTCCGACCGATGGTCTCCTTGGCTTCCGAGCCGACGGAGAGCACACTGCCGTCTTCGGCGTTGACGGCGACGACCGAGGGCTCGTTGAGCACCACTCCCTTGCCCCGCACGTACACCAGCGTGTTCGCGGTGCCGAGGTCGATGCCCATGTCCCTGCCGCTGAACGACTTGCTTTGCGCCATAAGTCGCCAGTATTCCCTATGATCGAACCTTTATATGGCGCTGACGAACAGCTGACACACAGTTCGGGCAAGACGAAGGGCCCGCACCGCGCCGTGGCGGTACGGGCCCGTTCGAAGCCGGAGGACGTCAGCGGTTGTCGTGCTGCGACGGGGCGACCGTCACCTCGACGCGCTGGAACTCCTTGAGCTCGCTGTAACCGGTGGTGGCCATCGCGCGGCGCAGGGCGCCGAAGAAGTTCATCGAGCCGTCGGGGGTGTGCGACGGGCCGAGCAGGATCTCCTCGGTGCTGCCGACCACGCCCAGGTTCATGCGCTTGCCGCGCGGCACGTCCTCGTGGACGGCCTCCATGCCCCAGTGGTGGCCGCGGCCCGGCGCGTCGGTGGCGCGGGCGAGCGGGGAGCCCATCATCACGGCGTCGGCACCGCAGGCGATGGCCTTGGGCAGGTCGCCGGACCAGCCCACGCCGCCGTCGGCGATGACGTGCACGTAGCGGCCGCCGGACTCGTCCATGTAGTCGCGGCGGGCGGCGGCCACGTCCGCGACGGCGGTGGCCATCGGGACCTGGATGCCCAGGACGTTGCGGGTGGTGTGGGCGGCGCCGCCACCGAAGCCGACGAGCACACCCGCGGCACCGGTGCGCATCAGGTGCAGGGCCGCGGTGTAGGTGGCGCAGCCGCCGACGATGACGGGGACGTCGAGCTCGTAGATGAACTGCTTGAGGTTCAGCGGCTCGGCGGCGGACGAGACGTGCTCGGCGGAGACGGTCGTGCCGCGGATGACGAAGATGTCCACGCCGGCGTCGACGACGGCCTTGGAGAACTGCGCGGTGCGCTGCGGGGAGAGCGCGGCGGCGGTCACGACGCCGGAGTCGCGGACCTCCTTGATGCGCTGCCCGATCAGCTCCTCCTTGATCGGAGCGGCGTAGATCTCCTGCAGGCGGCGGGTCGCGGTGCGCTCGTCCAGCTCGGCGATCTCGGCCAGCAGCGGCTCGGGGTCCTCGTAGCGGGTCCACAGGCCCTCGAGGTTGAGCACGCCCAGGCCGCCCAGCTCACCGATGCGGATGGCGGTCTCGGGCGAGACGACCGAGTCCATGGGGGCGGCCATGAACGGCAGCTCGAAGCGGTAGGCGTCGATCTGCCAGGCGATCGAGACCTCCTTCGGGTCGCGGGTACGGCGACTGGGGACGACGGCGATGTCGTCGAACGCGTACGCCCGGCGCCCGCGCTTGCCGCGCCCGATCTCGATCTCAGTCACGTCTGTGGCCTTTCCAATTGCTCTGGCGCTCCGTCTGCCGCATCCAGTATCCCCGAAGCGGCGGAGCCCGCGGCCTGGCGGTCGCGGGCTCCTGCGGCACTGTAGGAAGCTACGGCACTACTACCGGCGGGAGTAGTTCGGCGCCTCTACGGTCATCTGACGGCATCCTCCGGGGGGCAACCCCCGGACCCCCGGCCGGGGGCGCCGGGCTAGCGGCGGGAGTAGTTCGGCGCCTCTACCGTCATCTGGATGTCGTGCGGGTGGCTCTCCTTCAGGCCCGCGGAGGTGATCCGCACGAAGCGGCCCTTGTCCTTGAGCTCGGGCACGGTGGCGGAGCCGACGTAGCCCATGGAGGCGCGCAGGCCGCCGACGAGCTGGTGGGCCACCGAGGCCAGCGGGCCGCGGTAGGGCACCTGGCCCTCGATGCCCTCGGGCACCAGCTTGTCCTCGGAGAGGACGTTGTCCTGGAAGTAGCGGTCCTTGGAGTACGACCGGGCCTGGCCGCGGGACTGCATCGCGCCCAGCGAGCCCATGCCGCGGTACGACTTGAACTGCTTGCCGTTGATGAAGACCATCTCGCCCGGCGACTCCTCGCAGCCGGCCAGCAGCGAGCCCAGCATCACGGCGTCGGCGCCGGCGGCGATCGCCTTGGCGATGTCGCCGGAGTACTGCAGGCCGCCGTCGCCGATGAGCGGCACGCCGGCCGCGTGGCAGGCCTGGGCGGCCTCGTAGATCGCGGTGACCTGCGGGACGCCGATGCCGGCGACGACGCGGGTGGTGCAGATCGAGCCGGGGCCGACGCCGACCTTGACGCCGTCCGCGCCGGCGTCGATGAGCGCCTGTGCGCCGTCGCGGGTGGCGACGTTGCCGCCGACGACGTCGACGTTGATGTTGGACTTGACCTTGGCGATCATGTCGAGGATGCCGCGGCTGTGGCCGTGGGCGCTGTCCACGACGAGGAAGTCCACGCCGGCCTCGACCAGCGCCTGGGCGCGCTCGTACGCCTCGTCGCCCACGCCCACCGCGGCGCCGACGATCAGGCGGCCGCCCGCGTCCTTGGCGGCGTTCGGGTACTTCTCGGCCTTGACGAAGTCCTTGACCGTGATCAGGCCCTTGAGCACACCGCCGTCGTCGACCAGCGGCAGCTTCTCGATCTTGTGGCGGCGCAGCAGCTCGATGGCGTCCTCGCCGGAGATGCCGACCTTGCCGGTGACCAGCGGCATCGGCGTCATGACCTCGCGCACGGCGCGGCCGCGGTCGGTCTCGAAGGCCATGTCGCGGTTGGTGACGATGCCGAGCAGCTTGCCGGCCTCGTCGGTCACCGGGACGCCGCTGATGCGGAAGCGGGCGCACAGGGCGTCGGCCTCGGCGAGCGTGGCGTCCGGGCGGACGGTGATCGGGTCGGAGACCATGCCGGACTCCGAGCGCTTGACCAGGTCGACCTGGTTGGCCTGGTCCTCGATGGAGAGGTTGCGGTGCAGGACGCCCACGCCGCCCTGGCGGGCCATGGCGATGGCCATGCGGGCCTCGGTGACCTTGTCCATGGCGGCGGACATCAGCGGGATGTTGACCCGCACGTTGCGCGAGACCCGGGAGGAGGTGTCCACGGTGTTCGGCAGGACCTCTGAGGCGCCCGGCATCAGCAGGACGTCGTCGTATGTCAGACCCAGCATCGCGAATTTCCCGGGCAGTCCGTCGACGTTGTCAGTCATGACACCTTCCCAAATGGTCTTGCCCCAGCGAGGACTCCCATGCTAACGGCCGCCGCAAGGTGTCCCATTCCACGAGGAGTGAGGCCCGCATCACTTGGAGCTTCGTACGACGTGCCGTACGAAGACACCGCGCGAGGCGGGCGGCTCACTGTTCGGCGAGCGCCCGCAGCCTGCTCAGCGCCCGGTGCTGGGCGACGCGCACGGCACCGGGCGACATGCCCAGCATCTGTCCCGTCTCCTCGGCCGTCAGCCCCACGGCGACGCGCAGCAGCACGAGCTCCCGCTGGTTCTCCGGGAGGTTGGCGAGCAGTTTCTTGGCCCACTCGGCATCGCTGCTGAGCAGGGCCCTCTCCTCCGGGCCGAGCGAATCGTCCGGCTGCTCCGGCATCTCGTCGGAGGGCACGGCCGTGCTGCCCGGGTGGCGCATCGCGGCGCGCTGCAGGTCGGCGACCTTGTGGGCGGCGATGGCCACCACGAACGCCTCGAAGGGGCGGCCCGTGTCGCGGTAGCGCGGCAGGGCGCACAGCACCGCGAGGCAGACCTCCTGGGCCAGGTCGTCGACGAAGTGCCGGGCATCGCCCGGCAGGCGGGAGAGCCGCGTGCGGCAGTAGCGCAGCGCGAGCGGGTGCACGAGAGCGAGCAGGTCGTGCGTGGCCCGCCGGTCGCCCTCGGCTGCGCGGGCGACGAGCGCGCCAATGGCTGTCGTGTCGTCGTCGCGCATCGGTCCATGGTGCCGTGAAGCCGGATTCTCCGTGGCACCGCATCCATAGTTGTGCACCGAAGCGTTATGAGCGGGTGCGCCGGCGGTCATCTCCCGCACCTTCCCATCACGCCTGCCCGAGCCGTCCCCGAGGAACTCCATACCTCAAGGATGCGGCAGCGCGCGGGAAACGTGCAGCGGGCCGGGTGGCCGGGGCCTCGGGGGCGGAGCGCACGGCGCCCCGCCCCGCCCGCTCGCCCACCGGAACGGTCCGGCTCACGCCTACCGGACCAGTCCCCAGCGGAAACCGAGCGCCACGGCGTGCGCACGGTCCGAGGCGCCCAGCTTCTTGAACAGGCGCCGGGCGTGGGTCTTGACGGTGTCCTCGGAGAGGAACAGCTCGCGGCCGATCTCGGCGTTGGAGCGGCCGTGGCTCATGCCCTCCAGCACCTGGATCTCGCGCGCGGTGAGGGTGGGCGCGGCGCCCATCTCGGCGGAGCGCAGCCGGCGCGGGGCCAGCCGCCAGGTGGGGTCGGCGAGCGCCTGGGTCACGGTGGCCCGCAGCTCGGCGCGCGAGGCGTCCTTGTGCAGGTAGCCGCGGGCGCCGGCGGCGACCGCGAGCGCGACGCCGTCGAGGTCCTCGGCGACCGTGAGCATGATGATCCGGGCGCCGGGGTCGGCGGACAGCAGCCGGCGCACGGTCTCCACTCCGCCGAGCCCGGGCATGCGTACGTCCATGAGAATGAGGTCCGAGCGATCGGCGCCCCAGCGGCGGAGGACTTCCTCGCCGTTGGCCGCCGTCGTCACGCGCTCGACGCCGGGCACGGTCGCCACCGCGCGGCGGAGCGCTTCACGGGCAAGCGGGGAGTCGTCGCAGACGAGGACGGATGTCATGGCCGCCCTCCGCAGCTGATGCGCGTCACCTTGAGCCTCCAGAGGCTGGTATTGGTCGTCACCTTGTGCGGTCGACGGCGCCGGGCCCTGCCACCCGCCCGGCTGCTTCATGCGTCAACCGCCTCCGCCCTCTCAACGACGGTCACCCGAAAGAGTTACGGGCTTGGTCGGCCGTGTTCGGCACTCTACGTGAGGGCGCGGACACGGAGCAGGGCGCACGGGGGGCGCCCTGCTCGCGGGCCAAGCTATGCCCCATTTGCCCGGTCGGACCTGTTTTTCTTCCCATTTGCCAGTGTCTGTGGCTAGATTCGCAATGAGTCATATTTTCATCTGCTCACACGGCAGATGGAGAGGCAGGTACCTGCACGGTTCGCTGCGGATCGCTTCGGCGGATTCGACGATCGCTTCGAGGGGACAAGCCATGGCAGATTTCTCCCGCCTCCCCGGCCCCAACGCCGACCTGTGGGACTGGCAGCTCCTGGCCGCCTGCCGCGGAGTGGACAGCTCGCTCTTCTTCCATCCCGAGGGCGAGCGGGGAGCAGCCCGCAGCGCCCGGGAGAACTCCGCCAAGGAGGTCTGCATGCGCTGCCCGGTACGCGCCGAGTGCGCGGCGCACGCGCTGGCGGTCAGGGAGCCCTACGGCGTGTGGGGCGGCCTGACGGAGGACGAGCGCGAGGAGCTCATGGGGCGCGCACGGCACCGCCCCATCAACGCGAGCGGCGCGGGCGCGGGCGCGATGACCGCCTGAGCGCCCCCTCCGAGCGCCCCTCACCCGCCCGTCGCGGCGCGCGGCTCAGCGCGCTCCGGCCCGGCGTACGGCCGGGCGTACGGCCCGGCGCCCCACCTCGGCGCGCGACTCAGCGCCCCGCCGCGGCCACCAGACGGTCGAGCATGGCCCCGACCGCCGGCACCCGCGCGAGGTCCGGCAGCGTCAGGGCGACGATCTCGCGGTGCACGACGGGCTCGACCGGCACCGTACGAATGCCCTTGGGCCGGACCGACTCCAGGGCCAGCTCCGGCATGACCGCCACGCCCAGTCCGGCGCCCACCAGCCCGAAGACGGCCGGGTAGTCGTCCGTCGCGAAGTCGATGCGCGGCGTGAAGCCCGACTCCTCGCACACCTCCACCAGGTGCCGCCGGCACCGCGGGCAGCCGGCGATCCACGGCTCGCGCTCCAGCTCCTGCATCCCGATGCGCTCCGCGCCCGCCAGGCGGTGTCCCTCGGGCACCACGCCGATGAGGCGGTCGCTGAGCAGGGGCCGTACGACGAGGTCGTCCCACTCGGCACCGGCCGCCGGATCGGCTCCGGGCACCTGGGGGTAGCGGAAGGCCAGCGCGATCTCGCAATCGCCCTCCCGGAGCATCTGCACCGAGCGCGGCGGCTCGGCCTCGACCAGGGAGACACGGGTGCCCGGATGGGCGGCGCGCATCTCCGCGAGCGCGGTGGGCACGAGCGTGGAGCTGCCGCTGGGGAAGGACACCAGGCGCACCCGGCCGGCCCGCAGCCCCGCGATCGCCGCGATCTCCTCCTCGGCCGCGGTCAGCCCGGCAAGGATGCCGGAGGCGTGGCGCACCAGGGCCTCGCCGGCCTCGGTCAGGCGCATCTCCCGGCCGGTGCGGATCAGCAGCGGAGTGCCGGCCGACTGCTCCAGGGCCTTCATCTGCTGGCTGACGGCGGGCTGGGTGCAGCCGAGCTCACGGGCCGCGGCGGAGAAGGAACCGGTGGTGGCCACCGCGCGCAGCACCCTCAGGTGACGAGCCTCGATCATTCTTCGAGCATAAGGCCACCTTGGATCAGGAGGGAAATATCCGTTCGACGCTTTGAGCGATACCCCATAGGCTTCGGCCATGTACGTGATCTCCGTGAACGTCGGCCGGAACGGCACGCACGACCGCCCCGGCCACGAGGGCGCCTTCACCCCCGGCCTGCCCAGCGGCATCGACAAGCGGCCCGTCGACGGGCCCGTCGCCGTCACCGCGCCCGGCCCGCGGGGCGTCGGCGGCAGCGGCCTCGCCGGGGACGCGATCGCCGACCTGCGCTACCACGGCGGCGACCACCAGGCGGTGTACGCCTTCGCCCGCGAGGACCTGGACGGCTGGGAGCGCGAGCTCGGCCGCCCGCTGCCGGCGGGCTCGTTCGGGGAGAATCTGACGACCCGGGGGCTGGACGTCAACGGGGCGCGCATCGGCGAGCGTTGGCGCATAGGTACGGATCTGCTGCTGGAGGTCACCGCCCCGCGCATCCCCTGCCGGAAGTTCGCCGACTGGCTGAACGAGGCGGGCTGGGTGCGCCGCTTCACCCAGCAGGCCGCGCCGGGGGCGTACCTGCGCGTCCTGGTGCCCGGCGCCGTACGGGCGGGCGACCCCGTCACCGTCGAGCACCGCCCCGGCCACCAGGTGACGATCGCGTACGCCTTCCGCGCCCTGACCACGGAGCGGGCCCTGCTGCCCGGCCTGCTGGCGGCCGGCGAGGCGCTGCCACCGCACCTGCGCGAGAAGGCGCTGGCGTACGGCCCGGCATCCGCACCGGCTCCGGCACCGGCACCCGCACCGGCGGAAACAAGGGAAACAATGGCGCGAATGTGACGCACGGGTCGTCAGGAGGAAGCCGTGAGGCGCCCGGAGGGGCGACGGCGCCCCCGGGCGGGCAGCCGGGAGGGCGGCGCGAGCACTAACGTTCCTGTATGACGACTGCACTGATCACGGGAGCCACCGCCGGCATCGGCGCGGCCTTCGCGCGCCGGCTGGCGGCCGACGGACACAACCTGGTCATCGTGGCCCGCGACGAGAAGCGGCTGGGCGAGCAGGCGACCGAGCTGCACGACCGCCACCGCGTCGAGGTGGAGGTGCTCCGCGCCGACCTGTCGCAGGACGAGGGCATCGAGGCGGTCGAGGCACGGCTGTCCGACCGCAAGAACCCGGTGGACCTGCTGGTCAACAACGCCGGCTTCGGCAACAAGGGCCGCTACCTCGAAGTGCCCATGGCCGACGAGCTGACGATGCTCAAGGTGCACTGCGAGGCGGTGCTGCGCCTGACCTCGGCCGCCACGGCGAGCATGCGCGAGCGCCGGCGCGGTGGCGTGATCAACGTGGCCTCGGTGGCGGCGTTCGTGCCGCGCGGCACGTACGGGGCGAGCAAGGCGTGGGTCGTGCAGTTCACCCAGGGCGCCGCGCGCGACCTGGCCGGCAGCGGGGTGCGGCTGATGGCGCTGTGCCCCGGGTTCGTACGGACGGAGTTCCACCAGCGGGCCGGCATGGGCACGGAGAACGTCCCCGGCTGGCTCTGGCTGGACGCCGACAAGCTGGTGGACGCGGCGCTGAAGGACCTGGCGCGCGGCAAGGCGCTGTCCATCCCCGACCCGCGGTACAAGGCGCTGACCGGGCTGCTGAAGCTGGCCCCGCGCCGGGCGGTCTCGCGCGCCAGCGCCACGACGGGCCGCCGCTACGGGCCGAACTGAGCCCGGCCCCGCTGCGCTGCTCCTCCCGGGTGATCCGCCAGGACTAACCTGGACATATCACCCGGGACCGGGGAGGCGTGCCATGACTTTCGTGCAAGTAGTCGACTGCAGGACCCGTCACTTCGACAAGATGAACCGGCTGATGGACGACTGGATCGCGCTCACCGAGGGAAAGCGCACCGCCACCCACTCCGTCGTCGGCCGGGACCACTCCGACAGTGACCACTACATCGAGATCATCGAGTTCCCCTCGTTCGAGAAGGCGATGGAGAACTCGAACCTCCAGGAGACCGACCGGGTCTTCCAGGAGATCGTCTCCCTCTGCGAGGGCCTGCCGTCCTTCACCGACCTCGACGTCGTCCGCGACGAACAGCTGGGCAAGTCGACCGTGCGGCGGTTCTTCGAGGAGGTGGCGGTCGGCGGCGACCTCGCGCTCGTCGACGATCTCTTCGCCGACGGCTACCGCGACCATGACATCGGCAGGGCCGAGCCGATCGTCGGCCACGAGGCGATGAAGCGGAACGTCACCGACTGGCGCGACGCCTTCGACTTCCGCTTCGACCTGCACGACGAGCTCGCCGAGGGCGACCGGGTCGCCGTCCGCTGGACCTGGCACGGCAGCCACCAGGGCGACTTCATGGGCCTGCAGCCCACCGGCCAGGAGGTGCGGATGGCCGGCACCACCGTCTTCCGGCTGGAGGACGGCAGGATCGCCGAGGGCTGGTGGACCTACGACCTGCTGGGCCTGCTGCGGCAGCTGGGCGGGGTGAACCTCCAGCGCCAGGTGCCGGCCGAGGGCTGAGACGCCGGGAGCCGGGAAGCCGGAGGCCGGCGAACGCGGCCGGGGCCCGGCCTCCCCGAAGGGAGGCCGGGCCCCGGCGCGAGCGGATCCGATCCGCAGGGATCAGTGGGCGTGGCCGTGGCCGTGGCCGGCCTCCGCCTTCTCCTCTTCCTTCTTCTCGACGACCAGGGTCTCGGTCGTCAGCAGCAGGGAGGCGATGGAGGCGGCGTTCTCCAGGGCGGAGCGGGTGACCTTGACCGGGTCGATGACGCCGGCCTTCACCAGGTCGCCGTACTCGCCGGTCGCGGCGTTGAAGCCGTGGCCCTTCTCCAGCTCGGCCACCTTCGAGGTGATGACGTAGCCCTCGAGGCCGGCGTTCTCGGCGATCCAGCGCAGCGGCTCGACGACGGCGCGGCGGACGACGGCGACACCGGTGGCCTCGTCGCCCTCCTTGCCCAGGCCGCCCTCCAGCACCTTGGCGGCGTGGACCAGGGCGGAGCCACCACCGGAGACGATGCCCTCCTCGACCGCGGCGCGGGTCGCGGAGATGGCGTCCTCCAGACGGTGCTTCTTCTCCTTGAGCTCGACCTCGGTGGCCGCGCCCACGCGGATGACGCAGACGCCGCCGGCCAGCTTGGCCAGGCGCTCCTGCAGCTTCTCGCGGTCCCAGTCGGAGTCGGTGGTCTCGATCTCGGCCTTGATCTGGGCCACGCGACCGGCGACGTCCGCGCTGTTGCCGCCGCCGTCGACGATGGTGGTGTCGTCCTTGGTGACGGTCACGCGGCGGGCCGTGCCGAGCACGTCCAGACCGGCCTGGTCGAGCTTGAGGCCGACCTCCTCGGCGATGACCGTGGCACCGGTGAGGGTGGCCATGTCGCCCAGCATCGCCTTGCGGCGGTCGCCGAAGCCGGGGGCCTTGACCGCGACGGCGTTGAACGTGCCGCGGATCTTGTTGACGACCAGCGTGGACAGGGCCTCGCCCTCGACGTCCTCGGCGATGATCAGCAGCGGCTTGGAGCCACCACCCTGGATGATCTTCTCCAGCAGCGGGAGCAGGTCCTGGATGGAGGAGATCTTGCCCTGGTGGATGAGGATGTACGGGTCCTCGAGGACGGCCTCCATGCGCTCCTGGTCGGTGACCATGTAGGGCGACAGGTAACCCTTGTCGAACGCCATGCCCTCGGTGAAGTCGAGCTCCAGACCGAAGGTGTTGGACTCCTCGACGGTGATGACACCGTCCTTGCCGACCTTGTCCATCGCCTCGGCGATGAGCTCGCCGACCTGCTTGTCCTGGGCGGACAGCGCGGCGACGGCGGCGATGTCGGACTTCTCGTCGATCGGGCGCGCGGTGGCCAGCAGGTCGTCCGAGACGGCCTTGACCGCGGCGTCGATGCCCTTCTTCAGGGAGGCCGGGGAGGCGCCGGCGGCGACGTTGCGCAGGCCCTCGCGGACCAGCGCCTGGGCCAGCACGGTGGCGGTGGTGGTGCCGTCACCCGCGATGTCGTTGGTCTTGGTCGCCACCTCCTTGACCAGCTGGGCGCCCAGGTTCTCGTAGGCGTCCTCGAGCTCGACCTCACGGGCGATGGTGACGCCGTCGTTGGTGATGGTCGGGGCGCCGAACTTCTTGTCGATGACGACGTTGCGGCCCTTGGGGCCGATCGTCACCTTCACGGTGTCGGCGAGCTTGTTGACGCCGCGCTCGAGCGCGCGACGGGCGTCCTCGTCGAACTTCAGGGTCTTGGCCATGGGTTACGTATCCTCGCGATCTCTCAACGAACTGCGCCCCGGGCGCCCGGCTGAATGGGCGCGGGAGCCAGGGGCGCAGACGTGTTGCTGGTGAATTACTTCTCGATGATCGCGAGCACGTCGCGAGCCGAGAGGACGAGGTACTCGTCGCCGTTGTACTTCACCTCGGTGCCGCCGTACTTGCTGTACAGAACGACGTCGCCGACCTTCACGTCGAGCGGGAGGCGCTCGCCGTTCTCGAAGCGGCCCGGGCCCACGGCCAGGACGGCGCCCTCCTGGGGCTTCTCCTTGGCGGTGTCCGGAATGACCAGGCCGGAGGCCGTGGTCTGCTCGGCGTCGAGCGGCTGGACCACGATGCGGTCCTCGAGCGGCTTGATGGCAACCTTGGAGCTGGCGGTCGTCACGATCCGACCTCCCCCTTCGGAGATCTCACGGGGTTAACTGTCTGAGGTGGCGACCAGGTCGATCCGTCGTCGCGGGTGCCGGACCTGCCCGTCGCTGCGTTTGGCACTCGCCGGTGGAGAGTGCCAACGGAGCCGAGACTATGACGCGGTTAGCACTCGGTCAAGCGGAGTGCCAATTCGCCTGCGGCGAGCCGCACCCTACCCACCGGGCGGTGGGTGTACTCCTGGGCAAGGCCACCGCGAGCCGTCCGGCCCGGCGGCGGGCAACTCCCGTGCGCGCCGGGCGCGGCCTCAGACGTAGTCCTCCAGGCGGCCCACCGTGTAGCCCTGGCGCTCGATGCTGCGCAGCATGTTCGTGACCATCTGCGTCATCGTCGTCCCCTTCAGCTCCTGCGGCCCGCGGAAGTGCGCCAGCACGATGTCGCCCGGCCGCAGCCCGTCCGCCGCCGCGTAGCGCATGTCGTTGATCTGCATCGTGGCCTCCCACAGGACGACCGCCCGCACCCCGCACGCCCTCGCCGCCGCGAGCGTGGCGTCGTTGTAGTTGCCGTACGGCGGCCGGAACAGCGCAGGCCGCTCGCCGAATCGTTTCTGCAGCGTCTCCTGCTGCGTGCAGATCTCCTTCTTCTGCGCCTCCGCCGACAGGGTGCGCAGGTTCGGGTGGTCGATCGTGTGGTTGTCCACGCCGTTGCGCACGTCCCCGCCCGGAGCGTCGCGCAGCTGCTCGAAGTAGCCGTAGCCCTGACCCGTGCGGGCGACGCTGTCCGTCAGGAACATCGTGAACGGCAGCTTCAGGTCCTTGGCCATCTTCACGAACTGCGGATCCTTCTCGGCCCCGTCGTCGAAGGTCAGGAAGACGACCTTGTCCTGGGTGGGGATGCGCTGCACGATCTTCGGAGCGTCCCCCTCCCTCATCCCGTCCGTGATCTTCTTCGCGGGCGGCGCCGGCGGGGCGGACAGCGGCCGCTCCAGCCCCCAGCGCCGGTACGCGGCGGCGTCGGGCGCCGACTCGCCCTTCCCCGGGTGCGGCGTCCCGGTGACAGCCGAGGGAGTCGAGGAGGCCGAGGGGGAACCCGACGGACGCGCCGCGCTCCCCGACCCCGCCGAGGAACACCCGGCTATCAGCATCAGAACGGCAGAACCAGCGGCAGCAGCGGCGGCGGCACGTCGGCGGCCGGAAAAGAAGGGGCTCACGCTGACGATTCTTGTCCACGGGTTCGATCACTGCGAGTGGGGAGTCCCCGGGCAGCGGGCCCCTGCCGTCCTCTGCCGTCCCCGCAGCCGCGATCACGCGCGCGACCAGCGCATGGCGCCGGGGTACGTTGGAGCACGTGCCCGCACCGAACGCCGAGACCGCCCCCGGGACCAGCCCCGAGGCCGACGTCTTCGCCGCCCTCCTCACCGACGAGGGCCGCCGCCTGCTGGACGACCTGCGGGACTACGACCCGGCCCGGGAGCTCGCCACCGCCACCCGGCTGCGCCGCGAGCACCGCGCCGAGCTGGTCTCCGCCGCCCTCGGGCAGGCCCGTCTGCGGCAGCGCGCGGTCGCGAAGTTCGGCGCGGCCGACGCGCACCGCATGTTCTTCACCCCCAACGGCGTCGAACAGGCCACCCGCGCCTCCGTCGCCGCCCACCGCGCCCGTCGCTTCGCCGCCCTCGGCGTACGCCGCCTCGCCGACCTGTGCTGCGGCAACGGCGGGGACGCCATCGCCCTCGCCCGCGCCGGCATCGCCGTCCTGGCCGTCGACCGCGACCCGCTCACGGCCGCGGTCGCCCGCGCCAACGCCGAGGCCCTCGGCCTCGCCGACCTCATCGAGGTCCGCTGCGCCGACGTCACCGACGTCGACACCTCCGGCTACGACGCCGTCTTCGTCGACCCCGCCCGCCGCGGCGGCCGCGGCCGCATCTTCGACCCGGAGGCATACTCCCCGCCCCTGTCCTGGGCGATCGACGCCGCCCGCAGCGCCCCGCACGCCGCCCTGAAGATCGCTCCCGGCATCCCCCACGAGGCCGTCCCGGACGACGCCGAGGCCGAGTGGATCTCCGACGGCGGTGACGTCAAGGAGGCCGTCCTGTGGTTCGGCACCGGGCCCGGCACCCGGCGCGCCACCCTCCTGCCCGCCGGCACCCACCTGACCGGCGCCGACCTCCCCGACCCCGCCGTGCGCCCCGTGGGCCGCTACCTCTACGAACCGGACGGCGCCGTCATCCGCGCCCACCTCGTCGCGGACGTGGCGGCAGCGCTGTCCGACGACGCCGGCCTGATCGACGGCACCATCGCCTACGTCACCAGCGACGAACTGCACCCGACCCCGTACGCCACGGCGTACGAGATCACGGACGTCCTGCCCTTCAACCTCAAGAAACTCAAGGCCCTCGTCCGCGAACGCGGCATCGGCATCGCCGTCATCAAGAAGCGCGGCTCCGCCGTCGAACCCGAGGAGCTCCGCAAGAAGCTCAAGCTCGACGGCCCCCACTCCTGCGTCATCATCCTCACCCGCGCCGCGGGCGCACCGGTGATGCTGCTGGGACAGCCGGCGGCCTGAGGCAGGCGGCCCGGGGCGGCACCGGTGGCACCACCTGGCGCCACATGGCACCAGGTGGCGCCACATGGCACCCCTTGGCGCCACCCGTCACCACCCCGACTCCCCGACATTTCCGCAGGTCAACGCGGGCGCCAACGAAAGTCGACCCCTGTGACACCACGGGGGCTTGCGGATGGCGCCACGATGATGCCATCATGGCGTCATGGACCTCACCCCGTATGTCGACACCCTCCGTCGCGAGCTCGCGGTGGCCGCCGAAGCCGGCGGGGAGGACGCCCGTGAGCTGGCGGAGCGGCTGACCGCCCCCCTGGAGTCGGCGACCCGCCTGACCATGCTCAACGTGCTCTCCGCCGCGATGGACGAGATCACCCGCGAGCTGGCTCCCGGCTCGGTCGACGTACGGCTGCGCGGCCTCGACCCCGACTTCGTCGTCACTCTGCCGCCGGCCGACGCGGGCTCCCCGCAGGTGTCCGCCGCCCCGGCGGATCTGCTGGCGGCGCACGTGCCCGCCGAGGGCGACGAGGGCGGCACCGCCCGCGTCAACCTGCGCCTGCCGGCCCACCTCAAGGCGCGCGCCGAGGAGGCCGCGAGCCGCGAGGGCCTGTCGGTCAACGCCTGGCTGGTACGGGCCGTGTCGGCCGCCGTCGACGGCGGCACCCGGCCGCGTACGCCGCAGAAGACGCGCACCGTCGGACAGAGCATCACCGGCTGGGTGCGCTGACCCGCACCCGCCCCGCTCCACCCACACCACGTCCCACCAGCGGGGACGCTCCCACGACCCAAGAGGACGGCACAGCCATGCCTTCTTTCGACACTCCTGCACCGATCTCGGTCACCGCGCACGTGGAGGCCGGTTCCCTTCGCTTCGCCGCGAGCGACCGCCCCGACACCGTCGTCGAGGTGCGGCCCCGCGACCCGAAGAAGGACCTGGACGTGCGGGCGGCCGACCAGACCGAGGTCACGTACGCGAACGGCGCGCTGACCGTCAGGACGCCCAAGGCGCGCTACCTCGTCGGCCGCACCGGCACCGTCGACGTGACGGTGGAACTGCCCACGGCCTCGCGCGTGGACATGACCGGCGCCTGGGCCCAGGTGCTCGGCGAGGGCCGGCTCGGCGAGGTCCGGGTGAAGACCTCGTCCGGCGACGTCCGCCTCGACACGACCGGCCCGCTGCACCTGAAGGCGTCGCACGGCTCGATCACCGTCGACCGCATCGAGGGCGCGGCCGAGATCACCACCAGCACCGGCAGCCTGCGCGTCGGCTTCGTCGACGGCTCCGCCGTCCTGAAGAACTCGCACGGCACCACGCTCGTCGACACCGCGACCGGCGAGCTGCGGGTGAGCAACGCCAACGGCGACATCGACGTCCGCCGCGCCGGGGGCTCGGTCACCGCCACCACCGCCCACGGCACCGTCCGCGTGGGCGAAGTGCGGCGCGGCACCGTCCAGTTGGAGACCGCCTACGGCGCCATCGAGGTCGGCGTCCGCGAGGGCACCGCCGCCTGGCTCGACGTCAGCTCGGGCGCCGGCCAGGTGCGCAACGCGCTCACCGCGTCCGAGGCCCCGGAGAAGAGCGAGGACACCGTCGAGGTCCGCGCCCGTACCCGGTACGGCAACATCGACATCCTCCGCGCCCGGGTCTGACCCTCCGCCCCTCCCCCACCCCCTGCCACTCCAGCCTTCGACATGGGAGGACCCATGCCGTCTCCTGTCATGCCCACCTCAACACGCTCCGCGATGCCGCCCGCGATCTCCGCCACCGGCCTGCGCAAGTCCTACGGCGACAAGCTCGTCCTCGACGGGATCGACCTGCACGTCCCGGCGGGCAGCGTCTTCGCGCTGCTCGGCCCGAACGGCGCCGGCAAGACCACCGCCGTCAAGATCCTGTCCACCCTCGTCACCGCCGACGGCGGGCAGGCCCGCATCGCCGGCCACGACCTCGCCACCGAGTCCCAGGCGGTCCGCGCCGCCATCGGCGTCACCGGCCAGTTCTCCGCCGTCGACAACCTGATCACCGGCGAGGAGAACATGCTGCTCATGGCGGACCTGCACCACCTCTCCCGCCGCGAGGGCCGCCGCACCGCCGCCGAACTGCTGGAGCGCTTCGACCTCGCCGACGCCGCGAAGAAGCCGGCCTCCACCTACTCCGGCGGCATGAGGCGCCGCCTCGACATCGCCATGACGCTCGTCGGCGACCCGCGCATCATCTTCCTCGACGAGCCGACCACCGGCCTCGACCCGCGCTCCCGCCACACCATGTGGGGCATCGTCCGCGAGCTGGTCGCCGGCGGCGTCACCGTCTTCCTCACCACGCAGTACCTGGACGAGGCCGACGACCTCGCCGACCGCATCGCGGTGCTCCACGACGGCCGGATCGCCGCCGAGGGCACCGCCGGGGAGCTCAAGCGGCTCGTCCCCGGCGGGCACGTCCGCCTCCGCTTCACCGACCCGGCCGCGTACCGCTGCGCCGCCCTCGCCCTGCGCGAGGCCGCCCGCGACGACGAGGCCCTCAGCCTCCGGATCCCCAGCGACGGCAGCCAGCGCGAGCTGCGCTCGATCCTCGACTGGCTGGACGCGGCCGGCGTCCAGGCGGACGAGCTGACCGTGCACACCCCCGACCTCGACGACGTGTTCTTCGCCCTGACCGGCGGCGCCGGCGTCCCCCACCCGTCCGAGGAGACCGTCCGATGAGCTCTCTCTCCCTCGCCGTGCGCGACTCGTCCACGATGCTGCGGCGCAACCTCCTGCACGCCCGGCGCTACCCGTCCATGACCCTGAACCTGCTGCTCACCCCGATCATGCTGCTGTTGCTCTTCGTCTACGTCTTCGGGGACGTGATGAGCGCGGGCATCGGTGGCGGCGGCGCGAACCGCTCCGCGTACATCGCCTATCTCGTCCCCGGCATCCTGCTGATGACCATCGGCGGCACCGTCGTCGGGACCGCGGTGTCCGTCTCCAACGACATGACCGAGGGCGTCATCGCCCGCTTCCGCACGATGCCGATCCACCGCGGTGCGGTGCTCGTCGGGCACGTCGCCGGCAGCGTGCTGCAGTCGGTCCTCAGCGTGGTCCTCGTCGGCGCCGTCGCCGTGGCCATCGGCTTCCGGTCCCATCACGCCGGCGTCCTTGAGTGGCTGGCGGCGTTCGGGCTTCTCGTCCTCTTCGCCCTGGCACTCACCTGGATCGCGGTCGGCATGGGCCTGATCAGCCCGAACGCCGAGGCCGCCAGCAACAACGCGCTGCCGATGATCCTGCTGCCGCTGCTGTCCAGTGCCTTCGTCCCGGTCGACGCGATGCCCGGCTGGTTCCGGCCGTTCGCCGAGTACCAGCCGTTCACGCCGGCCATCGAAACCCTGCGGGGGCTGCTGCTCGGCGGCGGGATCGGCAACAACGGATGGCTGGCCGCCGCCTGGTGCCTGGCCCTGACCGTGCTCGGCTACTTCTGGTCGACGGCGAAGTTCAACCGCGATCCGAAGTGATGGCCCGCTCCAGCAGGCCGTGCAGGACGCCCTGCTCCTCGGGCGAGAGGCCGGCCAGCGGGGAGCCCTCGGCGAGGAGTGCGCGGAGGCGTTCGCGCAGTGCGGTGCCCTCGGCGGTGAGGACGAGGTGCTTCGCGCGGCGGTCGACGGGGTGCGGACGGCGTTCGACGAGGTTCTGCTTCTCCAGCTTGTCGACGACGAAGGTGGCGTTGGAGGGCTCGCAGCACATCCGTTCGGCGAGCTCCCGCATGGTCATCGGCCCGGTCATCTCCCGCAGAGCGGTGGCCTGGGGCGCGGTGAGCCCCAGGACGGCGGCGCGCTCCCGTACGTGGTCCGCGATCCGCTGGGCCAGCCCGTTCACCAGACCGCACAGCTGCCGCTCGGCGATGGCCTGCGACTCCGGTGACGTCGTCATACCGCCAGCCTACCAAGTGCATCAAGCCAACATATTTATAGCTTGAATGATTCGAGCTTGATGCTTATGGTGGGCGCCGTCGCCGAAAGACCCACCGGCCGAAAGGCCCCACCGGTCGCGAGACCCCTCGAAGGAGAACCCATGGCTGACGTGACGACGGATCAGGGCGAACGACTGCGCCGCCCCTCGGGCATCCGTTCGATACGGCTCGGCGAGCTGAAGGTGTCGTACGTACCGGACGGCGACGCACGGCTCCGGCCGCTGCAGGTGCTCCCGGACACCACCGACGAGGTATGGGCCGCGCACCCGGAGTACCTCGACGCCGCGGGACACCTCGTGGTGAGCGTCGGCGCCCTGCTCGTGGAGCACGGCGACCGCGCGCTGCTGATCGACACGGGCATCGGCCCCCAGACGCTCCAGGTTCCCGACGGCCCGCTCGCCACGATCCGCGGCGGCGCGCTCCCGCAGAGCCTGGCCGAGCTCGGCCGCGCCCCCGAGGACGTCGAAGCCGTGGCCTTCACCCACCTCCACGCCGACCACCTGGGCTGGGCCTGCGAGCCCACGTTCGCCCACGCCGACTACCTGATCTCCGAGCCGGAGTGGGAGGGGCGCGACATCCTGGCGGCCCAGGGCATGACCGAGCAGGTCGCCGCCCTCGCGCCGCACGTCCGTACGATCGCCGACGGGCAGGAGATCTTCCCCGGCGTCCGCGTACGGATCACCCCCGGCCACACCGTCGGGCACGCCGAGTACGTCATCACCGGGGGCGGCCGGCGGCTGATCGCCTTCGGCGACGCCATGCACTCGCCGATCCAGGCCGACCACCCCGAGTGGTCCGCGGGCTTCGACCACGACACCGCCCGCACCGCCGACCACCGCCACCGCCTCGTCGCCGAGCTCGCGGAGCCCGGCACGATCGGCTTCGGCGTCCACTTCGCCGACGTGGTCTTCGGCCACGTCCGGCCCGGCGGGACGGGCCCGGCCTGGCGGCCGGTGGACGCCTGAGCCGGGCGCTGTCGCCGGGCGCTGCCGGGCGCTACGCCGATGACGCCTGCGGGGAGCGCCCGGCAGCCGCCGGGGGGAGGGCGAGAAGGACCAGCAGCCCGAAGGCGACGGCCGCGGACAGCGTGCGGGCGTCGTTGAACAGTTCCCAGCGGCGCAGGACGTCCACGTAGCCGGCCGGTGGCGCGGTGGCGGCCCACTGCTTGATGCGGCCGTTGATGGGCACGTTCCCGAACCGCGTGATCAGGAACGACGCGATCACAAGGGCTCCCGCCGCCCCGGCGAGGGCGCGTGCCCGGCCGCGTTCGGCGACGGCCAGGGCGAGGGTGCTCAGGGCCGAGACGGCCATCGCGCTCTGCATGGTGATGCCGTTCTTCGCCATCAGGGCCGTGTGGAAGTCGAGTCGCATGCCGATCGGCACGACATCGAACGTCGGGACGAGGTTGGCGGCTCCGTAGGCGAAGGCGCCGGCCAGCAGCCCGGTGGAGAACAGCGAGAGTGCCTGCAGGAGCCGGGTGCGCGCGGTCGTCGTCACGGCTCTCACCGGCCGGTGCACGTGAAGCGGCCGCTCGGCTCGCCCTGCAGGCGGCCGTACGGGAGCCTGCGGCCGAAGGCGAGCAGGAGCAGATCCTGGGCGGCGCCGTACACCGGGGCGCCGGAACCGTAGGACCAGTCCATGTCCTCGGCGCACAGCCGCACTCCGCGGAGGTCGACGCCGAAGAACTTCAGGCCGCGGGGCTTGATGTCGTCGAGCAGGACGCGCAGCCGGTCCTCGGGGACGCGCCGTTCGAGTCCGAGGGCGACGGTGACGTCCAGTCCGTGCACCACGTCATGGCCGAGGGCCCCGACGAACCCGCCGACCGGTGGCGTCCAGGGGTGGTGGGCGTTGTCCCGCAGAAAGGCGCTGAGCGCGTCAGTGGAGTGGGCGGCCGCGTCCCTGCGGGCGACGCGGTCGGTCATGCGGTGCAGATTCCCGCGCGCCTTGACCAGCTCGCCCAGGGTGACGGGCAGGGAGAGCCGGAACCCCATCGACATGTGGGCGACGACCTCGCGGACCCGCCACCCCTCGCACAGGCTGGGCGCGTTCCACGCATCGGTCTGCAGGCCGTCGAAGAGGTCGGCCAGCTCCCGGCGTTCCGCCGCGATGGCGGCCTTGATGACCGTGATGTCGGTCGCGTTGTGCATGTGATCAAGCGTGCGGGCGGCCGATCCATATTTCCAATAGACAGTTGTGCTGCCATCTAGCATTGCTGCTTATGGAACTCCGCCAGCTGCGCTACTTCGTCACCGTCGTCGAAGAGGGCGGTTTCACGCGCGCAGCCGCCCGCCTGCACCTCGCCCAGCCGGGCCTGAGCGCGCAGATCCGCCAGCTGGAAAAGGAGCTGGGGCAGCCGCTGCTCGACCGCTCCCACCGTTCGGTGACCCTGACCGAGACGGGCCGGGCCGTCCTGCCGTACGCCCGGGCCGCGCTGGCAGCCGCCGATGCGGTACGGCAGACGGCCGACGCGTTCACGGGGCTGCTGCGCGGCCGCGTCTCCCTCGGCCTCGTCTCAGGGGCCACGGGCCACGCGTTCGACATCGCCTCGCTCCTCGCCGACTTCCACGACGCCCACCCCGCGCTGGAAGTCGCCCTCACCGAGGACACCTCGGAGCGGATGCAGGCCGCACTCCTCGCCGGCGAGCTCGACATCGCCCTCCTCGGACCCACCGACGAGGTGCCCCCGCCCGGCCTGTCCCTCCACACCGTCATCGACGTTCCCCTGGCCGTCGTCGCCGCGCCCGGGGACCCGCTCCTCGCCCCCGCCGGCCGTACGAGCGTCCCCCTCGCCGAACTGCGCGACCGCGCGCTGATCTGCCTGCCGCGCGGCACCGGGGTGCGCGCCGCACTCGAACGCGCCTGCGCGGAGGCGGGCTTCCGGCCCCGCGTCGCCTTCGAGGCGGCAGCGCCGCGGGTGCTCGCCCAGCTCGCCGCCCGCGGCCTGGGCGTCGCGGTGCTGCCGGCGGGCGAGGGCGAGGGCAAGGGCGAGGGCGAGGGCGACGGCCCGGCTCCGGGGGATGGCGGGCCCCTGCGGACCCTGACCATCACCCAACCCGCGATTCGCGCGCGCATCGCCCTCGCCTGGCGGGCCACCGGCCCCGCGAGCCCCGCAGCCCGAGCACTCCTCGACCGGCTCCGCGAGGCCCTGCCGACGATCAGCGTGATCCACGGCGCCCCGTAAGGGGCGCGGGGCAGTGTCGATGTGCGGCTACGCCGCGTGGGCGCGACAAGCCACGACGCGCCCGCAGACGGAGTGCCGGGCTGAGCCCGGGCCCCGAGGTGGTGCGTCGGCTGCGGGCCGTCGGTGGCCGATCGCGCCCACGCGGCGGCAGCCGCAGATCGGCACTGCCCCGCGCCCCTGACGGGGCGCTGCATGATCCGCCGGACACGCCCTGGGCGAGCTGGGGCGGGTCCGGGGGATTCCCCCATCACGGCCCCGGGGGATCGCTCCATACCGCGGCAATGCGGCCAACGACCATGATCCAACCATGACTTCACGGCGAACAAGAATGCGCATTCTGGCTGGTGCGGCGGTTCTCGGCAGCGTGTCCGCCCTGGTCGCCCCGGCATCGGCATCGGCATCGCCGTCGGTATCGCCGTCGGTACCGGCATCGGCATCGGCGGCCGGCTCCCACGGCGAGCGGGCACAGGGCGGGGCCGTCGTCTCCGTCGAGCAGGTGGCCGACCTGACAGCGGAGGAAGTGGCCGGGCAACTCCGGGGAGAGATCGACTCGTCCCCGGTCCGCTACGGCGTGACCGCCTACCGGGTCACCTACCGCACCACTGACAGCACGGGCGCCCCCACGACCGCGAGCCAGCTCGTCGTCCTGCCCAGGAACGGGGCACGCCACCTGTCCACCGTTTCCTGGCTGCACGGCACCACCGTCCACCGCAAGGACGTCGCCTCGCAGAACCCGAAGTCGACCGACCGGCTCACCGCGCTGCTGTTCGCCTCGACCGGGCGGGCCGTTTCGGCGCCCGACTACGTCGGACTCGGCTCGGGCGAGGGCTTCCACCCCTACGGCGACCCCCGGGCCACGGTCGCGGCCTCGGTGGACGGCCTGCGCGCAGCCCGTACCATCGCCCACCGCAAGGGCCGGGAGCTGAAGCGGAAGGTGCAGGTCAGCGGGTTCTCGCAAGGCGGCCCCGCGACCATGCTGGTGGGCCGGGCGCTTCAGCAGGAGGACGCCGACCGCTACTTCCGGCTGGGAGCACTCGCCCCGGTCAGCGGCCCCTACGACCTCTCGGCCTTCGAGGCCGCCGCGGCCGACGACAAGATCGCCAAATCCGGCATCTACCTCGCCTACTTCGTCACCGCATGGAACAGGATGTACGGCCTCTACGCATCACCCGGCGACGCCTTCCGCTCTCCCTACGACAAGAAGGTGGAGGGCCTCTTCGACGGCCACCACACCACCGGGCAGATCGTCAGCGCACTCCCGGCAGCCTCCAAGGACCTGTTCACCGAGGACTTCCTCAACAAGATCCGCACGCCCGACGGCGTCTTGAAGGACAAGCTGCGCCCGATGGACAACACCTGCAACTGGCGGCCGAACGTGCCCGTCCAGATCTTCCACGGCCGAGGCGACAAGGACGTCGACTTCGCTCACGCGACGTACTGCGCCGACCAGCTCACGACGAACGGCGCCGCACGCCGGCTGACCGACGTGGGCAACTACGACCACAGCGGATCGCTGCGGCAAGCCCTGCCGCGGATCATCCGGTTCTTCGACGAGTCCGCGAAAACGGAGTGAGAAGACCGACCGAAGCGTGCCGGATCCGGATCACTCGAAGAACATGAAGATCCGCGACCCGTTGTGAAAACGTACTCCGGCACCGGGATACTTGGCCGGAGCCTCCCGGTCGGAGTACCCGTACACCGAGGCGATCTCGGCGTTCCCCGAGTTGACCAAGGCACTCACCAGGTACGGCTCAAGGTCCCGCGGCTCCCGGCGCCCGGTCGAGGGCAGCTCCGGCCACGGCACGGCGGCCGGCGGCTCCCCCTCGACGGGGGACTCCGCAACCGGCGTGCCGTCCGCGTCCTCGAACTTTTCGCCATCGGCCCGCGCGTACGTGATCCCCACCTGCAGCTGTGCGCCGTTCGTGAAGGTGATCTCCAAACCGTGCGGGCGCTCGCCGGGTTCGTTCACCGGCTCGACGGTCCGGATGTACGGCGCCTCGGCCAGCGCCTTGACAGTGAACTCCTGGAAGCGTGCGGGTCGCATCTTTGATCATCCCTTCGATCGCAGCCGTCCACCCTAAAAGCGCGCCGCGCCGCACGGGCCCGAACAAGCCGCAGGAACCCCAACGGTGGACAGCACCGCGTGACCGACCAGCGCGCCCGTCGCCTTGCGTGACCGACCGCACGACCGCGCGACCCGTCGGACACCCTTCAGGCCCGCAGGGCGGCTCGCGCCCGGGCCACTTGGGCCCGTACGTGCTCGGCGGCGGCGGGCGAGGGCCGCGGCGTGGTGGACCGGGGTTGGCAGTCCTGCCGTCAATTCGCGGATGAGGATGAAGTGGAACGAGGCACGGCGCCGTCCTTGCGGAAGGCGCCCGGCGCAGTGCCGAACTCCCGCTTGAAGGCGTTGGCGAAGGCGGACGCCGACCCGTAGCCCACCTGACGCGCGACGGCCGCCAGCGGCGCGTCGCCCTCGCGCAGGAGACGTGCGGCGGTGCTCAGCCGCCACCAGGCGAGGTAGGCCATGGGCGACTGGCCGACGTAGGAGCTGAACCGCGTCGCGAAACCGGAACGGGACAGGCCGACCGACGCGGCCAGGCTCCGCACACTCCAGGCACGTGCCGGCTCGCGGTGCATCCGGTCGAGCGCGGCGGCGACGGCGGGGTCCGTGAGTGCCGCGCACCAGCCCCCGTTCTCCCCCGGGCACTGCTGCTCCAGCCACGCGCGCAGGGCGTAGACGATGAGCAGGTCCAGCAGGGCCGGGAGTGCCGCGTCCGATCCGGCCCGGTCCCGCACGGCGTCGTGGCTCAGCAGTTCGACCGCCGAGCGGAGCTGGGCCTGCCGGCCGGGGTGCGCGGGAAGGTGGATGACCTGGGGCAGTCCCCGCAGGAAGGGATGGACCACCTCCCGGTTGAGCCGGTAGGCGCCGCACAGCAGGACCGTCTGGTCACCGGCCGGCTCCTCGTCACCGACGTCCGTGACCAGGCCCGGCCCGTGCGTCTCCGTCCGGTCCTGGGGGAGCTGGTCCAGCGTCCGGTCGGGACTGTCGCTGACCCCGTGCGCGGCACCGTGCGGCAGGAAGACGACATCGCCGGTCGTCAGCGGCAACGGGGAGCCCTCCGGTGGTATCAGCCAGCAGTCCCCGCTGAGCACGACGTGGAAGCCGGCCCCCGGGTAGGGGCCGAAGCGGCTTCCCCACCGGCCGGAGCGCCGGGCGCGGGTGACCTTGGGACGACCGGTCTTCATCGTCGTCACCACATCGCTCAGTACGTCCATTTCGCGAATCTATC
The DNA here is from genome assembly GCF_039532865.1 of Streptomyces luteosporeus. Lineage (NCBI taxonomy): Bacteria > Bacillati > Actinomycetota > Actinomycetes > Kitasatosporales > Streptomycetaceae > Streptomyces > Streptomyces luteosporeus. The sequence continues at coordinate 182,185 of NZ_BAAASL010000008.1, forward strand.
CCGCGCGCTTGGGCGGGTCGGCGGGCCGGACGATGACGCATGTTCGTCGGCGCATGACGCATGGAGGCGACCGCGCCGCGCGCCGTACGGTCGGATCACCGCCCACCGACAGCCTCTTGAAGGAGCTGCCCCCATGACCGCGTACGTAGTGATCGACCTGGACGTCGACGACCCCGCCGGCTTCCAGCAGTACGTCGACGCCGTGACCCCGCTCATCGAAAAGGCCGGAGCGCGCAACCTCCTCATCGACGACGACTGCCTGACGCTGGAGGGGGACTGGCGTCCCCCGACCCTCGTCATCCACGAATTCCCCAGCAAGGAAGCCGTCCGCGCGTTCTGGGACGCCCCGGAGTACCAGCCGCTCAAGGCACTGCGCCGCCGGCACTCCACGGTCCGCGTCGTCGTCGGCGAAGCCGGCCGACCGGGCCACTGACCTCGCGACGGCACATCAGCCCCACCGCCTTCTGCGCACCCGGCTCACCCACCGGGACCGCCTACGGCATGCCCGCCGGCCAGCCCTCCGGAGGCGTGGGGAAGCCGTCGGGCGGGCCGCACGCTCGCCGCATGGCGGCGTCGGTCTGGGCGCCACGGTGACGAAGGAACTGCACGCGTTCATGAATGCCAACAAGCGCGTACAGATCGAGCAGAGGCAGACGGAGCTGGTGCTGCGGGACGACGTCCAGGACGGGGCGCCGCCGCCCATGGGCATCGACCTGGCCGCGGGGACTGCGGTAATCCGGCGGCGCGGGTAGCGGACGGCGTCATGAAGTGAGACGGCGGTAGCCGATGAGGGCTGGCAAGTGGTCGGCTCCGTCCTGAGGCACCGAGCGCCGGATGCGCCGTAGCGCAGACGCATCTGTTCGCCGTCACAGGCTTCCGTGTCAGCGAACCTGGTCGCTCTTCGGCCCGACGCCTTGAACCCTCGTCGGAGTTCCCTCCGGGGCGAACGATTCGCGGAAAGTGAAGGCGTGCGGCGTGGAGCCGTGGTCGTCGAGGTGTTGCAACCTGGAGACCCCGTCCTCCCAGGTGGGTATCACGCCGTCGGAGACCCACCAGAACACGTAATTCGGGTGTGCTGCCCGCTCGAACCAGTCGTAACGCCTGTTCAACGCCTCACGGTGCAGACCGGTGTAGATGGCGTCGAAGGCGGAACGCAGGTCGGTCCAGAGCGAGAGGGTCGCGGCCAGGGCGACAGTCTCCACCGTACGGCCCTTGTCGTACCAGGTCGGTACGACGAACTCTCCCCACGCACCCCAGTCCAAGTCGAAGTGTGCGCCCCCGTCGCGGTCTGTCGGTTCAGCATGACCGAGGTATCCGGGCTGCTGGCTGATCTCCGGGTAGATGGCCTCGCCGCTCTCGTGGAGTTCGCGGGTAAGAGGTGCGGGATCGGCGAGAGGTGCCTTCAGGGCACCGAATGTGTACAGCGCAAGGTGGGGCATACGTCTCTCCCTGGTTCGGGGCGCCTTGGTGTGGACCCGGTTCGCGGGTGGCTCAGCCTGAAGGAACTCCTGCGCGACCGCGGGCGATCGCCGAAGACCAGGTGAAGGTAGCTGCCTCTGCGGGCAATGTCGAAGTTGCGTTTTCCCTGCCCAAGTGCCCTCTTGTAGCGGTCATTCCGGGGTCAGGGGGCGGTGACGGGCCGGGCCGATTGCCGGGTATCGGCGATCCACTTCGGCCGATCGCCGGGGAGCTGGCTGCTGGCGTTGTGGCGTGCGCCGGTGGAGACACTCCGCTCGTTCCACGTGTGATGTGGCTGAGCATCCGGCTGCAGGTTGTGGTGGGTCGCTGCGACGAATGCCGCCCCGGGGCCGAGGGCTCAACCTCGGGTGCGGGTGGTGATCGTGGCCGGGGTCAGAACTTTGGCTGGCTACGAGGGGAGGGGTGGGGGGGCCGGGGTGCGTTTGCGGTCTGCGGGTGGGCTTGGGGTTGGCCGCCGTTCTCGTGCCGTCACGGATGCGGGTGCGTGAGGAGATCGCGCCGTGGGTTTGTGGCTGAGGGGGAGCTGGCTGCTGCCGCGATGTGGCTTGCGCCGGTGGAGACGCTCCGCTCGTTCCACGTGTGGTGTGGCTGAGCGTCCGGCTGCAGGCCGTGGCGTGTGCACACACCAACACGACAGCGGAAGTACTCGGTTCCGACCCGGGCATTCGCTCCAAATCGCGGGCACGTATGCCCCGGCGTCCGGAGCGCACTTCGGCACCGACTCGTCGTTCACAACTGCCTCATCAGGTTCACGATGAAGCGCGTAGAGTCGTCCAGGCTGAGGGAAGCCTGATGGATCAGTGAAAGTCCATGTGCCATGTACCTGATCCGCTCCAGGTCAGTCACCAGGACACCGGCAAAGCTTCCCTCCTGGTAGCCGATCCGCTCAAGTCCCGCCAACTCAAGCAGAACGAACGAGCTTTTGAGCTCCATGAACTCGTCTGTCGGCATTACCTGGACATTCACGTTACGCCGCGCACCGATATCCAGCAGGTAGCGCAGCTGCTCCCTGTGGGTATCCACATCTGCCAGCGGTTTCCGCAGCGGCTCCTCGCCGATGACGAATGAAAACGCTGTCGACTGTTTGTCGAGCACACGCTGGCGCCGCAGCCTGATGGCGACGCGCTCATCGATAGTCTCGTCGTCCACCGGAGGCCAAGCCTTGCCGAACAAGGCTCGGGCAGTGCGCTCCGTCTGCAGCAGGCCTGGGATGAGCGTCGGCTCAAACGAACTGAGCGCTGTCGCCTCCTCCTCGTACCGGAAGAAGTCCTGCGCCGCGGGCCTCCGCGGCTCCGGCTGGAGGTACTGGTGGGCCGCCTCCAGCAAGCCACCCGCCCCGCACAGCTGGTCAGCGATCTGCAGGATCCTCAGGCTCGCCCTTCTCCGCCCCTGCTCGATCGACTTGATCAACTCGACGCCGACACACGCCTCCTTCGCGAGCTCCTCGCGTGAAATGCCCGCCCGCTGGCGCCACCGCTTCAGCTGGTCCCCGCAGTACCGCCAGCCGATCGGCGGCTGGGACTCCAGAGTCATCGGACCACCCCTTCCCATCGCTACTACTCAAAGTAGCCACATGGAAGCTCTCAGGCAGCGCAGATCACACGACCCGGTCGTTCCACTCATCGTCTCCGCCCGCCGATGAAGGTTTCTGCTGCCACCACGAACCATCCGCAGCCGGACGCTCAGCCACACCACACGTGGAACGAGCGGAGCGTCTCCACCGGCGCAAGCCACATCGCGGCAGCAGCCAGCTCCCCCTCAGCCACAAACAAGCGGCGCGATCTCCTCACGCACCCGCATCCGTGACGGCACGAGAACGGCGGCCAACCCCAAGCCCACCCGCAGCCCGGGAACCGGCCCGCGCCCCCCACCCCTCCCCGCGTAGCCAGCCAAAGTTCTGACCCCGGCCACGCACACCACCCGCACCCGCCCACCCGCCCGCCCACCCACCCCACCCCGAATCCGCCCTCAGGCGTCCCTCAGCGACGCCGACAGCGCACGCGCCTCGTGTTCGGTCATCCGGGGGGTCTCGTACGGCACCGCGTTGACCCAGCGCTGCGCCAGCCGGGCGATCCGCTCGCCGTACCGCTCCGCCGTGATCAGGTCGCCGCGCGATCCGGCCTGCTCCGGTCCCAAGTCGGCGTGGCTCTGGCTCATCAGGCCCAGCCACGAGCCGAGCCGGTTCACGTCGTCGCGGCTGCCGCCGCTCCAGTTGTTGCCCGGCATGTCGCCCACGCCGATCCACTGCATGCCCAGCTGGGCGCCGAAGACCGCCAGCTGCTCCAGGACCGCCAGCTTGTCGCCGCTCTGCGAGGCGGACATGGTGAACCCTCCCGCCAGCTTGTCCTTCCACGCCTGCGCGACGAACGGCGTGAACGCCGCCTCCATGAACGCCTTGAACACCGCCGACACGCTGCCCATCAGCGTCGGGCAACCGAAAACGATCGCGTCGGAGCGGTCGAGCAGCGCCAGTACTTCCGCATCGTGCCACCGGCCCGCGATGACGTCCTCGGGCCGTATCTCGACGAGGTGCACCCGGGCGCCCGGCACGAGCCGTGCCCCGTCCGCCAGGTGCTCGGCCAGGACCCGGGTGTGGCCGTGCACCGAGTGGTACACCACCGTCACCGTGACCGTCGGCGCATCGTCCTGCTCGCGGTCAACGTCATTGCCTGTCATTGCTCTTCACTACTTCCCGCGTGGGCGAATCCCTGCTTGCCCACCCATCCCACCCCGCCCCCACCACCGCATCAACGCCGAACATCGCCCCACAGCGATCGGCCGCACCGATCGATCGCGTTAGCCTGCCCCCGTGGACAGGATCGAGCTGGAAGCATTCGTCACCGTCGCGGAAGAGCTGCACTTCGGCCGCGCTGCCGCGCGCCTGCACCGGGGGCAGCCCACCGTCAGCGATGCCGTCAGGCGGCTGGAGAGCAGCCTGGGCGGGCGGCTGTTCCACCGCACCAGCCGCCGGGTGTCATTGACCGATCTCGGCGAGGCGCTGCTGCCCGACGCCCGCGCCGCCCTGGCCCAGCTGCGCCGCTTCCAGCAGCGCGGGCGTTCCCTGGCCGCCGGCGAGGGGGCCCGCACCACCCTCGTCGTCGGGCACGCCGAATACACCGACCAGCAGCTGCTGTTGTGCTGCCTGCCGCAGCTGCGCGACCGTTTCCCCGGCGTGACGATCGTGCCGGAGGCCATGCCGACCACGGCCCAGGTCACCGCCCTACGGGCAGGGACGATCGGGCTGGGCATCGGCTGGGCCACCGGTGACGTCACCGGCGTACGCGCGAGGGTGCTGTCCACCGAGAGGTTCATGGCACTGGTGCCCGCGGCCCACCCCCTGGCCGGGCGGGCCGAGCTGAGCGCGTCCGAACTGTCCACCACCGACCTGCTCACCTGGCCCCACCAGATCAACAGCGGGCTCTGCGACCGCCTCCTGTCCGCCTTCCACATCGGCGGCGCCGACCTGCGCATCATCAGGACCGCCGACAGCGTGCACGCCATCGCCGCTCACGTCGCCGCAGGAACGGGCATCGGCATCACCGTCGAGTCCGCGCTCGACCACGAGCCGCCCGGCCTGCGCGTCATCCCCCTGACCGGCCCGTCGACCACCGCCGACCAGGTCGTCCTCACCCCCGCCGAGCCGTCGGACGCCGCGGAGGCCCTGCGCGACCTGCTCCTGCGCGCCTCGGCGGAGCCCCCTGCCCCCGGCCACTGAGCACTGAGGACCACCGCTCACGGCACCAGCACCACCTTCCCCCGCACGCGTCCCGTCTCGCTCAGCTCGTGGGCCTTCGCCGCCTCGATCAGCGGCAGGACCTCCTGGATCTCCGGGCGCAGCCCGCCCTCCCGTACGAGGTCCGCGAGGCCGCTCAGGTCGGCCGGCGTCGGTTCGAGGTAGAACTCGACGAACCGCTTCCCCTCCCGCTCGGCCTGCGCCGTCACCGCCGTACGGTCGATTCCCACGCCCACCACGTCGATGAGGATGCCGCCAGGATTCATGGTGGCCAGCGACCTGGGCCCGTAGTCGTTGCTGACGGTGTCCACGACCACGTCGATGTCGCGTACGACGGCGGCGAAGTCCGTCACCGTGTAGTCGATGAGTTCATCGGCACCCAGCGACCGTACGAACGCGTGCTTCTCCTTGCGCGCCGTACCGATCACGTACGCGCCCCGCGCCTTGGCGATCTGTACGGCCAGGTGGCCCACGCCGCCTGCCGCGCCGTGCACCAGTACGCGCTCTCCCGCCCGCACCCGTGCGATGCTCACCAGCGCCTGCCAGGCGGTCAGTCCGGCAATGGGCAGGGCCGCCGCCTGCACGTGGCCGATGGTGGACGGCTTGGCCGCCAGTGAGGTCTCCGGGACGACGACGTAGTCCGCGTGGCTGCCGCGGGGCGGGATCACCCACCCGAACACCTCGTCGCCCGGGCCGAAGGCACCGGCGCCCTCACCCGTCGCCGCCACTTCCCCGCTGAACTCGTGCCCCAGCACGAACGGCGGCGCGCCGAACCACTCCACATACCCGGAACGGACCTTCCAATCCGCCGGGTTGACGCCCGTGGCGCGCACCCGCACCAGGACCTCGCCGGGCCCGGGGCTCGGGCGCTCGGCCTCAGGGACTTCCCGTACTTCCAGAACTTCAGGGCCACCAAGAGAACGCTGACTGATCACTCGCATGACTGTGATCCTCGCGGCACTGGTATCCCTTGTACAGTAGGCACCTTTCTGAAAGGTAGGTACCCATTGGATACTGCCCCCGTGGACACTGCCCCCGCGCCCTGGTCCGTCCCGCCCGGCGCATGCCCCTCGCGGACCGTCGTCGAGGTCCTGGCCAACAAGTGGGTGCTGTACGTGCTCGGCGAGTTGGGTGCGCTGGGCGACGGATCGGCGCCCCGGCGGTTCAACGAGCTGCAGCGCTCCATCCCGGGCATCACGCAGAAGATGCTGACCCAGACCCTGCGCACGCTGGAGCGTGACGGCCTCGTCGAGCGCACGGTCTATCCCACGGTCCCGCCGCGGGTCGAGTACGCGCCGACCCCACTGGGGCGCGAGGCGGGGCAACTGGCCGCCGTCATCGGCCACTGGGCGCGCTCCCACGTGCACCAGATCACCACCGCCCGCGAGAAGTTCGACGAGAAGGCCAAGCAGGCGGTCGCTCCCCTGACCTGACCCACCGCAAGCTGCGCAAGCTGCCGCATCATGGACCCATGAACGCGGATCCCGGCGGTCACCTGACGCTGCCCGAAGAGTTGTTGCTCCTCTCCCTCCACCCCTCCACCGGCCGGAGGTTGTGCCGTGCGCGCTTCCTGCAGTACGGCGTGGCCGGCGCCGTGCTCGCCGAGTTGGCGCTCGGCGGGCACGTGGCCGAGGAGCGCGGGCGGGTCGTCGTCACCGGCCCGCTGCCGCCCGCGGATCCGCTGCTGGCCGCCGCCCTCGCCGAGCTCACCACCGGAGCCGCCGGAGCCGCCGGAGCACGCGGCAAGGGGCCCGGTGCCAAGGGGCCGCGGACGCGCGCCTGGGTGCGGCGGGCCGGGCGGCGGCTGGAGGAGCCGTGGCTCGACCGGCTCGTCGAGCGCGGGGCGCTGCGCCGGGAGTCCCGCCGCTTCCTGCGCCTGATCCCCTACCACTGCCACCCCGTCGCGTCGGCCGACCTGACGACGCCGGCGCGCATACGCCTGGACGAGGCGCGCCACGCCGGCTTCCCCGACCCGCGCTCGCGGGCCCTGGGCGCGCTGCTCGGCGCGATCGACGTGCACGCCCGGCTGTACCCGGGCTGGGACGCCCGCCGTACGCGCCGTGAGCTGCGGCGGCTGACGCGACAGGAGTGGCCGGCCGAGGCGGTGTACCGCAACGTGCGGCAGGACAAGTCCTCGGACGGCTCCGCGAGCGCGGGCGCGAGCGCCGGGGCGGGCTGAGCGTCAGCGGCCGCCGGTGACCCGCAGGGGCCGGAAGATGCCGGAGACGACGTCCGGGGCGGAGGCCCCCGTGGCGTCGACGAACCACTCGCGCCCCAGCAACAGCCCGAAGACGGGGGCGGGGAGGCGGATCAGTGCCCGCATCACCGGTGCGAGCCGGCCCGTTCCCCGTACCTGGGTCCGGTGGGTGGCCATGGCCTGCTGCTTCTGGCGGGCGAACCTGCGGGCGTCCACCGCGTGGGTGATGGCCGTGCGCGAGCTGTAGGCGGTGTGCGGTGCGACGGCGTCGTGGCGGACGGGAAGGCGCAGGCGGTCGACGAGCTTGAGGGTCCGGACGACCAGGTCGCGAGGGATCGTCGCTTCGAGGACGCGGTCCACCCCGGCGAGGGCGGCCGCCAGCCGGCCGACCTCGTGCACCCTGACGTGGTCGCGGTGGCCGTAGCCGCCGTTGGCGTCGTAGCTGAGGAGCAGGTCGGCGCGCTCCTCGCGCAGAACGGCGGCCAGCCGCTCGGCGGCGCTGCGGGAGTCGGCGCTGACGAAGCGCTTGCGGTCGGGCGGATCGGGGTACAGCTCCTTGCCGTTGCCGCTGTCCGCGTACCCCAGGTGCACGACGCGGGCCGCGCCGAGGACGGCGGCGCTCGCGCGGAGCTCTCCGAGGCGGACGGGTTCGCCGGGCCCGACGGCGCCCATGGCGCCGTCCGTGGCGACGACGATCACGACGCGGTGGCCCTCGGCGGCGGCGCGGGCGAGGGTGCCGCCGGTCATCAGGGCCTCGTCGTCCGGGTGGGCGTGGAAGGCCACAACGGTTGCCATGCCGGCACATCCTGGCCGATGTGGGTCGCCGCCGGGGTCAGGACGTGTACCAGCCACCCGTACGACCGACCCAGCGCGGTACGCCGCCCACGTGCCGTCTGCGGCTGTGAATGACCGTCTCCCAGGTCAGGAGCGGTTCGGTGGTTCCCCACGCCTCCGCCGCCAGCGCGTTGATGCGGGCCTCCAAGGTACGCAGGTGACCGCCGATGCGCTGGATGCCCCTGTTGATGCCGCGAAGCCAGAGGACGGCGAGCAGGAGTACGCCCGCCGTCACGTACAGACCGGGGCCGTCGAAGGCGAGCGGGTTCGCCACGGCGAGGAACGCGGAGATGACACCGGCGAACCCGATCATCTGCATGCGGGCGGCGACGCGTTGCGCTATCTCCTCGCGCAGCGCACGGTACTCCTCGAAGAGCGCGCCGATCTCCTTCTCACGGTTGCGCGCCGGGGCGCCTGCGGCGACCGGCGGCTGGGTTTGCTCTCCGGCGGAGCCCATGACCGAGTACGTACCCGGCACGCCGACCGCTCATACAGGCCGCACAAGGGCCGGCGGGGAGGCGCCGCGCTCCATCGCTGCGTAGGCGTCGTCGAGGATGCGCCCCAGCTCGGCTGCGGCCCCGCGGACCTGCGCCTCGTCGTCCGAGGCCGCCACCAGGTCCTCCAGCTCACGGAACCGTGCCGCGAGGTGCGGGTGGCGCTGGACGTGCACGTGGGCCGCCCACGAGGCGATGAACACCTGGCGCACCCCGTCGGCCGCCGCGTCCGCTTCCCTGGTGAAGGCGGGCAGGGCGGCCGGGAGCCTCGCGACGGCCCGGCGCAGCGCGGCAACGGTCGCGGGAGGCTGCGGGATCAGCGGGCGCTCGGGGACACCAGCGGTCACGTCTTCTCCTCGGATGAGTCGCCGGACGAGTCTTGACCGCCCGCGCCCTACGAGTACAGGTTGTCCTTGCTCAACTCGTGGAAGTGGTCGTGGTCATGGCCGTGGCCGTGGCCGTGGCCGTGGCCGTCACCGTGCTCGTGCTCGTGGTCGCCGCCGGTCTCGCCCGGGACGTGGGTGTGGGTCACCGGCAGGGAGGAGTCCGCCGAGAGGTCCCACGACGACGCTGCCCGGCCCCGTGCCACCATCTCCGCGCCCAGGGCCGCCACCATGGCGCCGTTGTCGGTGCACAGCTTGGGGCGCGGGACGCGCAGCGTGATGCCGGCGTCCTCGCAGCGGCGTTCGGCCATGGCGCGCAGGCGGGTGTTGGCGGCGACGCCGCCGCCGATCATGAGGTGGTCGACGCCGTGGTCCTTGCAGGCACGGACGGCCTTGCGGGTGAGGACGTCGACGACCGCCTCCTGGAAGGAGGCCGCCACGTCCGCCACGGGGACGTTCTCGCCGGCCGCGCGCTTGGCCTCGATCCAGCGGGCCACGGCCGTCTTCAGGCCGGAGAAGGAGAAGTCGTAGACCGGGTCGCGCGGGCCGGTCAGGCCGCGCGGGAAGCGGATCGCGTCGGGGTCGCCCTCGCGCGCGTAGCGGTCGATGACCGGGCCGCCGGGGAAGCCGAGGTTCAGCACGCGCGCGATCTTGTCGAAGGCCTCGCCCGCCGCGTCGTCGATGGTGGAGCCGAGGGGGCGGACGTCGGAGGTGATGTCCGGGGCGAGGAGGAGGGAGGAGTGGCCGCCGCTGACCAGCAGGGCCATGGTCGGCTCGGGCAGGGCGCCGTGTTCGAGCTGGTCGACGCAGATGTGGGAGGCGAGGTGGTTCACGCCGTACAGCGGCTTGCCGAGGGCGTACGCGTACGCCTTGGCGGCCGAGACGCCCACCAGCAGGGCGCCGGCGAGGCCGGGGCCGGCGGTGACGGCGATGCCGTCGAGGTCCTTGGCGGTGACGCCGGCCTCCTGCAGCGCGCGCTGGATGGTCGGCACCATGGCCTCCAGGTGCGCGCGGCTGGCGACCTCGGGCACGACGCCGCCGAAGCGCGCGTGCTCGTCGACGCTGGAGGCGACGGCGTCGGCCAGCAGCGTGTGGCCGCGGACGATGCCGACACCGGTCTCGTCGCAGGAGGTTTCGATGCCGAGGACGAGGGGTTCGTCAGTCCTGCGAGCCATGGGTCATTCCTTGGACAGCGTTGATCGGATCGGACAGGCGCATGACGAGCGCGTCGACGTTGCCGGGCTGGTAGTAGCCGCGGCGCACGCCCACCGGCTCGAAGCCGAAGCGTTCGTAGAGGCGCTGGGCACGGGTGTTGTCCACGCGCACTTCGAGCAGCACCTCACGGCAGTCGAAGGCGGTGGCCGTGGTGAGCAGTTCGCTCAGCAGGCGGGCGCCGAGGCCGGTGCTCCAGTGCTCCCGGTCCACGGCGATGGTCTGTACGTCGCCGGTGCGGTCGACGGCGGCGAGGCCGGCGTAGCCGACGATGCGGGTGGCCCCGGTGGTCCCGTCGGTGGTCTCGGCCACGACGTAGCGGCGGTTGGCGTGGGCGCCGCGCGCGTGGGCCAGCTCCGACCAGAACAGGCCCTTGGACCAGGCGTCGTGCGGGAAGAGCGCACGCTCCAGTTCCAGCACCGGGGCGATGTCCCACCAGCGCATGTCGCGGACGCGCACTGCGGTGCCGGTCACTGCGGCGTGACCACCTTGTAGTTGGCGGGCACCTGGGCGTCGGGACGGCGCAGGTACAGCGGCCGGTCCGGCAGGAACTCGCCGCCCGTGCGGAGCTTCTCCGCCGCCAGCGCCGCCAGCGCCGCCGCGCTCTGGTGCTGCGGCAGCTCGCCGCGCACGTCGCCGAAGGCGTCCGCGTACAGCACGGCGCCCGCGCCGATCGCCGGCAGGGCCGTCACGTCGGCGGGCAGCTCGGCGGGACGGTCCACGGCGGGCTCGGTGACGCGCGTACGGGCGTCGGCGTAGCGCGCCCAGTACACCTCCTTGCGGCGGGCGTCCGTCGCCACGACGAACCCGCCCTCCATCCCGGCCTGCCCCGCCGCGTACGCGATGCCGTCCAGCGTGCACAGGCCGTGGACGGGCACGGACAGGGCGGCCGCGAACGTCGCGGCGGTCACGATGCCCACCCGCAGACCGGTGTACGGGCCCGGGCCGACGCCCACGACGATGCCGGTCACGGCGTCCAGCGCGGTGCCCGCCTCGCCGAGCACCCGGTGCACGGCGGGCAGCAACAGCTCCCCGTGCCGGCGGGCGTCGATCTGGGTCGACTCGGCGACGACGGTCTCCCCGTCGTGCAGGGCGACCGTGACGGCGGGGGTGGCGGTATCAAGAGCGAGCAACAGCACGTGACAAGCGTACGGCGCGCCGTGGGACCTGTGTGGTGCGGGCGCCGGGACGACGGCGCGACAGCCGTGCGGCACCTGGTGCTACGGTCAGCCGCATAGCCGTACGACGCATCGGTAAGACGCATCGGTAAGACGCATCAGTGGTCGGTAAGGAGTGTGCGCAGCGTGGCACGCAGCAGCTCGGGGGTCATCGTGGCCGCGCTCACCGCGGCGGCCCTCGCAGGGGTCGGCTTCCTGGCGTACCAGGCGGAGGCCGCGCCCGACCGCCTCGCCGCCGCCCACGCAGCGGGCCAGGGCTCCGGCAAGGGCGCCAAGGGCGAGGGCTCCGGCGCCGATGCGGGCAAGGGCGGGGCCGCGGCCGGCCAGGGGCAGGCCACGGCGCCCGACGCGGTGCCGGAGGGCTCCGGCACGGGGCTGCGCGTCGTCTACGCGCTCGCGCAGAAGCGCGTGTGGCTGGTGGGCCAGGACGGCAAGGCCACCCGCACCTTCGAGGTGGCGCCGAGCACGGTCAGCCCGCCGCCGGGCACGTACGCGGTCACCTCGCGCACCCCGACGGTCACCGGCTCCGACGGCACGCCCGTCGAGCACGTGGTGATCTTCCACAAGGACCCGGCCGGGATCGTCTTCGGCTTCAGCGCGGCCGTGGACGGCTCCTCGCCCAACCCGGCGTCGGCGAAGAAGACCGGCGCGATCCGCGAGAAGCCGGCCGACGGGCGGTCGATGTGGGAGTTCGCGGTGACGAACACGAAGGTGGTCGTGATCCCGTAGCCGTCGCGGTTACGGGCGCGGTAGCGGTCGCAGTCGCGGTCGCCCGTTCGGGCTACGCCGCGTCGCGCCGCTCTTCCGGCCCTTCGACCCCTTCGACGGCCGGTTCCGGCGCGCGCGGTGGCGTGGAGACCGCGTCCGCGGCGGCACAGGAGGCCAGCAGGTCGTGCATCGACGGGGTCCGTTCCGGATCGCGCGGCACGGCGGCAGCGGCGGGGGCAGCGGGCTCGTGGGCCGACATGGTGCCTCCTGGGGAGCAGAGCGCGGGCACGCAGGCGTAGGTTAGGTAGACCTAACCAAGCCTCCGTACTCCATGTGACCACGCGCGGCACCACGCGCGCAACATTTTGCCGACGGCCTGTCGGAACGAAGGACGCCCCGGCTCAGGCGAGCGCGGCGAAGTCGGCGTCCGCCCAGCGCGCACCGATGCCCGTGACCGTGACCGTACGCACGTCGTCGGCCTCGTCGCCCGCGTCGAGGGCGGGGGCGTCCGCGCCCACCGCACGCTCGATCACCACGCGCAGCCGGTCCTCCGAGAGGTCCTCCACCTTGCCGTCGCCCCACTCGACGACCACGACGGACTCGGGGAGGGAGACGTCGAGGTCCAGGTCCTCCATCTCGTCCAGGCCGCCGGAGAGCCGGTAGGCGTCGACGTGCACCAGCGCCGGGCCGCCCACCAGGGACGGGTGGACGCGGGCGATGACGAACGTGGGCGACGTCACGGCACCCCGCACGCCGAGGCCCTCGCCGAGACCGCGCGTCAGCGTCGTCTTCCCGGCACCGAGCTCGCCGGAGAGCAGCACGAGGTCACCGGGGCGCAGACACGCGGCGAGGCGGCGGCCCAGGTCGCGCATGGCGTCGGCGGACTTGATCGTCAGCTGGGTGGGAGCGGCGGTGTTCATACCCGACGATGGTACGGGGTGCGCCACGACCTGCGGCGGGTGCCGCATCCGGCCCGTCCGGCGCTTGGGGACACCGCCGCGTCAGCGCCCCGTGCGGCGCGCCGCAGGGCGGCTCGCCGCAGCCGCCGCCGTCGCCGTCTGCAGCAGCGCCGCCAGGTGCGAGTCCACCAGCTCCGGCCGTTCCAGCATCACCAGGTGCCCCGCCCCGGGGACGATGACCAGTTCCGCCGCGCCCGGCAGGGCCTCCGCGATCGTCTCGCTGTGCGAGACCGGCGTGATCAGGTCCTTCTCACCCGCCAGCACCAGCACCGGGACGTCCTCGAACGCCGCCAGCGCCGCCAGCTTGTCGTGTTCGCCGAAGGCCGGGTAGAAGGCGGCGACCACGTCGACGGGCGTGGCCTCGATGAGGCGTTCCGAGAAGCGGGCGACCGCCGGGTCGACGTCCTTGGGGGAGCCGAAGGAGTAGCGCCGGATGATGCCGGCGAGCAGGTCGGCCGTGGCCCGGCGGCCCTTCTCGACGAGTTCCGTCTGCACGGACATCAGCTTGAACGCCCCCGGCAGGACCGTGCGCCGCAGGACGTTCATGCCGGCCGCCGGCAGCCCGTACGTGACGTCCAACAGCCGGCCCGAGGACGTACCGACGAAGGCCGCGCCGACGACGCGCTCGGTGATCAGTTCCGGGTACTGGGCGGCCAGGGCCATCGTCGTCATGCCGCCCATGGAGTGGCCGGCGAGGACCAGCGGCCCGTCGGGGGCCGCGGCGTCTATGACGGCCTTCAGGTCGCGGCCGAGCAGGTCGATGCTGATGGGGGTGGCGGCCGGGGCGCGCCCGGAGCGGCCGTGGCTGCGCTGGTCCCAGAAGACGGCGCGCACGCCGGCCTCGCGCAGGGCGGCGCGCTGGAAGTGCCAGGAGTCCTGGCCGAGGCAGTAGCCGTGGCTGAAGACGACGGTCAGCGGCGGCGCGGCCGGCCGGCGGCCGAGGAACCCCGCGAGGCCGCCGCGCGCCGCGGCGGCGTCCGCGGCCGGCTCGTCGACCTCGTAGTACAGCTTGGTGCCGTCCTCGGCCACCGCCGTGCCGGGGCGGCCGCGCAGGGTGCCGTACGGGCCGGTGGAGTCGAGGGCGAGGCGCGCCTTGCGGCGCATGCCGCGGCCGACGGTCAGGCGTTCGACGGCCACGCCGACCGCGGCTCCCGCGGCCAGCACCCCGACCGCCGCGCCCGCCGCACCGGCACCGCGGCGCCATGCGGCGGCGCCGATGCCGGTGACGCCGGCCTTCATCGCCCCGGTCGTGCTGCCGTCGCCGCCCTCGCTCATGTCAGGCCCCCGTATCGTCCGCGATCACGTCCGTGTCCGGACCGGTGTCCGTACCCGTGTCCGGATCCGTCTCCCCGAGGTAGACGCGGGGTACGCGTGCGGAGATGCGGGTGACGACTTCATAGGCGATGGTTCCGGTCGCCCGGGCCCAGTCCTCGGCGGTCGGTTCTCCCCGGTCGCCGGGGCCGAAAAGCACCGCTTCGTCCCCTGGTGCGGCACTGTCGCCGCCCAGATCGACGACGAACTGGTCCATGGCCACGCGCCCCGCGACCGTGCGCCACTTGCCTCCCACCAGCACCGGACCGGTGCCGGAGCCCGCGCGCGGGATGCCGTCCGCATATCCGACCGGAACCAGCGCCAGCGTCGTCTCGCCCGGCGTGGTGTACGTCAGCCCGTACGACACCCCGTGCCCGCCCGGCACCCGCTTGACCGAGGCGAGGGACGCCGACAGCGTCATGATCGGCCGCAGGCCCAGCTCCTCGGGGCTGCCCACCTCCGGGCTCGGCGAGATCCCGTACATGGCCACGCCGGTACGGACGAGGTCGAAGTGCGCCTCGGGGAGCGTGAGGGTGGCCGGCGAGTTCGCGATGTGCCGCACCTCCGGGTCCAGGCCCTGGGCGCGCGCGTAGGCGACCGCGTCCGTGAAGACGCGCAGCTGCGCCTCGATCGAGGGGTGGCCCGGCTCGTCGGCGCACGCGAAGTGCGACCAGATGCCGGTGACCTTCACCAGGCCCGCGCCCTCGGCGGCACGCGACGCCGCAACCAGGGCCTCCCAGTCGCCTGGCTGGCAGCCGTTGCGGCCCAGACCCGTGTCGATCTTGAGCTGGACGCGGGCCGTCAGCCCGGTGCCGGCGATCGCCGCCGTCAGCTCCTCCAGCGCCCACAGGCCGCTGACCGAGACGTCGATGTCCGCCTCCACGGCCTCCCGCCACGGGTCGCCGGGCGTCCACAGCCAGCACATCAGCCGGCCGGTGTCGCCCGCGGCGCGCAGCGCCAGCGCCTCGTGCGGCGTGGCCGTACCCACCCACCGGGCACCGGCCTGCCGGGCGGCACGCGCACACGGCACGGCGCCGTGCCCGTACGCGTTCGCCTTCACGACGGCCATCAGCTGCGCCCGGGGGGCGCGGGCACGCAGGGCACGGACGTTCGCCCGCAGGGCGGCCAGGTCGACCACTGCCCGGGCGCGCGGAGCCTTCGGAGCCTTCGGTGTATCACTCATCGCAGCCAGTCTCTCAGGATGCTTCCGCTCGGTCCCACCCCTGGGTGGTGTCGCCGACGGGGCGCAGGGGGAGGCTGTGCCCCATGAGGACTGGCTACAGCGTGGAGACCGTACGGGCCGCCGAGCGCGCGCTCATGGCCGAACTGCCCGAGGGCACCCTGATGCAGCGCGCCGCCGCCGGGCTCGCCGCGGCCTGCGCGGACCTCCTCGGGCGGGTGTACGGCGCACGCGTCGCGCTCCTCGTCGGCAGCGGCGACAACGGCGGCGACGCGCTGTACGCCGGGGCCCGGCTGGCCCGGCGCGGCGCGGGCGTCACCGCGGTGCTCCTCGCCCCCGACCGGGCCCACACCGGCGGCCTGCGCGCCCTGCGCGCGGCCGGCGGACGGGCCGTGACCGGCGCGCAGGGGGGCGTACGGGCGGTCGAGCGCGCCGACCTCGTCGTCGACGGCATCGTCGGCATCGGCGGCAAGGGCGGCCTGCGGCCCGAGGCGCAGGAGCTCGTCCGCGCCGCCGAAGGCGCCCTCGTCGTCGCCGTCGACCTGCCCAGCGGCATCGACGCCGACACGGGAGAAGTGCGGGGCGCGGCGGTGCGGGCGGACGCGACCGTCACCTTCGGCACGTACAAGCCCGGGCTGCTGGTCGACCCCGCACGCGAGCACGCCGGAGCCCTGCGGCTCGTCGATATCGGGCTCGGACCGTGGCTGCCCGCCGCACCCGACATCGAAGCGCTCCAGCACGCCGACGTGGCCGGCCTGCTGCCGCGGCCGGAAGCGGAGAGCGACAAATACCGGCGCGGCGTCGTCGGCATCGTGGCCGGCTCCGCCCGCTACCCGGGCGCCGCCGTCCTCGCCGTGGCCGGCGCCCTCGCCGGCGGCGCGGGCGCCGTGCGCTACGCCGGCCCGGCGGCCGACGCGGTCATCGCCCGCTTCCCCGAGACGCTCGTGACCACCGGCCCCCCGTCCAAGGCCGGACGCGTCCAGGCCTGGGTCGTCGGCCCCGGCCTCGGCGACGGCGCCGAGGCGGAGCGCGCGCTCGCGGACGTCCTGGAATCCGACGTCCCCGCCCTCGTCGACGCGGACGGCCTCCGCCTCCTCGACCCCGCGACGGTGCGCGCCCGCACGGCCGAAACCGTCCTCACCCCGCACGCCGGCGAGGCGGCGGCCCTGCTCGGCCTCGCACGCGAGGAAGTCGAATCGGCCCGCGTCGAGGCGGTACGCGCCCTGGCCGCCCGCTTCGGCGTGACGGCCCTGCTCAAGGGCTCGACGACGCTGGTGGCAACCCCCGCCACCCCCCTGCGGGTCAACCCGACCGGCACCCCGTGGCTCGCCACGGCGGGCAGCGGCGACGTCCTCTCGGGCCTGACAGGCTCGCTCCTGGCAACGGGCCTGCCCGGCCGCGACGCGGCGTCGGTGGGCGCATACCTCCACGGCCTGGCGGCCCGCAGGCTGGGGGCGGCGCCGATCACGTCCGTGGCGGTGGCGGAGCGCCTGCGCGAGGTGTGGCGGGACGTCTCGAACGGGTGACGCGGGGGCCGGCCGGGCGCCGGCTCCCCTACGCTCGCCCCGTGACCGACCCCGCTCCCCTCACCCCCGCCGATCTCGCCGCCCGAGCCGAGCACGCCCGCCGCCTCCTGCACGCCTGGAACGGGTACGACCCGAGCCCGGCCGAGCGGGCACGGCTGGACGCGGAGATCGACCGGCGCATGGCGGAGGCACGGCGGATGCCTGGGCAGGCGAGCGGCTGACGTCAGCGCTCCGCCACCGGCCTCCGGCTCTCCCGCAGGGAGACGGTCGAGCCCTCCGGGAGGGCGTCGGCACCGACAACGGAGCCGGAGTAGAAGACCGTCACGTCGAGAGGGCGCCCCAGGTCGCCCAGGGGCGTCAGGTCGACCGACCCGGTGCTCTCGTACCCCGTGGCGATGATCAGTCGTTCCAGACCCGGGTACACGCTGGGCAGATGGTCCAACCCGCCGCCATGGCGGAAGCTCGTCAGGTTCAGGTACTTCACCGTCGGCAGGGGCTCCTCGCCAGGCAGCACGTGCAGGTCATTCCCGACGATGTTCAGCCAGGTGAGGTGGGGCAACGTGCTGAGGCCGAGCTCCTCCCTGGACACACCGCCGCTGTAGTACGTGACGCTTTCGAGAGCCGGGTGATGGTGCACGGCCGAGAGGTCCACCCCCTGGGCCCGGCCGGCGCCCACCTCGAGCCTCCGCAATCCCGAGGGCAGAACGAGCGGTTTGGGCGGCCCCTGGCGGGGTTTGACGAAGCTCACGAACAGCGTCAGGTACTGAAGCCGGGTCATGCCGGCGACGGCTTCCAGTTCCTCCGGCGGGTCTTCCGAGCGGAGTTGGAGTTCTTCCAGGTGTTCGCTGTTCAGCTCGCCCAGGTGCGAAATCGCTCTGCTCAAGATGCAGAGTCCCCGCAGTGGCGGCCGCGCGGACAGGGCGCGCACGTCGAAGGTCTCCAGGATGCCCTGCAGGCTCAGATGCCGCAGCCCCGGCGTGAACAGCAGGTCCAGTTGCTCGTCCGACGGACGTCCCCGGAACTCCACTCGCGGTCTGCCGCCCATGCGCGCCAGCGCCTCAAGGTGCGCCGTCGTCTTCGCGGTGAAGCGGAGCTCAGAACCGGCCTCGTCCGTGTACGGGATCAGGCTGACCACCGCGTCCGCGTAGTGCCGCGTATCGAAGCGGTCCCACGACCACACCAACTGCGCCCGTACCTGCTGGTGCGGATGCGCCGCGTACCGCGCCAGCAGCGGGATCGCCCTGTCGTCGCCGATCGTCGTCGCCGTCACCACCACCGCGTGGGCCACCTCGTCCGGCAGGCCCTCCGGGCCGGGGAGGAGGTCCAGGACGACGTCGCCCGCCTCGGCCAGGGCCTTCGCCGATTCGACGTCCCGGGGTGGGATCAGTGCTGACGCCGCGCGTTCCACGCGCTCGCGGACCGCCGGGTCGACCTCCGTCGCGTGTTCCAGGCAGGCCGCCGCCAGCAGGTGCAGCCGGTGGCGGTTCGCGTCCTCCTTTTCGCCGCGTTCCAGGAGCATGCCCAGCAGTTCCGCCCGCGCTCGCGGGGGCGCGTGGCCTACTGCCATGCGCAAGACGTCCTCCCATTGGGCGTCGTGCGCGTTGTTGACGAGGAGGTCGAAGTCCCAGTCGTCGACGGCGGCCCGGGCGCCCAGGTAGTCCTGGAAGGTGCGGTGGATGAAGTCGAGGGTCTCGCTCGTGGGGCGGCGCAGGAGGCCGCTGCGGACGACGAGGTGGCGCAGGATGTCCTCGGCTCCGCCGAGGGTGGCGACGGCCGGCATGGCGGGGAGGGCGCGTTCGAGGATTTCGACGGCCTTGTGCCATTCGATCTCGGAGCGGCCGTTGCGGACGAGCCAGTAGGCGATCTTCTGCAGGAGAGCGGTCTGGGCCTGTTCGAGTTCGGGGCCTTCGAGGCCGGCGACGATGTCGCGTTCGCGGTCGCGGCGGATGAGGAGCAGGTCGAGGGCGGCGCGGTAGAGCTCCATGCGGCCGTGGGGGAGGTAGCCGCGGCGGGCGCGGTTGAGGGCGCAGATCAGGGCGCACATGAGGGGGTTGGTGGCGAGCCGGCCGAGGTCGCGGGTGGCGACGACGGCGGCGGAGAGGGTGTCGCGGAAGGCGCGCAGGCGTTCGTCGTGCCGGGCGCCTGCGGCTTCGTGCCAGCGGTCGATGAAGGCGAGGACGTCGCCGCGGCTCATGGGCAGCAGTTCGAGTTCGGTGAAGCCGGATTCGGTGAGCCATCCTTCGCGGACGGCGGAGGGCCGGGTGGTGATGACGTAGCGGGCGTCGGGGTAGGCGGCGAGGAGGTCCTTGAGCCAGGTCAGGGTGCGGCGGCGGTCGGCCTCGGGGACTTCGTCGACGCCGTCGACGAGCAGGAGGGCGGTGCCCTCGGTGAGGCGGCGGGTGACCCAGCCGCGGGCGGCGGGCAGCCCGGCGAGGGGGCCGGCTGCGGCGGCGAGGAATTCCTCCGGCTGGGGCAGTGCCCCGCGCCGGATGAGGGTGCGCAGGGGGAGGGTGAGGGGGAGGCATCCGCTGAGGTGGCCGAGGGCGGGTGGGAGGTCGCCGCGTGCGGTGGTGGTGGCGAGCCATTGCAGGAGTGTGGTCTTGCCGGAGCCGGCGACGCCGCGCAGCAGGACGCGGTTGCGGCCGGCCAGTGCGTCTTCGGCGCGTTGGGGCGAGGGCAGGGCGCGGGCGGCGTCGACGGACGTGCCGTCCTGGCCGGTGCCGGTGAGTTCGAGGCTGAGGTAGGCGGTGTCCAGGGGCCAGGTCTCGCCGTCGCCGTCGGTGAGGGTGAGGCCGATGATGGTGAGTTCGCCGGACTTGCCGATGACGTACTCGCGTAACCGGCGCTCGAATTCCTCGACTTCGCGCTGCTGCCGGGAGGCGAGGGAGCGCGATTGCGGCCGGTCGCCGGCGAGGACGCATTCCTGCAGGAAGCGGAAGTCCTGCCACAGGGTTTCCGAGGGGGTGACGGTCAGGCGGCCGTGGGCCCATCCGCCGGGGTCGGCGTGGACGACGCCGGCGAGCAGGCCGCCCACGAAGACGGCGGCCCCCGACATGCCCGCCCAGGGCGAGGTGCCGTCGCCGGGGGCGGCCGGTGCGCCGTGCTCGCAGTCGAGGACGTACCGGCCGCCGAGCAGGTTGCTGCCGGGCTTGAGGGTGCCGACGACCTGCTCGCTGTCGAGTTCGCCGGCGGGGTCGCGCTGGACGTGGGGGTAGCCGATGGCGTGTGCGCCCGGCCAGGCCCGCAGGTCGTAGGCGCGCCCCCACGTCAACGGCTCGAAGTGCTCGGCGACCTCCTCGGGCACGAGGTCCCGGTCGGCGACGAGCAGGGCGACGTCGCAGCGGCGGTTGTCGTCGCGTGCCCAGGCCACCCGGCAGCGCACCTTGCCGGTGCCGCCGGGGACGATCACCGCCGGTTCGGTGCAGTCGGCGACGACGTGGGCCGCGGTGAGCACGGCTCTCGGTGTCAGCAGGTACCCGCTGCCTTGGCTGCTGCCGAGCACCGCCGCGATGCGTTCCCTTGCCGGGTGCACTCCCCCGCCCCCTTCGCCTGTGCCGTACCGCCCGCCGGGCTCGAGGTGACGATACGGCAGCGGGGCGAGGGGGGAAGGGGCAACGGCTCAGGCGGTGCGGGACGCCCGTACCGCCGCGGTCAGCCAGTCGACGGCCGGGCCCATGTCCGGGGCGGGCCAGCCGTTGATGACGGAGATCAGGCGCCAGTAGTGCTCGTAGCGGGAGTCCCTGGCGACGTCGAGGCGCTGCAGCAGCCAGGCGCGGAACTCCGGCCCGTCGCTGCGGCCGCTGAGTTCGGCGCACTGCCGCACGAGCTCGTCGACGACGGGGCGGGCGGCCTGCGACTGCGGTGCGATGCCGGCGGCGCGGGCGTCGGCGGTCCGCTGCCGGATCAGCTCGGCGAGCCGCTCGGCCTCGGAGGGGGCGGGCCGGTCGACGTCCTTCAGGGCCTCGATCTGGTCGATGGCGGCCTTGCGCATGCCGGCGCGGAAGTCGTCGTCCTGGACGAGCTCGGCCAGTTCGACCCAGGCGTCGAGCTGGGCCTGCGTGGGGTCGTCCGGCAGGTCGGGCATGGCGCCGCGCATCGTGGCGAGGAAGCCGGGGTCGACGTCGAGGCCCTGGAAGGCGCTGTCGATGAAGGTGGTGACCAGGTGGCGGCGTTCCCGGTCGGACAGGGTGGCGAGCTTGTGCATGAGTTCCATCTCCTCCGGTGTGGACCCGCGTCCGGCCACCGCGCGCAGGACGGCCCGGCGCAGCCGCAGCGTGCGAATCTGCGTCTCCAGGGCCTCGGCGTGCACCGCGGCGACCTCGGCGACGGTGACCTCGCGCTCCAGTACTTGCCGGATGGTGGCGAGGCCGACCCCGAGGTCGCGCAGGGTCCGCACGAGGCCGAGCCGGGCCAGGGCGTCCTGCCCGTAGCGGCGGTAGCCGGCGGGCGTACGGTCGGCCGGCGGCACCACGCCCGCATCGGACCAGAACCGGATGGTCTTGACCGTCAGGCCGGTCATCCGGGCGAGTTCGCCGATGGAGTACAGGGGGGTGTCGTCGTCCATGTCCGCCACCTTGGGGTCTCCCGTCGCTGGAGGGTCAAACGCAGCCGGTGGGGCCGTGCAGGTGAATGTGGTGTGCAGGCGTTCGGCTGTCCGTGGGTTGCCCGGACCGCGGGCGGCAACCGCAGGACCATACGTCCGGGACCAGCAGGCCGACCGGGCGAGGAGCGGTGTCGTGAAGAGAGTCGTGCGGGCGGTGACGTTCGCCGGGACATGTGGTCTGGCGCTGTTCGGCACCGGTGACGGGGACGCGCAGGCGCAGACGGCCCCGGGCGGCGGCTCGCTGCTGGCCGCCGTGGTCGGCGCGGACCTCGGCACCGTGACGGGCATGGTCTCCGGGGTCGTCTGCGACAACCGCCTGGCCGACTACCACTACCAGTCGCCGGTGACCTATGCGCCGCACCCTTGTATCAACGGTCCGGTCGACAGCGGGAACAGCAGCAACAGCAACAACTTCCTCAACCACGGCAACCCGGTGGACAGCGGCAACATCGAGACCGCGGCGGGCTCGACCAACAGCCTCAACACCGCCAAGGGGTCGATGAACAACAGCGAGAACGACATCGTCGGACCGCGGTAGGCCGTACGCGCGCGCCGCGGGCCTCAGAAGCGCATGTCGCCGCCCCCGTCGAGGCTCTGCTGCTCGTTGGAGCTGCCCGCGGCGGCACCCGTACCGGTCGAGCCGGAGTTCACGGAACCGGCGTTGTTGGTGGGGCTTCCGCTGCTGCTGGGATTCCCGTTCAGCCGGACGTTCTGTGTGTTGCTGGAGTTGCCGCTGTTGACCGGGCCGTTGACGCACGTCCGGGCACGGCCCTCGCACGTGAAGCCGGCGCGGAAGATGATGCGCGTGTCGCCGTCGGCGCCGAACGGCCCGCCGCCGCCCCGGGCCGCGGCGGGCGACGCCCCGGCCCCGACCCCGGCTCCGGCCAGCAGCAGGCCGAGGACGCCGGTGCCCACCGTCTTCATGCGACTGGTTGTCTTCACTGTGCGGTCCTGTCCCTCGCGGCCGGCAACCCCCGCGGACTTGCTACCGGCAGCGCCCCCACCGGCCAAGCCCGCCGGACGCCCGGCCCGCCACGTTCACCCTCTTCGACCACCGGTTTTCACCGTGACGGCCCCTGGCAGGGGGCGGGCGCGGCCCCTGCCGGCTCCGCCGAAAAGGGCTCGGTCTCGGTCACGGCGGCGAGGTCGCCGTCGGACCGCGCTTCCGGGCGCTGGAGGCGGCCTGCCTCGCGGGGCAGCGCCCCGTCAGGGGCGCGGGGAACTGCGCGATCGGCCACCGACGGCCCGCAGTCGAAACGCCACCTCGGGGCCCGGGCGCAGCCCGGCACTTCATCTGCGGGCGCGTCGTGGCTTGTCGCGCAGTTCCCCGCGCCCCTGACGGGGCGCCGTGGTGCCGCGCGACGGAGACCGGCCGGGCACACCCCAGGGGTCCTGTGGGCCGGCGTCCGCTGCGACGCCTTGGTGGCGGCGGGCCGCGAGATCGCCCGCGGCGAGCGGGCACGGGCAGCCGTGAAGCCGTGGCTTCGGTGGCGGTAGATCCATTATCGGAGCGGCGGCCGCCCCCTGTCACCCTCCCCGCGAATGATCTCGGGGCCGGATCGCGCGCCTAGCGTTGAGCGCATGACCTCCCCCGAACACGCCGCCCTGGCGCAAGAACTGACCACCATGGCCGCCGCCGACCACGCCGCCGCACGGCACGGTTACAGCGACGACCCGGCCGAGCAGCTGGCCTGGCGGCGCCTGACCGCGCGGCACGGCGACCGGCTCGCCGGGATCATGGAGGAGTACGGCTGGCCGACGGCGCAGGCCGTCGGCGAGGACGCGGCCCGGGCCGCCTGGCTGATCGCCCAGCACGCCGACCGGCAGCTCGACGTCCAGCGCCGGGCCCTCGCCCTGCTGGAGCAGGCCGTGGCGGCGGGGACGGCGGGCCCGGACGGCCCCCGCCAACTCGCCTTCCTGCGCGACCGCGTACTCGTCAACGAGGGGCGCAAGCAGATCTACGGCACCCAGATTGCGGGCGTGAAGGACGGCGCCCCGGTGCCGTGGCCCTGTGAGGCACCGGAGCGGATGGACGCCCTGCGGGCGCAGGCGGGCATCGAGCCGTACGCCGAGTACGTGGCGAAGCACGCCCCGCCCGCGGTCTGACGCGGCCCCTAGCCCTCCGCGATCACCACCGCCGAGGCCACGCCCGCGTCGTGGCTGAGGGAGAGGTGCCAGGAGCGGATGCCGAGGGCCTCGGCGGCGGCGGCCACCGTGCCGGTGACGACGAGGCCGGGGCGGCCGCGGTCGTCGGTGGTGACCTCCGCGTCCGTCCACAGCAGCCCCGGCGGCGCGCCCAGCGCCTTGGCCAGCGCTTCCTTGGCGGCGAAGCGGGCCGCCAAGGAGGCGATGCCGCGCCGTTCGCCGCTCGGCAGGTACCGCTCGCGTTCGACGAAGAGGCGGTCGGCCATGCCGGGCGTACGCTGCAGGGCCGCGTCGAAGCGCTCGATCTCGGCGACGTCGATGCCGACTCCGACGATCACTCGACCGTCACCGACTTGGCAAGGTTGCGCGGCTGGTCGACCTCGTTGCCGCGGGCCGTGGCGAGTTCGCAGGCGAAGACCTGCAGGGGCACGGTGGCGACGAGGGGCTGCAGGAGCACGGGCGTGGGCGGGATCTCCACGAGGTGGTCGGCGTAGGGGCGTACGGCCTCGTCGCCGCGCTCGGCGATGACGATGGTGCGGGCGCCGCGGGCGCGGATCTCCTGGATGTTGGAGACGATCTTGTCGTGGAGGACGGAGCGTCCGCGCGGCGAGGGGACGACCACGACGACCGGCACGTCCTTCTCGATGAGCGCGATCGGGCCGTGCTTGAGCTCGCCCGCCGCGAAGCCCTCGGCGTGCATGTACGCCAGCTCCTTGAGCTTGAGCGCGCCTTCCAGGGCCACCGGGTAGCCGACGTGGCGGCCGAGGAAGAGGACGGTGTTCTTGTCGGCCAGGGAGCGGGCGAGCTCGCGCACCGGCTCCATGGTCTCCAGGACCTCCTCCACCTCCTGCGCGATCTCGGAGAGCTCGCGGATGACGGAGCGGATCTCGTCGCCCCACTTGGTGCCGCGCACCTGCCCCAGGTAGAGCGCCACCAGGTAGCAGGCGACCAGCTGGGTGAGGAACGCCTTGGTGGAGGCGACGGCGACCTCCGGCCCGGCGTGGGTGTACAGGACGGCGTCGGACTCCCGGGGGATGGTGGAGCCGTTGGTGTTGCAGATGGCCAGCACCTTGGCGCCCTGCTCGCGGGCGTGCCGCAGGGCCATCAGGGTGTCCATGGTCTCGCCGGACTGGCTGATGGCGACGACGAGGGTGCGCTGGTCGAGGATCGGGTCGCGGTAGCGGAACTCGCTGGCGAGCTCGGTCTCGCACGGGATGCGGGTCCAGTGCTCGATGGCGTACTTGGCGATCAGCCCCGCGTGGTAGGCCGTGCCGCAGGCGACGATGACGACCTTGTCGACCTCGCGCAGCACGGAGTCGGGGATGCGGACCTCGTCGAGGGTGAGCGAGCCGGCGGCGTCGATGCGGCCGAGGAGGGTGTCGGCGACGGCGCGCGGCTGCTCGGCGATCTCCTTGAGCATGAAGTAGTCGTAGCCGCCCTTCTCGGCGGCGGAGGCGTCCCAGTCGACGTGGTAGGCGCGCACGGCGTCGTCGGCCGCGTTGCCGTCGAAGTCGGTGACGCTCACGCCGTCGCGGCGCAGCTCGACGACCTGGTCCTGGCCGAGTTCGATGGCCTCGCGGGTGTGGGCGATGAAGGCGGAGACGTCGGAGGCGAGGAAGTTCTCGCCGTCGCCGACGCCGACGACGAGGGGGGAGTTGCGGCGGGCGCCGACGACGACCTCGGGGTCGTCGGCGTGCACGGCGACGAGGGTGAAGGCGCCTTCGAGGCGGCGGCAGACCTGGCGCATGGCCTCGGCGAGGTCGCCGCAGGAGGAGAAGGCCTCGGAGACCAGGTGGGAGACGACCTCGGTGTCGGTCTCGGACTGCAGGCGGTGGCCGCGGTCGGTGAGTTCGGCGCGCAGCTCGGCGAAGTTCTCGATGATGCCGTTGTGGACGACGGCGACGCGGCCGGGGTTGTCGAGGTGGGGGTGGGCGTTGGCGTCGGTGGGCCCGCCGTGGGTGGCCCAGCGGGTGTGGCCGATGCCGGTGGAGCCGGAGGGCAGGGGCCGGTCGGCCAGTTCCTTCTCCAGGTTGGCGAGCTTGCCGGCCTTCTTCGCGGCGGCGAGCCCGCCGTCGGCCAGGACCGCCACGCCGGCCGAGTCGTAGCCGCGGTACTCCAGCCGCCGCAGCCCTGCCAATACGACGTCGAGGGCGCACTGCCCTCCCACATAACCAACGATTCCGCACATGGACTGCAGCGTACGACTCCGGGGTCAACGCCCGCGGTCGATCCGGTCGATGGCGTCCTGCACCATCTCCAGGTACTCGACCTCCTCGCAGCGCGGTTTGCTGCCGAGAACGTAGGCGTCGAGGCAGTCGGAGAGGTCCTGGCCGATGTCCTCGTCCGGCAGTTCGACGGCGAGGTCGCCGCGCACGCGGTCGGCGAAGGCGGCGCGGGCGGCCGGCGTCCCGGAGCTCCTGCGGCGGGCGCGTACGAACCGGAGCACGCCGCTGCAGGCACGGCGGACGCGGCGGGCGGCGAGGCGGAGGACGAACAACGCGACCCCTGGTGCGACAGGTGGGGCAGGAAGCGGGCGGACGCTATTGCGGACTGCCGGGTAAGTACAGAGCCCGGACGAAACTTCACCCACAGGCATCACTCAGTTCACTTGCGTCACGGCGGAAACGGCCACCCGGGCGTGAACCCCGCCCCGCGGACGCGCACAATGGGCCCGTGCCCATCACCACCGAGCAGCCGCAGCAACGACGCCGCGGCGGTGACTCCCCCGCGCAGCAGTCCTCGCCCTTCGTGGACCTGACCAGGGCGCAGTGGAGCGCCCTGCGCGAGAACACGCCGCTGCCGCTGACCGCGGCGGAGGTCGAGCGGCTGCGCGGGCTCGGCGACGTGATCGACCTGGACGAGGTCCGCGACATCTACCTGCCGCTGTCGCGGCTGCTGAACCTGTACGTGGGGGCCACGGGCAGCCTGCGCGGCGCCCTGAACACGTTCCTGGGCGAGAAGGGCGCGCAACGCGGCACGCCGTTCGTCATAGGCGTGGCCGGCAGCGTGGCGGTGGGCAAGTCGACCACGGCCCGGCTGCTGCGGGAGCTGCTGGCCCGCTGGCCCGAGCACCCCCGCGTGGAGCTGGTCACCACGGACGGCTTCCTGCTGCCGAACGCCGAGCTGCACCGGCGCGGGCTGATGTCGCGGAAAGGTTTCCCCGAGTCGTACGACCGCCGGGCCCTGACGCGCTTCGTCGCGGATGTGAAGGCCGGCAAGGACGAGGTCAGCGCGCCGGTCTACTCCCACCTCACGTACGACATCGTCCCCGGCGAGCGGCTGACCGTGCACCGGCCCGACATCCTGATCGTCGAGGGCCTGAACGTGCTGCAGCCCGCCCAGCCCGGCAAGGACGGCCGCACGCGGGTGAGCCTCGGCGACTACTTCGACTTCAGCGTGTACGTCGACGCGCGGGCCGAGGACATCGAGCGGTGGTACTACGAGCGGTTCAAGAAGCTGCGGGCGACGGCCTTCCAGGACCCGAACTCCTACTTCCGCCGGTACACGCAGGTGTCGGAGGAGGAGGCCCTGGACTACGCCCGCCGCAACTGGCGCACCATCAACAAGCCGAACCTGCTGGAGAACGTGGCCCCGACGCGCGGCCGCTCCAACCTCATCCTCCGGAAGGGCGCGGACCACAAGGTCCAGCGGCTGTCCCTGCGGAAGCTGTAGCGCCCCGTCAAGGGCGCGGGGCGGTATCGATCTGCGGCTGCCGCCGCGGGCTTGGCACGTCGACTGCGGGCCGTCGGTGGCAGATCGCGCCCACGCGGCGGCAGCCGCAAATCGACACTGTCCCGCGCCCCTGACGGGGCGCGGGCGGTCTAGCCCAGAGCCGTTCGGACGACCTCGGCCAGGTGCTCGGCCACCTTCGTGGCCTGCTCCTGGTCGGCGGCCTCCACCATGACCCGCACCAGCGGCTCCGTGCCGGAGGAGCGCAGCAGGACGCGGCCGGTGCTGCCCAGCTCGCGCTCGGCGGCGTTGACGGCGGCGGCGAGCTCCTCGGAGGTGCCCACGCGGGACTTGTCGACGCCGCGCACGTTGATCAGGACCTGCGGCAGGCGCTCCATGACGCCGGCCAGCTCCGCCAGCGGGCGGCCGGTGGCGGCCACGCGCGCGGCCAGCATCAGGCCGGTCAGCGTGCCGTCGCCGGTCGTGGCGTGGTCCAGGACGATGACGTGGCCGGACTGCTCGCCGCCGAGGGCGAAGCCGTTCGCCTTCATCTCCTCCAGGACGTAGCGGTCGCCGACCGCGGTCTGGACGAGCTGGACGCCCTCGCGCTCCATGGCGAGCTTGAAGCCCAGGTTGGACATGACGGTGGCGACGACGGTGTTCTTGCGCAGCGCGTCCGCCTCGCGCATGGCCAGGGCCAGGACGGCGAGGATCTGGTCGCCGTCGATCTCGTTGCCCTGCGCGTCCACGGCCAGGCAGCGGTCGGCGTCGCCGTCGTGGGCGACGCCCAGGTCGGCGCCGTGCTCGACGACGGCGGTGCGCAGCTTGGCCAGGTGGGTGGAGCCGCACTCGTGGTTGATGTTGAGGCCGTCGGGCTCGGTGCCGATGGTGACGACCTCGGCGCCGGCGCGGGCGAAGGCCTCGGGCGAGACGCGGGCGGCGGCGCCGTGGGCGCCGTCGATGACGACCTTCAGGCCGTCGAGGCGGTTGGGCAGGACGCCGATGAGGTGGGCGACGTAGTTGTCGAAGCCCTGGTCGTAGTCGCGGACCCGGCCGACGCCGGCGCCGGTGGGCCGGTCCCAGGGCTCGCCGGAGGCGTGGGCGCGGTAGGTCTGCTCGATGCGGTCCTCGAGCTCGTCGGCCAGCTTGTGGCCGCCGCGGGCGAAGAACTTGATGCCGTTGTCGGGCATCGCGTTGTGGCTGGCGGAGAGCATGACGCCGAGGTCGGCGCCGAGCGCGCCGGTGAGGTAGGCGACGGCCGGCGTGGGCAGCACGCCCACCCGCAGGACGTCGACGCCGGCGCTGGCGAGCCCGGCCACCACGGCGGCCTCCAGGAACTCCCCGGACGCACGCGGATCACGGCCGACCACGGCCACCGGGCGATGGCCCTCGAACGTGCCCGCCTCGGCGAGCACGTGCGCCGCCGCGACCGACAGGCCGAGCGCGAGCTCGGCCGTCAGATCGGCGTTGGCGACACCGCGCACGCCGTCCGTACCGAAGAGTCGTCCCACTGGTGTCCTCCGAAAAACGCGGGAGTGCGGGGCCCGGCACGAGCCCCCTTGCTTGAGCTGTCGAGTCTGTGCGGCTTTGACCCCCCGCGCCGCTTTTCATCCTCGGGCCGTCAATGGCCGAACGCCCCGGCGGCACGGGAGAACGTGTCGCCGGGGCGTTCGAGCAGTGCAGCGGAAGCCGCGATTAGCGCTTGCTGTACTGCGGAGCCTTGCGGGCCTTCTTCAGACCGGCCTTCTTGCGCTCGACCGCACGGTCGTCGCGGCTCAGGAAGCCGGCCTTCTTCAGCGGGCCGCGGTTGTTGTCCACGTCCGCCTCGTTCAGGGCGCGGGCCACACCCAGGCGCAGGGCGCCGGCCTGGCCGGAAACGCCGCCACCCGAGATGCGGGCGATGACGTCGTAGCGGTCGTCGAGCTCGAGCACCTTGAAGGGCTCGTTGACTTCCTGCTGGTGCACCTTGTTCGGGAAGTAGTCCTCGAGGGTGCGACCGTTGATCTTCCACTGACCGGTGCCCGGAACGATCCGGACGCGGGCGATGGCGTTCTTGCGACGGCCCAGGCCGGCGGCCGGCTGCGGCTCGCCGAAGCGGGACGCGAGGGACTCGGAGGTGTACTCCGACTCGACGACCTCGGTCTCGGTGGTGTACTGCTCGACGTCCTCGATCGGCGTCTCGGCGGTGGTCTCAGCCACTGGTTCTCCTCAGACTTTCTGGTTCGGCGGTGGCCGGGACTAGCCCTGCTTGACCTGGGTGATCTCGAACGGAACGGGCTGCTGGGCGGCGTGCGGGTGCTGGTCGCCCGAGTAGACCTTCAGCTTGGAGAGCATCTGACGGCCGAGGGAGTTCTTGGGCAGCATGCCCTTGACGGCCTTCTCGACGGCCTTCTCCGGGTTCTTGTCCAGCAGCTCGTCGTAGCGGACGGAGCGCAGACCACCCGGGAAGCCGGAGTGGCGGTAGGCCATCTTCTGGATCTTCTTGTTGCCCGACAGGTGCACCTTGTCGGCGTTGATGATGACGACGAAGTCACCCATGTCCATGTGCGGCGCGTACACGGGCTTGTGCTTGCCGCGGAGCAGCGACGCGGCCGTGGAGGCCAGACGGCCCAGGACGACGTCCTGGGCGTCGATGATGTGCCACTGGCGCTGGACATCGCCGGGCTTGGGGCTGAACGTACGCACGGTCGTAGCCTTCGCTTCGTTAGTGAGTGGGTCCTGACACGGGTCCACCCGGACGATCACACGGTCTTGGCCGCACACGGGGACGCAACCCGCATGCCGGCCCACCGGCGTTCAACCTGGCGGACAAGCGTAAGGGCCCCTCGCGTGAGAACGACCAAGCCAATACGCATAACGAACTCGTAGAGTACCGGGCGGCCCCCACGTGGGTCAAAACGTCCCGCCGGCCCCCACGGGCCGCCCGGCGCCCGGCGTCCGCCGGGCGCTGCCGTGGCCTTGGGGCCCCGGTCTACGATGCACGCCATGAGTTTCGGGCAGGCAGGGCCGCACGGGGGCCAGCAGGAGGGCCGGCACGGGGGCCCGGGGGAAACGCAGCCGGTCACGCCACCGCCGTGGGGGCAGCAACCCCAGCGGCAGGCGCCGCCCCAGGTGCCCCCGCCGCCCGCCGCGAGCCACCTCGGCCCCGGCGGCGCCCCGATGCCGCCCGGCGCGCAGCTGCCCGGCTGGCAGCAGCCCGCCGCCCCGGCGGACACCCCCGACTGGTCCGCCCTCGCCGAATCCGGCGCCGCCCGGGACCGGCGGCGCAAGCTGCTGATGATCGGCGGCGGCGTGCTGGCCACGGCGGCCGTCGCCGGGATCGTCGCCGCGGCCGTGGCGCTTACCGGCAAGGACGACAAGGACCTGCCGCCCGCACAGAAGCTGCCCAGCGCCTCCGCCGGCACCTCGGAGCCGACGTTCTCGCAGAACACGCCCCCGCCGAACCCGCTCGACTTCATATCCAGCGCGGACAAGGACACCGCCCCGCTCAACACCAAGACGATCTTCCCGCACACCAAGCCGTCCATCGACAAGCGGCAGTACGAGCGGGTGGCCACCCACACCGCCCTGACCTGCTCGGACGCCACGCAGGGCGGCCTGGGCCACGTCCTGGCCCGCAACGACTGCCGGCAGGTGATGCGCGCCACCTACGTGCGCGACGGCGTCGCGGTCACCGTCGGCGTGGCCGTCTTCGACACCAAGGTCAAGGCCGACCAGGCCAAGGCCGACTTCACCGGCAACGTCACCCCGCTGACCGGCGGCGACGCGCCCAGCTTCTGCAAGGGCACCGCCTGCCGGCTGACCGCGAACGCGCAGGGCCGCTACGCCTACTTCACCGTCGCCGGCTACACCGACGGCTCCGCGGTGCCGGACAACGACACCAAGGCGCTGCAGGCCGGCCGCGACCTGTCGGGCTACATCTTCCGCCGGATCATGGACCGCGCCAACGCGGCGGCCGCCGGGCAGCCCCAGCCCTCCGGGAAGCCGTCCGACAAGCCGGCGCAGATCCCCTCGGGGCAGCCCTCCAAGAGCTGAGCGGGCCTCCAAGAGCTGGGCGGGCTACTCCTGCGCCTCGCCGGCGCCCGCCTCCCCGCCCTCGTCCGGCGCCTGGACGGGCAGGTGGGAAGCCGGCGGCCGCTCCGCCCGCTCCAGCCTCTCGACCTTCGCCACCTGCGCCGCCACCAGCGCCTGCGGGATCTCCACGGCCGACGGGTCGGACAGGTGCGTGGCGAAGAACATCGACAGCACCGAGCCCGTGCGCACCACCGTCACCAGGCTCGGGGCCCGCTCCGCGGCGTTCACCAGGCGGTACGCCACGGCCTCGTCCCCGATCCGCGGCGCCGGCAGCACGGTCACCGAGGAGAAGCGCTGCGGCTGCCCCTCCCCCGTCCGCATGGCGAAGCCGCCCGCGCAGCCGCCCGCAGCCGTCCGCAGCTCCCGCAGCGTGGTGCGGGCGCCGTCGCCCTCGTACGCCGAGACCCGGATCGTGCCGAGCAGGCCCTGGAAGCGGCGGTCGCCGGTGGTCCGGGAAAAGGTCCTGACCACCGAGGCCACGGGCGCCGGCTGCGGCCGGGAACCCAGCGCGACCACCAGCGGCCGGCAGGCGCTGCTGTGCGTGGTCGGCGTGCCGCTGCCCGCCGCGCCCGCGGACGCGCGCTCGATCGCATACCCCGGCACCTCCCGGGCCCCCAGCTGCACGTGGGCGAGGTGCGCCCGGTCGAGCGCCGCGAGCGCGTGCGGCCCGCCGTCGGCCCGCGGCTCGTCCTTGCCCTCGCCGCCCCTGCCGCCGCCCGCCACGCCGCAGCCGGCCACCAGCGCCAGTACGGCGGCCGCCGTCACGGCCCCGCGCCTCCCAGTACCCACGTAAGTGGCCTCCTCATGAATTCGCGCGGCGTGACCCACGCCACAATGTAGGCTGCGCTGGCGAACGAGAGAGTCCGGACACACCCAGGCCAGGGGGAAGGACGGCCGCGGCGCCCGCGCGCCGCCGCCCACACCGCCATGAAGATCTCTTTCCTTTTGCAGAACGCCTACGGCATCGGCGGAACCATCCGCTCCACCTTCAACGTGGCCGGCGCCCTCGCCGCCCGTCACGAGGTGGAGATCGTCTCCGTCATCAGAAGCGGCGAAAAGCCCCGGCTGGCCCTGCACCCCCGGGTCAGGGTCGTCAACCTCATCGACCAGCGCACCGACAAGGGCCTCGACGTCGACGACCCCCTCCTGCGGCAGGACAGCGAGTACGTCCCGCCCGCCGAGGCCAAGGGCGCCCACTTCAGCGCTCTCACCGACCGCCGGGTCGCCGCCCACCTCGCCGCCACCGACGCCGACGTCGTCATCGCCACCCGCCCCGGCCTCGTGATGTACCTCGCCGAATTCGGCCGGGACCGCCGCTACCTGCGCATCGGCCAGGAACACCGCATCTACGGCACCCACGAGCCGGCCATCCGCGCCTACCAGGACGCCTCCATCCCCCACCTCGACGCGCACACCACCGTCTCCGAGGCCGACGCCGTCACCCACCGCGAAGCCCTGCCCGGCATCACGACGAAGATCGTCTGCATCCCCAACGGCTGCCCGCCCTCCGAGGTCGAACCCGCCGACCCCGCCACCAAGCTCGTCGTCGCCGCCGGCCGGCTCATCCCCGTCAAGCGCTACGACCTGCTCATCGGCGCCTGGGCCCAGGTCGCCGCCGCCCACCCCGACTGGCGGCTGCGCCTGTACGGCCGCGGACCCGAGCACGCCAAACTGCGCGCCCGCATCGACAAGCTCGGCCTCACCGAATCCATCACCCTCATGGGCGCCCACTCCCCCATCGAGACCGAATGGGCCAAGGGCTCCATCGCCGCCGTCACCTCCCGCGAGGAGTCCTTCGGCATGACCATCGTCGAGGCCATGGGCTGCGGCGTCCCCGTCGTCGCCACCGACTGCCCGCACGGCCCCGGCGAGATCATCAGCGACGGCAAGGACGGCCTGCTCGTCCCCGTCGGCGACACCGACGCCATCGCCAAGGGGCTGCTCACCCTCATCGAGGACGATGACCTGCGGCGCACCATGGGCGAGGCCGCACGCCTCTCCGCCCGCCGCTACGCGCCCGAACGCATCGCCGACGCCTACCTGGCGCTCATCGACGACCTCGGCGGCCCCCGCCCGGCCGCCGCCCCCGCCCCCGACCCGGCCCTGCGGCTTCCGCTCAAACGGCGCCTGCGCCGCCTCGCCGGACGACTCCACCGCGCCCTGCGCCCGCGCCCCGCGACGAGCCCGCCCCCGGCGAAGAAGGTGCTCAAGGACGTCGTCGTCCGCAAACCGCTGCGCCCCGTCGCCTCCTGCCGCGTCGACGCCGCCGGCGACATCCGGGTCTCCGTCGACCCCGCAGGCGTCAGCGGCAACAAGCTCTCCCTCACCGTCACCCGGCGCAAGGAGGGCAAGCCGCTCACCGTCCCCCTCGACCCCCCGGCCGACGGCACCGGCCCCTGGACGGCCGTCCTGCGCCGCTCACAGCTGCGGCTGGCCGAAGGCCGCTGGGACCTGCACGTCGTCCGCGCCGAGGACAAGGCCCGCCGCCGCGTCGTCGCCCACCTGCCCGAAGGCCGCCGCCTCCTCGCCCTCGACCCCCTGCCCGGCTCCCCCTTCACCTGGTGGATCCCCTACTCAACCGTCGACGGCTACCTCGCCGTACGCGCCTGGCACCGCGAGGCCCACGCCGAGGCCCGCGCGGTACGGGTGCGCGACGACGCGTTCACGGTGGAGGGCACGCTGCACGGCGCCGCAGAGCTCGCCCCCGGGGCGAGCGTGCTCGGCCGCCCGCGCGGCGAGGGGGCCGGCACGGAGGTGACGGCGGACGTGGAGGTCCTCGCCCCCACGGAGTTCCGCTTCACCCTCCCCCACGAGCACCTGACACCCCGCCCCGCCACGTGGGACCTCTTCCTGCGCCCCTCGGCCTCCGCGGACCCGATCCGCATCGGCCGCCTGACGGGCGACATCGTGGACCGCAACAAGACGGACGTGTACCCGACGGTGTCGGGCGTCCGCCCGTACTTCACGGTGACGAGCGACCTGGCGGTGACGGCCGAGTAGAAGTGGGGGTCCGGGGGCGGAGCCCCCGGGAAGCCCCCCTCAGCAGCAGCCGCCCCCGGCAGCCCCCGGCAGGCTTCGCTTGTTGCGCGCCTCCCGGTTCCGCGCCGCCAGTTCGGAGTCCGCCGGGTAGCCGACCTCCTCCAGCGTCAGCCCGTGCGGCCGCACCACGTGCACGGCCGAGTCGCGCACGCCCGCGGCCAGCACCTTGCCCGGCCATTCGACCGGCCGGTGCCCGTCGCCGACGAAGAGCAGCGCGCCCACCAGCGAGCGCACCATGTTGTGGCAGAAGGCGTCCGCCCGCACCGTGGCGGTGATGATGCCCGACGCGTCGCGCTCCCAGCTCAGTTGCTGCAGGGTGCGGATCGTCGTGGCGCCCTCGCGCCGCTTGCAGTAGGCCGCGAAGTCGTGTTCGCCGAGCAGCGCCTGCGAGGCGGCGTTCATGGCCTCGACGTCCAGCGGCCAGTCGTGCCACAGCACGTGACCGCGCAGCAGGGGGTCGACGCCGCCCGGGTGGTCGACCACCCGGTAGGCGTACCGGCGCCAGATCGCCGAGAAGCGCGCGTTGAAGCCGGCCGGGGCGGGCGCCGCGCGCCACACCCGGACGTCGTGCGGGAGCCGCCCGGCCAGCCTGCGCAGCAGCTTGTCCTCGTGCTCGGCCCACAGCTCCGCCGGCAGGTCGACGTGCGCGACCTGGCCGCGGGCGTGGACGCCGGCGTCCGTACGGCCGGCGACCGTCAGCTCGAAGGTCTCCTTCGAGCGGGTCACGGTGCGCAGGGCGTCCTCGATCTCGCCCTGCACCGTGCGCTGGCCCTCGCGCTGCCGGGCCCAGCCGGAGAAGTCCTTGCCGTCGTACGACAGGTCCAGCCGCACCCGCACGTACCCGGGCTCCACCTCGTCACTCACCGAGTGCTTCCTCTCAGAATGCGGGACGGGCCCGCCCCCGAAAAAGGGGCGGGCCCGTCACTGACACGTCAGACGCGTCAGGCGTCCTTCGACTCCTCGGCCGGAGCCTCGGCGGCGGCCTCGGACTCCTTGACCGCACGCTTGGTGGCGGCCTCGGCCTCGGCGACGGTCGCCTTCTTGGCGATCTCGCCCTCGACCAGCTCGATCACGGCCATCGGGGCGTTGTCGCCACGACGGTTGCCGATCTTGGTGATGCGGGTGTAGCCACCCGGACGCTCGGCGAAGCGCGGAGCGATCTCGGTGAAGAGGGTGTGGACGACGCCCTTGTCGGTGATCGTCTGCAGCACCTGGCGACGGTTGTGGATGTCGCCCTTCTTCGCCTTGGTGATCAGGCGCTCGGCGACCGGACGCAGGCGGCGGGCCTTGGCCTCGGTCGTCGTGATGCGGCCGTGCTCGAAGAGCGCCTTGGCGAGGTTCGCCAGCAGCAGCTTCTCGTGCGCGGCGCTGCCGCCGAAACGGGCACCCTTGGTGGGACGCGGCATGGTGTTTCTCCTAGGTGTCTGCCCCGGCCGTATCAGGTACCGGAGTCAGTATCCGAGCGAGCGGTTGCCCGTCGGAGACCCGCGCCCCCGAAGGGGCGCGGGAGGTGTCAATCTGCGGCTGCCGCCGCGTGGGCCCGACCAGCCGAAGCCGGTCCGCAGCCAAGATCAGGCCTTGCGGCCCGAGCTCTTAGTACTGCTCGGTCTCGACGAACCCGGCATCCGCGTCGTCGTCCGCGCCAAACGCGTCGGCGGCAGCGGTCGGGTCGAATCCGGGCGGGCTGTCCTTGAGGGCCAGGCCCATGCCGGCCAGCTTCGCCTTGACCTCGTCGATCGACTTCGCACCGAAGTTGCGGATGTCGAGCAGGTCGGCCTCGGAGCGGGCGACGAGCTCACCCACGGAGTGGATGCCCTCGCGCTTGAGGCAGTTGTAGGAGCGAACGGTGAGCTCGAGCTCCTCGATCGGCAGCGCCAGGTCGGCGGCCAGGGCGGCGTCCGTCGGGGACGGGCCCATGTCGATGCCCTCGGCGTCGATGTTCAGCTCGCGGGCCAGGCCGAACAGCTCGACCAGGGTCTTGCCGGCGGACGCCATGGCGTCGCGCGGGCGCATGGCCTGCTTGGTCTCGACGTCGACGATCAGCTTGTCGAAGTCGGTGCGCTGCTCGACACGGGTCGCCTCGACCTTGTAGGTGACCTTGAGCACCGGCGAGTAGATGGAGTCGACCGGGATGCGGCCGATCTCCTGGCCCACCTGCTTGTTCTGGACGGCGGAGACGTAGCCGCGACCGCGCTCGACGGTCAGCTCCATCTCCAGCTTGCCCTTGGCGTTCAGCGTCGCCAGGACCAGGTCGGGGTTGTGCACCTCGACGCCGGCCGGCGGGGCGATGTCGGCGGCGGTGACCAGGCCCGGGCCCTGCTTGCGCAGGTACATCACGACCGGCTCGTCGTGCTCGGAGGAGACGACCAGCTGCTTGATGTTCAGGATGAGGTCGGTGACGTCCTCCTTGACGCCCGGCACGGTGGTGAACTCGTGCAGGACACCGTCGATGCGGATGGACGTGACCGCCGCACCCGGGATCGAGGAGAGGAGCGTACGACGCAGGGAGTTGCCGAGGGTGTAGCCGAAGCCCGGCTCCAGCGGCTCGATGACGAACCGGGAACGGAACTCGTCCACGACCTCTTCGGTCAGAGAGGGGCGCTGAGCGATCAGCATGTGTGGATCAGATCCTTCAGTCGTGGGCGCCCGCTATTTGACGCCCGTCTGTACTGCAAGGGTACGGGCGGCACGCCCCGAAAGGGGTGTGCCGCCCGGAAGCACGAGAGTGCCTGGCCTCAGACGCGGCGGCGCTTCGGCGGACGGCAGCCGTTGTGCGGCGTGGGGGTGACGTCCTGGATCGAGCCGACCTCGAGGCCGGTGGCCTGGAGGGAGCGGATCGCGGTCTCACGGCCGGAGCCGGGACCCTTGACGAAGACGTCGACCTTGCGCATGCCGTGCTCCTGCGCACGACGGGCAGCCGACTCGGCGGCCATCTGCGCGGCGAACGGCGTGGACTTCCGGGAGCCCTTGAAGCCGACGTGGCCGGCGGAGGCCCAGGAGATCACGTTGCCGGTCGGGTCCGTGATGGACACGATCGTGTTGTTGAACGTGCTCTTGATGTGCGCGTGGCCGTGAGCGACGTTCTTCTTTTCCTTGCGGCGCACCTTCTTGGCAGCGCCCTGACGTCCCTTGGGGGGCATGTCTTAACTCCTACTGGAGGGAGGTGGTCGGTCCTACAGCGAAGACCGCTTGGTGAGCGAGTCCGCTGCGGACTACTTCTTGCCCGGCTTCTTCTTGCCGGCGATGGCGCGACGCGGGCCCTTGCGGGTACGAGCGTTCGTGCTGGTGCGCTGACCGTGGACGGGCAGGCCACGACGGTGACGCAGACCCTGGTAGCAGCCGATCTCGACCTTGCGGCGGATGTCGGCCTGAACCTCACGACGGAGGTCACCCTCGGTCTTGATGTTGGCGTCCACGTACTCGCGGATCGCGACGAGCTCCTCCTCGGAGAGGTCGCGAACGCGGGTGTTCGGGTTCACGCCGGTGGCAGCCAGCGTCTGCTTCGAGAGGGTCCGGCCGATGCCGAACACGTAGGTGAGGGCGACCTCCACGCGCTTTTCGCGCGGGATGTCAACACCGGAAACGCGTGCCATTCAATGGCTCCAGTTGATCGTTCGGAGGTCTTCCACAGGGCCACTCCCGGGGGCCGTATGAGGTACCCATCGGGTCCCCGGCCTCCGACCGGGGGTGTCGCCCTCCGTTACAGAGAGGGACGAGTCCTGCGTATGTACGTTTTCGCTTGCGTCGCGCGAAGAATCTGCGGGTGCAGGTTCTGCGTCAGCCCTGGCGCTGCTTGTGGCGCAGGTTGTCGCAGATGACCATGACCCGGCCGTGGCGGCGGATCACCTTGCACTTGTCGCAGATCTTCTTGACGCTCGGCTTGACCTTCATGGGATGTGAGGTTCTCCGGGTCAGTGCCGCTGTCCGTCACGCAACGTGACGGAAGGGCAAGATCTACTTGTAGCGGTAGACGATCCGACCGCGCGTGAGGTCGTAGGGAGAGAGCTCCACGACGACCCGGTCATCCGGAAGGATGCGGATGTAGTGCATACGCATCTTGCCGCTGATGTGCGCGAGGACCTTGTGACCGTTCTGGAGCTCCACCTTGAACATGGCGTTCGGCAGAGACTCGATCACGGTGCCCTCAATCTCGATGGCACCTTGCTTCTTGGCCACGCTTCGCCTTTCGAATCGGCTACCTTGATCGACTCCGATGATCCGATTACCCATTTGGAGGACGGGCATGCGGATACACGAGAGCCGACGCATCAGTCTACGTCAGGGAAACGGGAAAGCCTAATCCAGGGATCAAGCTCGGGTGTCCCCAACCCTTCGGGGTCCGGCGGATCACGCGGCGCCCCCTAGGGGCGCGGGGAACTGCGCGGCAAGCCACGACGCGCCCGCGGACGAAGTGCCGTGCTCCCCGGCCCCGGAGTGGCGCACTTCGGCTGCGGGCCGTCGTGGCCGATCGCGCAGTTCCCCGCGCCCCTACGGGGCGCCGCGGCGCCGAGTGACGAAGATCCGCCGGTCAGGCCCTACGCCAGCGGATCCGGGGCCGCTGCGATGCCCAGCTGGGCCAGCTTCGCCTTGCCGCCGTCGGGGGCCGTGAGGACCAGGGGGCCCTCCTCCGTCAGGGCGATGGAGTGCTCCCAGTGGGAGGACCAGGTCATGTCGTTCGTCAGGACCGTCCAGTCGTCCTCCAGCACGTGCGTCTTCGCCGTGCCGAGGCTGACCATCGGCTCGATCGCGATGCAGAAGCCGGGCACCAGCTTCGGGCCCTTGCCGCGCTTGCGGGAGACGTAGTTCAGCAGGTGGGGGTCCATGTGCATCTCGGAGCCGATGCCGTGGCCGCCGTAGTCCTCGATGATCCCGTACTTGCCGCTGGCGGGGCGGGGCTGGCGGCGGATGTAGCCCTCGATGGCCTTGGAGATGTCGACGAGGCGGTTGCCGTTGCGCACGGCCGCGATGCCGGCCCACATCGACTCCTCGGTCACCCGGGAGAGCTCGTGCAGCTCGGGGGCGTGGCCGGAGCCGACGAAGGCCGTGAAGGCGGCGTCCGCGTGCCAGCCGTCGATGATGGCGCCGGCGTCGATGGAGATGATGTCGCCGTCCTTGAGGACGGTCTTGTCGTCCGGGATGCCGTGGACGACGACCTCGTTCACGGAGGTGCAGATCGTGGCGGGGAAGCCCCCGTAGCCGAGGAAGTTCGACTTCGCGCCGTGGTCGGCGATCACCTTGCGGGCGACCTGGTCCAGATCCCTGGTCGTGGCCCCCGGCACGGCCGCCTCCCGGGTGGCCGCGTGGATGGCGGCGACGACCAGCCCGGCCTCGCGCATCTTCGCGATCTGCTCGGGGGTCTTGATCTCGACCATGGGGAGTGCCTTCCTCGGTTCCTACGTCTCCGGGCGCCCGCGGGCGCGTAGAACAACACTACGGCCGCGATGCCCCGGGGGGCATCGCGGCCGTCGTTACAGCAGTGATCAGGCGGCTTCGCGCTTGAGCGCGGCCATCGCGCGGTCCGTGACCTCGGCGACCTTGCCGAGGGCCGAGATCGTCACCACGAGGTCCTGGGCCTTGTAGTAGTCGATGATCGGCTCGGTCTCGCTGTGGTAGACCTCCAGCCGCTTGCGGACGGTCTCCTCGCTGTCGTCCTCGCGCTGGTACAGCTCGCCGCCGCAGGTGTCGCAGACACCCTCCGCGGCCGGCGGGTTGTAGATCACGTGGAAGATGTGGGAGCTGTCCTTGCGGCACATCCGGCGGCCGGCGATGCGCTTGACGACCTCGTCCTCGGGGACCTCGAGGTCGAGGACGGCGTCCAGCTTCAGGCCCTCGGCCTGGA
Source organism: Streptomyces luteosporeus (assembly GCF_039532865.1). NCBI lineage: Bacteria > Bacillati > Actinomycetota > Actinomycetes > Kitasatosporales > Streptomycetaceae > Streptomyces > Streptomyces luteosporeus. The sequence continues at coordinate 222,748 of NZ_BAAASL010000008.1, forward strand.
GGAGCTCGTCCAGCGCCTTGGCCTGGGCCAGGTTGCGCGGGAACCCGTCGAGCAGGAAGCCGCCCTCGGCGTCCGCCTGCTGCATGCGGTCCTTGGCCATGCCGATGGTGATCTCGTCGGGGACGAGCTGGCCGGCCCGCATGTACTCCTGGGCCTTCTTGCCCAGCGGCGTGCCCTGGCTGATGTTCGCCCGGAACAGGTCGCCCGTCGAAATGTGCGGGATCGCGAGGTTCTTGGCGAGGTACGCGGCCTGCGTACCCTTGCCGGCGCCGGGCGGCCCGACGAGGACGATTCGCATCAGCGGAGGAACCCTTCGTAGTTGCGCTGCTGAAGCTGGCTCTCGATCTGCTTCACAGTCTCCAGACCGACACCCACGATGATCAGGATGCTGGTTCCCCCGAACGGGAAGTTCTGGTTTGCGTTGAGTGTGACCAGTGCCACCGTGGGAACCAGGGCGATCAGACCCAGGTAGAGCGAGCCGGGCCACGTGATGCGGTTCAGCACGTAGCTCAGGTACTCGGCCGTGGGGCGACCTGCCCGGATGCCCGGGATGAATCCACCATACTTCTTCATATTGTCGGCAACTTCTTCGGGGTTGAAGGAGATGGCGACGTAGAAGAACGCGAAGAAGACGATCAGCAGGAAGTACGTGACCATGTAGATCGGGTGGTCACCCTTGACCAGGTTGGCCTGCACCCACTGCGCCCAGTCCGCCTTGGAGCCGGTGAACTGCACCAGCAGCGCCGGGATGTAGAGCAGCGACGAGGCGAAGATGACCGGGATCACACCCGCCTGGTTCACCTTCAGCGGGATGTAGGTCGAGGTGCCGCCGTAGGACCGGCGACCGATCATGCGCTTCGCGTACTGCACGGGGATGCGGCGCTGGGCCTGCTCGACGAAGACCACCAGCGCGACCATCGCGAGGCCGCACAGGATCACCAGGCCGAACTCCAGCCAGCCACCGACCAGCTTGCCCTGCATCTTGATGGCCCACAGGGCGCCGGGGAAGCCGGCGGCGATGGAGGTGAACATGAGGATCGACATGCCGTTGCCGATGCCGCGGTCGGTGATGAGCTCACCGAGCCACATGATCACCGAGGTGCCGGCGGTCATGGTGATGACCATGACGACCGTGGTGAAGATCGACTGGTTGGGGACGATCTGGTTGCCGACCGTGCAGTTCCCGAAGAGCGCACCGCTGCGCGCGGTGGCCACGAGGCCGGTGCCCTGGAGCACGGCGAGGGCGACGGTCAGATAGCGCGTGTACTGCGTGATCTTGGCCTGGCCCGCCTGGCCCTCCTTCTTGAGGGCTTCCAGGCGCGGGATCACCACGGTGAGCAGCTGGAGGATGATGCTCGCCGTGATGTACGGCATGATCCCCAGCGCGAAGATCGTGATCTGCAGCAGCGCACCGCCGCTGAACATGTTCACGAGGCCGAAGAGGCCCTGCCCACTCTTGGCCTGGTCCATACACGTCTGGACGTTGCGATAGTCCACTCCCGGCACGGGGATGTGCGCCCCCAGCCGGAAGAGCACCATGATGCCCAACGTGAACAGCAGCTTCTTGCGCAGGTCGGGCGTCTTGAACGCCCGGGCGAACGCGGTGAGCACGGTGCCTCCTGCGGCGCCCCCCACGTGGTTGCGCGAGGGGTGACGGTCTTGAGAATCGACGAATGCTGGCTAATACGTAACGGTCAAAGTCCGCGAGGGCATGGGCCGCGCGAAAGTTAACAGTGCACGCCACCTTACCGGCGACCGTGCCCCCCTTGGAACGACCAACCGGGGATGCCCCAGTTGGGACATCCCCGGTCGTCGGATCAACGAACTCAGATGAGCTCGGTGACGGTGCCGCCGGCGGCGGCAATCTTCTCCTTGGCGGAGCCGGAGACGGCGTCGACCGTCACCTGCAGCGCCACGGAGATCTCGCCCTGGCCCAGGACCTTGACGAGCTCGTTCTTGCGAACAGCACCCTTGGCGACCAGGTCGGCCACCGTGACCTCGCCACCCTGCGGGTAGAGCGCGGCCAGCTTCTCCAGGTTCACGACCTGGAACTGCTTGTGGGCGGGGTTCTTGAAGCCCTTCAGCTTCGGGAGGCGCATGTGGAGCGGCATCTGGCCACCCTCGAAGCGCTCCGGAACCTGGTAGCGGGCCTTCGTACCCTTGGTACCGCGACCAGCCGTCTTACCCTTCGACGCCTCACCACGACCCACACGGGTCTTGGCGGTCTTGGCGCCCGGGGCGGGACGGAGGTTGTGGACCTTCAGCGGGTTGGTCTCCGCCATGTCAGTCGACCTCCTCGACCGTGACGAGGTGGCGGACGGTGTGCACCATGCCGCGAATCTCGGGACGGTCCTCCTTGACAACCACGTCGTTGATCTTCTTCAGACCAAGCGAGCGCAGGGTGTCGCGGTGGTTCTGCTTGCTGCCGATGTAGGACTTCGTCTGCGTGACCTTGAGGCGAGCCATTACGCACCCGCCCCTGCACGCGCCCGCAGCAGAGCGGCGGGAGCGACGTCCTCGAGCGGCAGACCACGACGGGCGGCGATCTCCTCGGGACGCTGCAGTCCCTTGAGGGCCTCCACCGTGGCGTGCACGATGTTGATCGGGTTCGAAGAACCGAGCGACTTCGACAGGATGTCGTGGATGCCGGCGCACTCGAGCACCGCACGCACCGGACCACCGGCGATAACACCGGTACCCGGGGTGGCGGGCTTGAGCAGGACGACACCGGCCGCCTTCTCGCCCTGGATCGGGTGCGGGATGGTACCGGCGATACGGGGGACCTTGAAGAAGTTCTTCTTGGCCTCTTCCACGCCCTTGGCGATGGCAGCCGGAACTTCCTTGGCCTTGCCGTAACCGACACCCACGGTGCCCTCGCCGTCGCCCACCACGACCAGCGCGGTGAAGCTGAAGCGACGGCCACCCTTGACAACCTTGGCGACGCGGTTGATCGCGACTACGCGCTCAACGTACGCGGTCTTCTCGGCGGCAGCGCCACCGTCACGGCCCTTCCGGTCCCGCCGCTCGCCGCCACCGGCGCCGCCACCGCGGCGCTGGGGTCCAGCCATTGGAATTACCTCTCTCTGTTACGTCCGCTAGCTCCGGAACCGGGGCTTTAGAACTTCAGCCCGGCTTCGCGGGCGGCGTCCGCCAGAGCGGCAATGCGCCCGGCGTACTGGTTGCCACCGCGGTCGAACACGACGGCCTCGACACCGGCGGCCTTGGCACGCTCGGCGACCAGGGCGCCAACCTTCTTGGCCTGGGCGCTCTTGTCGCCCTCGCCACCACGGATCGACGCGTCCAGGTGCGACGCCGACGCCAGGGTGTGACCCTTGATGTCGTCGATGACCTGGGCGGTGATGCCACGGTTGCTGCGCGTCACGACGAGGCGCGGACGCTCCGCCGTGCCGGAGATGTTCTTCCGGATGCGGATGTGGCGACGGGCCTTGGCGGCGCGCTTGTACGCGTCACCCTTGGCGATCTTCACACCGTATGCCATGGCTTACTTACCCGCCTTTCCGACCTTGCGGCGGATGACTTCGCCCTCGTACTTGACGCCCTTGGCCTTGTACGGGTCGGGCTTCCGCAGCTTGCGGATGTTCGCGGCGACCTCGCCGACCTTCTGCTTGTCGATGCCCTCGACCGAGAACTTGGTCGGGCTCTCCACCTTGAAGGAGATGCCCTCGGGGGCCTCGATCAGGATCGGGTGGCTGTAACCGAGGGAGAACTCCAGGTTGGAGCCCTTCGCGGCCACGCGGTAACCGACACCGCTGATCTCGAGCTTCTTCACGTAGCCCTGGGTCACGCCGGTGATCATGTTCGCCACCAGCGTGCGGGAAAGGCCGTGCAGGGCCTTGTTCTGACGCTCGTCGTTCGGGCGGGAGACGACGATGGTGCCGTCCTCAGCCTTGGCGACCTCGATGGGGGCGGCCACGGTGTGGCTCAGGGCGCCCTTGGGGCCCTTCACCTGGACCGTACGGCCATCGATGGTGACGTCCACGCCGGCGGGAACCTGGACGGGCTGCTTGCCAATACGCGACATAGCCTTACCTTCCTGTTCCCGTTACCAGACGTAGGCGAGGACTTCCCCACCCACGCCCTTCTTCTGCGCCTGCTGGCCGGTCAGGAGACCGTGGGACGTGGAGATGATCGCCACGCCCAGGCCGCCGAGGACCTTCGGCAGGTTGGTGGACTTTGCGTAGACCCGCAGGCCCGGCTTCGAGATCCGCTTGATGCCCGCGATGGAGCGCTCACGGTTCGGACCGAACTTCAGGTCGATGACGAGGGACTTGCCGACCTCGGCGTCCTCGACCTTCCAGCCGGCGATGTAGCCCTCCTGCTGCAGGATCTCGGCGATGTGCGCCTTGATCTTGCTGTGGGGCATGGCCACGGTGTCGTGGTAAGCCGAGTTCGCGTTCCGCAGACGGGTCAGCATGTCTGCGATCGGATCGGTCATGGTCATGTTTGGCCTTCGGCCTCTCTCGCCGGGGTTTCCTATCTGCGCCATCCCTCTCCCCGAACTGGGTCGGGACGGGTGCGGCGCGGGGACCTACGGCGTAGTAAGACGATTGCGGGCGGCGGGGAGCCCAACCCCTCAACTCTATGTGAGGAGCGAGGCGGGGCTCCCGCCGTCCAGCTTGCTTACCGAGAGCCTGGGCAGCCCAACTGGGCTGTTACCAGGAGCTCTTGGTCACGCCCGGCAGCTCGCCACGGTGAGCCATCTCACGAAGGCACACGCGGCACAGGCCGAACTTGCGGTACACGGAGTGCGGCCGACCGCAGCGGTTGCAGCGGGTGTACGCGCGGACACCGAACTTCGGCTTGCGCGCGGCCTTAGCGATCAGAGCCTTCTTCGCCACGGTCAGTTCTCCTTGAACGGGAAGCCGAGGTGACGAAGCAGGGCGCGGCCCTCGTCGTCGTTGGTCGCCGTGGTGACCACGGTGATGTCCATGCCCCGGACCCGGTCGATCTTGTCCTGGTCGATCTCGTGGAACATGACCTGCTCCGTGAGACCGAAGGTGTAGTTGCCACGACCGTCGAACTGCTTCGGGGACAGACCACGGAAGTCGCGGATGCGCGGGAGCGCGAGCGACAGGGTGCGGTCCAGGAACTCCCACATGCGGTCGCCACGCAGGGTGACGTGGGCACCGATCGGCTGGCCCTCACGCAGCTTGAACTGCGCGATGGACTTGCGGGCCTTGGTGACGGCCGGCTTCTGGCCGGTGATCGTGGTGAGGTCGCGGATGGCGCCCTCGATCAGCTTGGAGTCGCGGGCGGCGTCGCCCACACCCATGTTGACCACGATCTTCGTGAGGCCGGGAACCTGCATGACGTTCTCGTAGGAGAACTCCTCACGCAGCTTGCCCGTGATCTCCTCGCGGTACTTCGTCTTGAGACGCGGAGCGGTAGCCATCAGATGTCCTCACCCGTCCGCTTGGCAACGCGGATCTTGTTGCCGTTCTCGTCGAAGCGGTAACCGACGCGGGTCACGACCTTCTTGCCGTCCTTCTCCACGATGAGCTGAACGTTGCTCACGTGGATGGGGGCCTCGGTGGTGACGATGCCGCCGGTCTTGGCACCGCGAGCGGTCTGGCCGGCCTTGGTGTGCTTCTTGACCCGGTTGACACCCTCGACCAGGACGCGGTCGTCGGCGGGGAAGGCCTGGATGACCTTGCCCTGCTTGCCCTTGTCCTTACCGGTGATGACCTGGACCAGGTCGCCCTTCTTGATCTTCATGCTTACAGCACCTCCGGCGCGAGCGAGACGATCTTCATGAACTTCTTCTCGCGCAGTTCCCGGCCCACGGGGCCGAAGATGCGGGTGCCGCGGGGGTCACCGTCGTTCTTGAGGATGACGGCCGCGTTCTCGTCGAAACGGATGTACGAGCCGTCCGGACGGCGGCGCTCCTTGACGGTGCGAACGACGACCGCCTTGACGACGTCGCCCTTCTTCACGTTGCCACCGGGGATCGCGTCCTTGACGGTGGCGACGATGACGTCACCGATGCCCGCGTAGCGGCGACCCGAGCCACCGAGAACACGGATGCAAAGGATCTCCTTGGCACCAGTGTTGTCGGCGACGCGCAGTCGCGACTCCTGCTGGATCACGTCTATCTCCTGATTGTCTGCCGGTTCCCGGCAGGGGCTCCGTGAAGAGCCCCTGCCGAGCCTGGCGGAACTGTCCTAAGGGCGAACGCCCCTAGGAATTACTTGGCCTTCTCGAGGATCTCGACGACGCGCCAGCGCTTCGTCGCGGACAGCGGCCGGGTCTCCATGAGGAGGACGCGGTCGCCGACACCCGCGGCGTTCTGCTCGTCGTGCGCCTTGAGCTTGTTGGTACGGCGGATGACCTTGCCGTACAGCGCGTGCTTGACGCGGTCCTCGACAGCGACGACGACGGTCTTGTCCATCTTGTCGCTGACGACGAGGCCCTCACGGGTCTTGCGGAAGCCGCGCTCGTTCGTCTCAGTCATGTTCTTCTCGCTCATCAGGCGCTCTCCACCGTCTCGATGCCGAGCTCGCGCTCACGCATCAGGGTGTAGATCCGGGCGATGTCCTTGCGGACGGCCTTCAGCCGGCCGTGGTTCTCAAGCTGTCCGGTCGCCGCCTGGAAGCGGAGGTTGAACAGCTCTTCCTTGGCCTCGCGCAGCTTGGCAACGAGGTCCTCGTTGTTCAGCTCACGCAGCTCGGTCGCCTTGGTACCGGCAGCCATCACGACTCACCTGCCTCGCGCCGAACAATGCGGCACTTCATCGGAAGCTTGTGGGCGGCTCGGGTGAGCGCCTCACGCGCAACCTTCTCGTTCGGGAAGGACAGCTCGAACATCACCCGACCGGGCTTGACGTTCGCGATCCACCACTCGGGGGAACCCTTACCGGAACCCATGCGGGTCTCGGCCGGCTTCTTCGTCAGCGGACGGTCCGGGTAGATGTTGATCCACACCTTGCCGCCACGCTTGATGTGACGGGTCATGGCGATACGAGCGGACTCGATCTGCCGGTTCGTCACGTAGGCCGGGGTCAGGGCCTGGATGCCGTACTCACCGAAGGCGAGCTCGGTGCCACCCTTGGCCATGCCGTTCCGCTTGGGGTGGTGCTGCTTGCGGTGCTTGACCCTGCGAGGGATCAGCATGTCGGTCAGGCCTCCGTTCCGGTGGTCTCAGCCGGAGCAGCGGTGGCCTCGGCCTTGGGGGCCTCGGCGTTCTGCTGCGGCTTGCGGCCGCGGCCGCCACGCTCGCCGCCACGGCCACCACGGGCCGGGCGCTCGCCGGCGCCACGGGACGGGCGGTTGCCCGCACGGGCGGCGGCGTTCTCGGCGCGGACCTCGGCGATGTTCTTGACGTCGCCCTTGTAGATCCAGACCTTCACGCCGATGCGGCCGAAGGTGGTCTTGGCCTCGAAGAAGCCGTAGTCGACGTTCGCGCGGAGCGTGTGCAGGGGCACACGGCCCTCGCGGTAGAACTCCGAGCGGGACATCTCGGCGCCGCCGAGACGGCCACCGCACTGGATCTTGATGCCCTTGGCACCGGCCTTCATCGTCGACTGCATGCTCTTGCGCATGGCGCGACGGAAGGAGACGCGGGAGGACAGCTGCTCGGCGACGGCCTGGGCCACCAGCTGAGCGTCGACCTCGGGGTTCTTGACCTCGAGGATGTTCAGCTGGACCTGCTTGCCGGTCAGCTTCTCCAGCTCGCCACGGATGCGGTCGGCCTCGGCGCCACGGCGGCCGATGACGATGCCCGGGCGGGCGGTGTGGATGTCAACGCGGACGCGGTCGCGGGTGCGCTCGATCTCAACCTTCGAGATACCGGCGCGCTCCATGCCCTTCGTCATCATGCGACGAATGGCAACGTCTTCCTTGACGTAGTCCTTGTACAGCTTGTCGGCGTACCAGCGGGACTTGAAGTCCGTGGTCACACCGAGCCGGAACCCGTGCGGGTTAACCTTCTGGCCCATTACCGGGTTCCTTCCTTGCTGCTGACGACCACGGTGATGTGGCTGGTCCGCTTGCGGATCCGGTAGGCACGGCCCTGGGCGCGCGGACGGAACCGCTTCAGGGTCGGGCCCTCGTCGACGTACGCCTCGCTGATGTACAGCGAGGAGGCGTCAGTGTGGTCGTAGTTGTGCGCGGCGTTGGCGATGGCGCTGTCCAGCACCTTGCCGACCGGCACGCTAGCGGCCTGCGGGGCGAAACGCAGGACCGCCTGAGCCTCCGTGGCGTCCATGCCACGGATGAGGTCCACCACGCGGCGGGCCTTCATGGGCGTGACGCGGATGTACCGCGCCTGGGCCCTGGCTTCCATGGTTGTCCCTTCGGTGTCAGTCATAGTCGTTCACACCCCGCGATTAGCGGCGCTTCGACTTCCGGTCGTCCTTGACGTGGCCGCGGAAGGTGCGGGTCGGCGAGAACTCGCCGAGCTTGTGGCCGACCATCGACTCGGTGACGAACACCGGGACGTGGGTCTTGCCGTTGTGCACCGCCAGCGTGTGGCCGAGCATGGCCGGCACGATCATGGAGCGGCGGGACCAGGTCTTGATGACGTTCTTGGTACCGGCTTCGTTCTGAGCATCCACCTTCTTGATGAGGTGCTCGTCGACGAAGGGTCCCTTCTTGAGACTACGCGGCATCTAAACCCGCTCCTAGCGCTTCTTGTTCGTCTTGCGGCGGCGGACGATGTACTTGTTGCTCGCCTTCTTGGGAGAACGAGTACGACCCTCCTTCTGACCCCACGGGGAGACCGGGTGGCGACCACCGGAGGTCTTGCCCTCACCACCACCGTGCGGGTGGTCAACCGGGTTCATCGCGACACCGCGGACGGTCGGGCGGACGCCCTTCCAGCGCATGCGGCCGGCCTTGCCCCAGTTGATGTTCGACTGCTCGGCGTTGCCGACCTCGCCGACAGTGGCGCGGCAGCGGACGTCGACCAGGCGGATCTCACCGGACGGCATACGAAGGTGGGCCATGGTGCCCTCCTTCGCCAGCAGCTGCACGGAGGAACCGGCGGAGCGGGCGATCTTCGCACCGCCACCGGGACGCAGCTCGATGGCGTGGATGGTCGTACCGACCGGGATGTTGCGCAGCGGCAGGTTGTTGCCCGGCTTGATGTCGGCCCCGGGGCCGTTCTCGATCCGGTCACCCTGGCCGAGGCCACGGGGGGCGATGATGTAGCGCTTCTCGCCGTCCACGTAGTGGAGCAGCGCGATGCGCGCGGTGCGGTTCGGGTCGTACTCGATGTGAGCGACCTTGGCCGGCACGCCGTCCTTGTCGTGACGACGGAAGTCGATCACACGGTAGGCGCGCTTGTGGCCACCGCCCTGGTGACGGACGGTCACACGACCGGCGTTGTTACGGCCACCCTTGCTGTGCAGCGGGCGGACCAGCGACTTCTCCGGCGTGGACCGCGTGATCTCGACGAAGTCGGCGACGCTGGAGCCACGACGGCCCGGAGTCGTCGGCTTGTACTTGCGGATACCCATTTCTCAGTCCTCGTCCGATATTCGGACGACTCGGCACTCCGTTAGGAGACCGGGCCGCCGAAGATGTCGATACGGTCGCCCTCGGCGAGGGTCACGATGGCGCGCTTGGTGTTGGCGCGCTTGCCGAAACCGGTCTTGGTGCGCTTGCGCTTACCCTGACGGTTGATCGTGTTGACCCCGGTGACCTTGACCGAGAAGACCGCCTCGACGGCCTGCTTGATCTGGGTCTTGTTGGCGCGCGGGTCGACGACGAACGTGTACTTGTTCTCGTCCAGCAGCGCGTAGCTCTTCTCGGAGACAACCGGCTTGACCAGCAGGTCGCGCGGGTCCGAGAAGGTCTTGCTGGTGACGGAAGCCTCAGTCATCAGGCCTCGCTCCCTTCGGTCTCAACGGCCTTGGGGCCAGACACGAAGGACTCGAAGGCGGCCTGGGTGAAGACCACGTCGTCGGAGACGAGCACGTCGTACGTGTTCAGCTGGCCCGGCTCCAGGATGTGAACCTGGGGCAGGTTGCGGGCGGACAGCCACGCGGCCTCGTCGGACCGGTCGGCGACCAGGAGCAGGTTCTTGCGCTCCGAGATCTTGCCGAACAGGGTCTTGGCGGCCTTGGTGGAAACCGCACCCTCGACCACGCCGGAGACGACGTGGATGCGGGAGTGGCGGGCCCGGTCGGTGAGGGCGCCACGCAGGGCGGCGGCCTTCATCTTCTTGGGGGTCCGCTGCGAGTAGTCACGCGGCACGGGACCGTGCACGACGCCACCACCGGCGAACTGCGGCGCGCGGGTCGAACCCTGACGGGCGCGACCGGTGCCCTTCTGGCGGTACGGCTTCTTGCCACCGCCGCGGACCTCGCCACGAGTCTTCGTCTTGTGCGTGCCCTGACGGGCAGCGGCCAGCTGCGCGACGACGACCTGGTGGATCAGCGGAACGCTGACCTTCGCGTCGAAGATCTCCGCGGGGAGCTCGACGGTCCCGGCCTTGTCGCCTGCCGGCGAAAGGATGTCAATGGTGCTCATCGGTTACCTCAGGCCCCCTTGGCCGCGGTACGGACCAGGACGAGGCCGCCGTTCGGACCAGGAACCGCGCCCTTGATCAGGAGCAGGCCCTTCTCCGCGTCAACGGCGTGGACGGTCAGGTTCTGGGTGGTGACCCGCTCGTTGCCCATACGGCCCGCCATGCGGAGGCCCTTGAACACACGGCCCGGGGTGGCACAGCCACCGATGGAACCGGGGGAGCGGTGCTTGCGCTGGGTGCCGTGCCCGGCGCCGAGGCCACGGAAGTTGTGGCGCTTCATGACACCGGCGAAGCCCTTGCCCTTGCTCTTGCCGGTCACGTCGACCTTGATGCCCGCCTCGAAGACGGTGGCGTCGAGCTCCTGGCCGAGGGTGTACTCGGAGGCGTCCGCGGTGCGGATCTCCACCAGGTGGCGGCGCGGGGTCACGTCGGCCTTGGCGAAGTGGCCCTTGAGGGGCTTGTTCACCTTGCGCGGGTCGATCTCGCCGAAGGCGATCTGGACCGACTCGTAGCCGTCGGTGTCGTTGGTGCGGACCTGGGTAACGACGCAGGGCCCGGCCTTGACGACGGTCACCGGGACGACACGGTTGTTCTCGTCCCAGACCTGAGTCATGCCGAGCTTCTCGCCCAGGATGCCCTTGATCTGCTTAGCCATCTCGCGCGTCACCTCAGAGCTTGATCTCGATGTCGACGCCGGCCGGCAGGTCGAGACGCATCAGCGAGTCAACCGTCTTCGGCGTGGGGTCGAGAATGTCGATGAGGCGCTTGTGCGTGCGCATCTCGAAGTGCTCGCGCGAGTCCTTGTACTTGTGCGGCGACTTGATGACGCAGTACACGTTCTTCTCAGTGGGCAGCGGCACCGGGCCCGCGACCGACGCACCAGTACGCGTCACCGTCTCGACGATCTTCTTCGCCGAGGAGTCGATGACCTCGTGGTCGTAGGCCTTGAGCCGGATGCGGATCTTCTGTCCCGCCATGGCTACTTCGTAGTCCTGTCTCTCGTAACGCTCCGGAACTCGGTGAGCTGCGCCTTTGCCGTCGGCAAGGCACTGCCGTTCCCCACTCCACCTCCGACCCACGCGGTCGGGCGTGTCGCGCCCCTTCCAGCAGATCTCCCAAGGGAGATTCCCTGATGAAGGGGTTTGTGGGGGAAAAACACCCACCGAGTGCCTGGCTGGGGCCCCGCTGACACTTCCCGGAAGATTCCCGTACTTCCACCCCTGAGAAGGGATGACGAGTACTGCGGGACTCGCTTCCAGTCCTCCCGGCGGGAGGCGCGCAGCATCGGCACTCAACCGAGCAACCTGAACAGTGTGCCATACGGGCGCGAAGGGGCGCCAATCGAAGCAGAAGAAGGTACCCCGAGCGGCGCACTTGTCAAACCACCCCGCCGACACACGGGACACTATGGCGGTGAACGGTCCGCCACCGAGCCATCACTCTCCGGCAGGCTTTGACCGGGCTCGAGCAACCCGAGGGAGCCCCCGGTCGTCCCCTATCACATCCGGGGCAGCCGGGGACTGCGCGCCGGCCGACGGGACGGAGTCACTCTGTTGAACATCTCACACCGCGGGGGACCGGCCCGCCGGTCCGTGCTCACCGGCCTCGCCCTCGCCACGGCGGCGACGGTCGCGGGCTGCAGCGGCGACGCCGACCGGCTTTCATCCTCCCCCGGCGGGATCCCCGCTGTCGAGCCCGGTGCCGCACACGCGTTCACCACCTCCGGCGCGCCCCTGCTCCTGCAGGTCCTGGCGCACCCCGACGACGACCTGTTCTTCATGAACCCCGACGCCCAGCACCTCGTCGACGCCGGCGTCCCGGTCGTCTCCGTCTACGTCACCGCCGGCGAGTCCGTCGGCCAGAACTGGATCAACGGCATGCCCCGGCGGCAGCCCGACAAGGCCGCCTACTCCTCCGCCCGCCACCAGGGGCTGCGCCAGGCGTACGCCGAGATGATCGGCCGCGACAAGTTCACCCCCTGGAGAAAGTCGGTCATGGACCTTCCGGGTGGTGTGCGCGCCGAGGTCGACGAGCTCGACAACGGCGCCCGCAAGGCCCGGCTGGTCTTCCTCAACATCGCCATGTTCTCCGCCGGCGGCACCCGGCTGCCGCAGCTGTGGGACGAGCCGTATGCGGTCATGGAGAGCCTCGTCGCCACCGGCTCGCCCTGCACCTCGGTCAGCACCTACCGGCACGCCACCCTCGTCGACGTCCTGGCCGCCGTCATGGCCCGCTACCGCCCCACGGTCGTGCACACCATGGACCCCGACCCCGACTACCAGGTGCACGACGCCACCCACCCCAAGGACAACGACTACGGGGCGTGCTCGGACCACCGCGACCACACGCCGACCGCCCTGTTCACCTGGAAGGCCATGACCCAGTGGGTCGCCGACGAGACCCGCAGGAACGGGCACCCGCCGCGCTTCGCCACGGTCTCCTTCCGCGGCTACTACAACCAGCGCTGGCCCTTCAACCTCCCCCCGGAGGTCGTCGACGGCAAGCACCGCCTCATCGCCGCCTACGGCGGCGACCCCCTGTGGAACTGCGGCAACGCCGGCGGCTGCGGCGACTACGGGCAGGGCGGCGAGCGCCCCATGCAGAACCGCAAGGGCTGGATCCGCTCCACCCACTACCGCTACCCCGCCCCCGCCGTCCACGCCGCCCCCGACCGCAGCGGGCGCCTGGAGGCGTACGGCGTGCTCGGGCTGCAGGCGGTGCGCTGGGTCGAGAGCGCGCCCGGCAGCGGACGCTGGGGCGCCCCGCAGAACCTCGGGGGCGGCCCGCTGGCCCCCGCCCTGGCCTGCGTCCGGGACGCCCACGGCCACCGGCTGCTGTTCGCCCTGCGCTTCTCCTCCCTGGAGGGCCACGGCCGCTCCAACAGCCGCGAGATCGTCGTACTGGAGGAAGGCAGGGAGTGGCACAGCCTCGGCAACCCCGAGTACCGCACCGAACGCGGCCGCCGCGTCGGCGTCCCCGTCGCCGTCGCCGTCCCCGACGGGCGGGTCCACCTCTTCGTCCGCAACGCCGGCAAGGGCCTGTCCACGCGCGTGCGCGAGGCCGACGGCACCTGGGGCGGCTGGAGGAGCCTGCACGGGCAGGACATACAGGAAGGACTCACCGCCGCCCTCGACAAGGACCGGCGCGTCCACGTCTTCGGCCTCGGCCGGGACACCGTCCACCACTGGAGCCAGGACGCACCGGGCCAGCCCGTACGGCTCATGCCGCTGGAGGGCCTGCCGGGCCCCGGCGGCAACCAGATGGGCGCCGCCCCCGGGCCCGACGGGGCCCTGACCCTCGTCTACCGCACCCCCACGGCGGCGGAACCGGTGGCGTACCGCCTGACGCCCGAGGGCGGCACCGAGGAGCTCCGCGCAGGCGGCCTGCGCGCCCTCGCCGGCTACGGCCCCCTGGCGGCGGCCACGGTGCCGCGGCGGGGCGGCAAGGAGTCCCTGATGCTCCTGAGCCGCTCCCTGACGGGCGCCCTGCGGCTGGCGGACGCGTCCGCCGACACGACGGCGCCGGTGACGGCGGTGGCGGCCGCCGGCCTGACCCTGGACGCGGACCACCGCCCGTGCGTGGTCGGCCTGGCGCCCGACGCAACGCCATGGGCCTGGCGCCCCGCACCGGGCACGGGCCTGTGAGGGTTGCGGCACCCTCCAGCCCGTCCGGGGCCCCTCCCAGGGGCGGGGTGGGGGAAAGGCCCGCCGCAGGCGCATCCCGCACCCCCTGGCGCGAAGCACCACCCCCACGGGTGACCCCGCGTTCAAATGAGCCCGGGAAGGGCAAGGGCACACCGTGCGCATTCACTTCACCAGCGTCGACCTCGGCCGCATCCGCCTGGCCGCCGAGCCCGACCCCCTGTGGGAGACGCTGCTGGCCGCTCACATGCTGCAGACCGCCCAGGGCCCGCTCGTCTTCGACGCCTGGCGGGCCAGGGTGCGGCCGCGCCTGACGGACCCGATGCGCCGCGTGCTCGCGCTCGCCCCGCCCCGTGGCTACTCCCCCGACTTCCTGACGCCGCCTGAGACGGCCGAGGGGGGCCTGGCGGGCGGCATCGACGCGATGCTCTCGCTGCCGCGGCAGCGGTTGTGCGCCGAGCTGGAGCTGCTCTCCGCGGACCGCCGGGAGCTGCGCTTCGTGCGCGGCCTGGCGGAGGGCGGAGCTGCGTCCCTGCGGGCGCTGGGCGAGGGGCTGACGGCGCTGCACGACGCCGCCATCGGTCCGTACCTGGGCAAGGTGCGGGAGCACATCGAGGCCGACCGGGCGGCGAGGTCGCAGACGATCCTGCTGCACGGGATGGAGCACCTGCTGGCGACGCTGCACCCGGCGATCCGCTGGAGCCCACCGGTTCTGGAAGTGGCCGTTCCAGGGACGGCGGAGGACCTCTACCTGGAGGGGCGCGGGCTGCGGCTCGTGCCCTCCTTCTTTTGCTGGCGCGCCCCCACCGTGCTGCGTGATCCGGAGCTTCCGCCGGTACTGGTGTACCCGATCGTGCACGATCCCGCCTGGCTGCCGCCGGCGCCCGGGCGCGTGGTGCCCGAGCAGCGCCGGGAGCCGCCGCTGGCGGCGCTGCTGGGGCGCACGCGTGCCGAGGTGCTGGAGGCGACGGCGCGCGGCTGCACCACCAGTGAGCTGGCGCGGCGGGTGCGGATCGCCATGGCCACGGCCAGCCACCACGCCTCGGTGCTGCGGGAGGCGGGGCTCATCACGACGCACCGGGCCAACGGGCGGGCGTACCACACGCTCAGCGTGCTGGGCCGGGAGCTGCTGAACGGTCGCCCGCTGCTCGGGCAGTGACGGGAAACGATCATTTCCGTACCGTTGTCGACGGAACGTCGACAGAACAGCACGGCAGCACCCCCCCCGTAGCCACCGCGAGTCTGGGAACCGATGCAGCAGCCGAACACGCCCCGCCCCGGCCGACGCCTCCTGGCCGTCAGCGACCTGCACACCGGCATGAGCGCGAACGTGCCCATCGCCGAATCACTGCGCCCGACGACGGCGGACGACTGGCTGATCGTCGCGGGTGACGTGGCCGAACGCTTCGAGGACGTCGAGCGCACGCTGGAACTGCTGGCCGGCCGCTTCGCCCGGGTGCTGTGGGCGCCCGGCAACCACGAGCTGTGGACGCCCGCCGGCGACCCCGTCCAGCTGCGCGGGCAGGCCCGCTACGAGCGCCTGGTGGAGCTCTGCCGCGGCCTGGGCATCGACACGCCCGAGGACCCCTGGCCGGTGTGGGAGGGCGAGGGCGGCCCGGTCGCGGTGGCGCCGCTCTTCACGCTGTACGACTACACCTTCCGCACGCCCGGCGCGCGGACGAAGAAGGAGTCGCTGGAGCAGGCCCACGAGGCGGGCATCGTGTGCACCGACGAGTACCTGCTGCACCCGGAGCCGTACGAGGGCATCGACGACTGGTGCCGGGCCCGGGTCGCCGCGACCGAGGAGCGGCTGGCGGCGCACGACCCGTCCATACCCCTGGTACTGGCCGGCCACTGGCCGCTGGTGCGCCAGCCGACCGACATCCTGCACTTCCCGGAGTTCGCCCAGTGGTGCGGCACGGTCCTCACGCACGACTGGCACACCCGCTTCAACGTGGCGGCGGTGGTCTACGGGCACCTGCACATCCCGCGCACGACGTTCTACGACGGCGTGCGGTTCGAGGAGGTGTCGGTCGGCTACCCGCGCGAATGGCGCCGCCGCGGCCACCCACGCGGCCTCCTGCGCCAGGTACTGCCGTACGAGGGCGCCCAATAGGGGCGCGGGGAACTGCGCGATCGGCCACCGGCGGCCCGCAGTCGACGTCCATCTGCAGGCGCGTCGTGGCTTGTCGCGCAGTTCCCCGCGCCCCTGCAGGGCGCTGCCCCAGCCGCCGGTCAGGCACCAGGACATGCGAAAGGGCCCGCACATCGAAGCGATGTGCGGGCCCTTTGCGACCGTCAGGTCAGACCTTCAGGCAAGCCGGAGCTTACTTGTTGATCTTGGTGACCTGGCCGGCGCCGACGGTGCGGCCGCCCTCACGGATGGTGAAGCGCAGGCCCTCCTCCATGGCGACG
This sequence comes from Streptomyces luteosporeus, assembly GCF_039532865.1. Taxonomy (NCBI): domain Bacteria; kingdom Bacillati; phylum Actinomycetota; class Actinomycetes; order Kitasatosporales; family Streptomycetaceae; genus Streptomyces; species Streptomyces luteosporeus. The sequence goes on from NZ_BAAASL010000008.1 coordinate 239,292, forward strand.
GGCTGGATCAGGGACACGGTCATCTCGGCGTTGTCGCCGGGCATGACCATCTCCGTGCCCTCCTTGAGGGTCACAACACCGGTCACGTCAGTCGTACGGAAGTAGAACTGCGGACGGTAGTTGTTGAAGAACGGGGTGTGGCGGCCACCCTCGTCCTTGGAGAGGATGTACGCCGTGGCCTCGAACTCGGTGTGCGGGGTGACCGAACCCGGCTTGATGATGCACTGGCCGCGCTCGACGTCCTCGCGCTTGATGCCGCGGAGCAGCAGACCGACGTTCTCACCGGCCTGGCCCTCGTCGAGCAGCTTGCGGAACATCTCGATACCGGTGACGGTGGTCGAGGTCTTCTCGTTCTTGATGCCGATGATGTCGACGGTCTCGTTGACCTTCAGGACACCACGCTCGATACGACCGGTGACGACGGTGCCACGACCGGTGATCGTGAAGACGTCCTCGATCGGCATCAGGAACGGCTTGTCGACGGCGCGCTCCGGCTGCGGGATGAACTCGTCGACAGCCTTCATCAGGCCGAGGAGCTTCTCGCCCCACTCCTTGTCGCCCTCCAGCGCCTTGAGCGCGGAGACGCGGACGACCGGAGCGTTGTCGCCGTCGAACTCGTACTCGCTGAGGAGCTCACGGACCTCGAGCTCGACGAGCTCCAGGATCTCCTCGTCGTCCACCATGTCGGCCTTGTTCAGGGCGACGACGATGTACGGAACGCCGGACTGGCGGGCCAGGAGCACGTGCTCCTTGGTCTGCGGCATCGGACCGTCGGTCGCGGCGACCACGAGGATCGCGCCGTCCATCTGGGCGGCACCGGTGATCATGTTCTTGATGTAGTCCGCGTGACCGGGGCAGTCGACGTGGGCGTAGTGACGCGACTCGGTCTGGTACTCGACGTGCGCGATGGAGATGGTGATACCGCGCTGACGCTCCTCCGGCGCCTTGTCGATCTCGTCGAACGGCGTGAAGGGGTTCAGGTCCGGGTACGCGTCGTGCAGCACCTTGGTGATCGCCGCGGTAAGGGTCGTCTTACCGTGGTCGACGTGACCGATGGTGCCGATGTTGACGTGCGGCTTAGTCCGCTCGAACTTCGCCTTCGCCACTGGGGTCCTCCTGTGGAGTGGTTCTGGTACGCCTTACTTCGATCGGCGCCAGGGATCTTTGCTGGGGTGCCGTCCGCCGGGGCGTTCCCGTGCAGAACCCGGAGGTTATGCGCGGGAATGCCCCGACAGCCGGTGTCAAGCCTAAAGCGTGTGCTCAGCCCGCTGAACGCGGGATTCGCTTACTCGCCCTTGGCCTTCGCGATGATCTCCTCGGCGACGTTCCGCGGAACCTCGGCGTAGGAGTCGAACTGCATCGAGTAGCTTGCGCGACCCGAGGTCTTGCTGCGGAGGTCGCCGACGTAGCCGAACATCTCCGACAGCGGCACCAGGCCCTTGACGACCTTGGCGCCGGCCCGGTCCTCCATGGCCTGGATCTGGCCACGGCGGGAGTTGATGTCGCCGATCACGTCACCCATGTAGTCCTCGGGCGTGGTGACCTCGACGGCCATCATCGGCTCGAGCAGGGCGGGCGACGCCTTGCGGGCCGCCTCCTTGAACGCCATGGAACCGGCGATCTTGAACGCGAGCTCCGAGGAGTCGACGTCGTGGTAGGCACCGTCGAGCAGCGTCACCTTGACGCCGGTCAGCGGGTAGCCGGCCAGAACACCGAACTCCATGGCCTCCTGGCAACCCGCGTCCACGGACGGGATGTACTCCCGCGGGATGCGGCCACCGGTGACCTTGTTCTCGAACTCGTAGCCGTCGCCCTCGAGGGGCTCGACCGCGATCTGCACCTTGGCGAACTGGCCGGAACCACCAGTCTGCTTCTTGTGCGTGTAGTCGATGCGCTCGACCGCCTTGCGGATGGTCTCGCGGTACGCGACCTGCGGCTTGCCGACGTTGGCCTCGACCTTGAACTCGCGCTTCATGCGGTCGACCAGCACCTCGAGGTGCAGCTCGCCCATGCCCGCGATGATGGTCTGGCCCGTCTCCTCGTCCGTGTGGACCTGGAAGGACGGGTCCTCCTCGGCCAGACGCTGGATCGCGACGCCGAGCTTCTCCTGGTCGCCCTTCGACTTGGGCTCGATGGCGACCTGGATGACCGGGGCCGGGAAGTCCATGGACTCGAGGATGACCGGGTTGGCGGAGTCGCAGAGCGTCTCACCGGTGGTGGTCTGCTTCAGGCCCATGACGGCGACGATGTCGCCGGCGCCCACCGACTCGATCTCCTCACGCTTGTTGGCGTGCATGCGGTAGATCTTGCCGATGCGCTCCTTCTTGCCCTTGACGGAGTTCTGGACCTGGGATCCAGACTCCAGGCGACCGGAGTACACGCGGACGAAGGTGAGCTTGCCGAGGTGCGGGTCGCTCATGATCTTGAACGCCAGCGCCGCGAGGGGCTCCTCGTCGGACGGCTTGCGCTTGACGACCTCGTCCGGGTTGTTGACCGCGTGGCCCTCGATGGCCTCGATGTCGAGCGGCGAGGGGAGGTAGCGCACGACCGCGTCGAGCAGGGGCTGGACGCCCTTGTTCTTGAACGCGGTACCGCAGAACACCGGGGTGACCGTGGTGCCCTCGGTGGTGCGGCCGGACTCGATCGTGATGCGACGGATCGCGGTCATCAGCTGCTCCTCGGTGGGCTCCTGGCCCTCGAGGAACAGCTCCATGATCTCTTCGTCGTTCTCGGCGACGGCCTCGACCAGCTTGTTGTGCCACTCCTCGGCGGCCTCAACGTGCGTGTCGGGGATGTCGACGACGTCGTACATCTCGCCCTTGGCGGCCTCGGCGGACCACACCAGAGCCTTCATGCGGACGAGGTCGATGACGCCCTTGAAGTCGGCCTCGGCACCGATCGGGAGCTGCATGACCAGCGGCTGAGCACCCAGGCGGTCGACGATCATGTCGACACAGCGGTGGAACTCGGCACCGGTGCGGTCCAGCTTGTTCACGAAGCAGATGCGCGGCACGCCGTAACGGTCGGCCTGACGCCACACCGTCTCGGACTGGGGCTCGACACCGGCGACACCGTCGAACACGGTCACGGCACCGTCGAGCACGCGCAGGGAGCGCTCCACCTCGACGGTGAAGTCGACGTGACCCGGGGTGTCGATGATGTTGATCGTGTGATCGACGTTCTCGAGCGGCCAGTGGCAGGTCGTCGCGGCAGACGTGATCGTGATGCCGCGCTCCTGCTCCTGCTCCATCCAGTCCATCGTGGCAGCGCCGTCGTGGACCTCACCGATCTTGTAGGAAACACCGGTGTAGAAGAGGATGCGCTCGGTGGTGGTCGTCTTGCCCGCGTCGATGTGGGCCATGATCCCGATGTTGCGGACCTTGGCCAGGTCAAGCGAAGTGGTGGCCATATGGCTCAGTCTTCTCTCGGTTCTCGATGGGGTTTGCGACTACCAGCGGTAGTGCGCGAAGGCCTTGTTGGACTCGGCCATCTTGTGCGTGTCCTCACGCTTCTTGACCGAGGCGCCGAGACCGTTCGAGGCGTCCAGCAGCTCGTTCATGAGGCGCTCGGTCATGGTCTTCTCGCGACGGGCGCGGGAGTAACCGACCAGCCAGCGCAGCGCCAGCGTGGAGGCGCGGCCGGGCTTGACCTCGACCGGCACCTGGTAGGTGGCGCCACCGACGCGGCGGGACTTGACCTCGAGAGCCGGCTTGACGTTCTCGAGGGCGCGCTTGAGCGTGATGACCGGGTCCTGGCCGGTCTTCTCGCGCAGACCCTCCATGGCGCCGTACACGATGCGCTCGGCGGTGGAGCGCTTGCCGTGCAGCAGGATCTTGTTGATCAGCGAGGTGACAAGAGGAGAACCGTAAACCGGGTCGATGATGACCGGGCGCTTCGGGGCGGGGCCCTTACGAGGCATTCTTACTTCTCCTTCTTGGCGCCGTAGCGGCTGCGAGCCTGCTTGCGGTTCTTGACGCCCTGGGTGTCGAGCGAGCCACGGATGATCTTGTAGCGAACGCCCGGCAGGTCCTTCACACGGCCACCGCGGACGAGCACGATGGAGTGCTCCTGCAGGTTGTGGCCCTCACCCGGAATGTAAGCGGTGACCTCGATGCCGGAGGTCAGACGCACACGCGCGACCTTACGGAGGGCCGAGTTCGGCTTCTTCGGGGTGGTCGTGAACACGCGCGTGCAGACGCCACGGCGCTGGGGCGAACCCTCGAGTGCGGGCGTCTTGTTCTTCTCGACCTTGTCCTGCCGGCCCTTCCGGACCAGCTGCTGGATCGTAGGCACCGTTTCTCCGGTTTCTGTGTGCCGATCACGATAAAACTAACCTGGAACCCAGCTCCGACCCACGCGGTCGGGCGTGTCGAATACTGCAGACCTCCGCCGCATGGCGGATCGCGCAGATTTCGGTGTCTCCCGGCGGTACGGAAACCGCCCGGTTCCGGGCCTCCCGTGCGGTCTGACGGCACGCACAAGAGCCCAGGGACACCCCAGGCACAAGGTCAGAGCGTACCTACAGCATGAGCTGCGGTCAAAACAAATGCGCACGCGCAGGACACCCCGATGTGCGGCATAAGTCGCAGATCATGGGACCTCGCCCGGACCTGCGCGACTCGGTCCCTGCTCCGGCGGTACGGGCCGGGGCGGGCCTCAGCGGCCGGCGGCCGCGCCCCGGTAGGCGGCGCGCGGGTCACCCGACTGCGCCCCGCTGACCGTGAGGATCATTTCGGCCATCTCGACGAACTGACGCCGGTGGCTCTCGGGGATGCCGAGCAGGCCGGCCGCCTCCGCCGGGGTGACCCGCTTGCCGCCGCCGGCGGACCCGCCGGCGGCGGGCGCCGCCCCGGGCAGCGGCAGGTCCTCGGCCGCGACCCGGCCCGACTTGATCAGCATGTCGCGCAGGCCGACGCCCAGCACGCGCGCCAGCGCGCGCATGGTGTCCAGGTCCGGCAGGCTCTGCCGCTGCAACAGCCGGGTCACCGCCGCCCGGTGCACCCCGGCGTCCTCCGCGAGGCGCGACCTGCCGCCGCCGCGCGGGCTGTCGATGTCGTATCCGCGGTCCCGCATGAGGTCTTCGACCCAGCTCGCGAACCGCTCCACGTCCGAGCTCTTCTCGCCCATCACACGCTCCCTCCAGGGCGAAACCCTACCGTCCGTTCGCGCGCGCAATAAACAGGATGCTGCGCGCATGCACAACTTGGCCAGTCGAACGCCCGCCGTGGCCCACCGGAACCGGGCCCAGGTGCGTGGAATCGCACCGTCCAGCAGCTTTGCTCCCCTGTTCGCGGACGTGGGCGTTCGGGAGACGCCCCTCCGGAAGCTGATCGACTTTGTTGCGCGTTCGCACGCACCGTCGCTAGTGTTCATTGCGTAGCCGCAACAAGCCTCCCTCCGTCCACGCTTGTCACGGCTCTCCGCACCGCACCCTCCGCACCGTCCGCGCCCGACAGGGAGCCGCCCCGCATGCCATCCGCCCCGGGCCCCGCCACCGACTGGCGCGACCTCGCCGCCTGCGCGGGACTGCCCGACCACGTCGTCTTCGCCCGCCGCCCCAAGGCCGCGCTCCCCGCCCTGCGGGCGTGCGCCGGGTGCGCGGTGCGGCACCCCTGCCTGGAGGTCGTCGACCCGCGGGCGAGCTGGTTCGACGGGGTCTGTGCGGGGCGCCTGTGGCGCAACGGCCGGGAGGTGCGGATATCCGCCGACGCCCGGACCGCCGTTCGAGTGAAGGAGCAGCAGCCATGACCCCTCGACCCGACCGTGCCGCCGTATGGCTGGGCATCCTGCTCCGCCAGTTCCCCGAGCTGGTCCGTGAGCTGGCCCCCAGCCGCGCCGCGCGCCCCTCCCCCGCCGGGCGTACGCGCTCCACCTCCCCCTCCGCACCGATCCGCCTCTTCGTCTCGGACACCCTTCGCGACATCACCGACGGCGTGGTCGAACTGGAGGAAGCCGTGTGCGAGCGGCTCCGCGTGCCGAAGCCGCCCCGCGGCTCCGTCGAACAGCGGCTGACGCGCCTGATCGCCCTGCTCGACCGCGTCGGTGCGCACCCCGACCCCTCCCTCGCCGAGCACGTGCGCAGCGAGGCGCGGCGCATGGCGCGGCGCTGCTCGCTCGCCCTCGGCGACGTGGAGACGCCCGTCCGGGTGCACGGCCGCTGCCTGCACTGCGACTCCGTCTCCCTGCGGGTCTTCCCGCACCGCGAGACCGTCCTGTGCGTCAACCCCGGGTGCCGTTGCGCCGACGCGCAGTGCCGCTGTCACTCCGACGGCGGACACCGGCACGCATGGGTGCGGGCCGAGTGGCAGCAGCTGGCCGACGCCGTCGAGGCGGATCCGGCCGAACTGACCGCCGCACAGGACGAACCCCACACGGAAGGAACCGCCCGATGACGACCCTGGTCACCGCCGCCCTGGCCGCCCAGGAGGCCGCGGTCGTTCCCGACACCATCCGCAAGTGGGTGCAGCTGGGACACCTGGCCCCGGCCGGCCGCAGGGGCCGGGCCCATCTCTTCCGCCTGGAGGACGTCTTCGCGGCCGAGCGGGCCACGCGCCGGGCGCACGAGCGGCGCAGAGGCGACTGAGCCCGCCGGCCCCGCAGCCACAGCCCGCACGCCCCCACAGCCGCACAACGATGCAGCCCCCGCACCGGACACCGGTTGCGGGGGCTCACGCGTACTGCCTCGGGATGCCGGCGCCTCAGGCGTCCCTCCCGTCAGGGGAGTCGTGCCCGTTCCCCCACACCGGCATCCGGTAGACCTGCGCGCCGGCGGCCACGGCCTTGCCGTCGGCGGCCTGGGCCGTCTCGACGGCTTCCTGCCATCCGCTGACGAACCCCCTGACCTGAGCCGCGTCGACGGCCTTGGCGGCCACCTTGCCCACGACCGAGGTGAGGGCCCGGGCGACCTCGTCGGTGAAGACGCCGGCCTGCCCCGACTCGGCGGCCACTTCCACCGTTGCGGACACGACGTCCGCGAAGTGCTGACCGTAGGCATTCACCGAGCGCCACTCCCGGCGGCCACGAGGTGCTTGCCCACGCCACCCACGTGCGTTTCCCGTCGACTCATATGTCCCTCCGTGAATCCCCCCACGGCATCTGTCGCGAGATACCCAGGAGTGTGCGCGATGCCCCTCAACCTATCCCCTTCATCTGACACTCAGTAGCGATCCGCGACAAAGGGAAACCCATGGGAAACTCCGCCCCGAGCCGGGCGGATGTTGCGCGCGAACAATCCCTGGTTGCGCTCGCGCTCGATCTCGTTCACAATAGCTGCAGCGGCGGAGCTGTGCCCACAACTCGGGTACGGCCTCCGCCGCTTCGCGTTGGGCGAGCAGTGCCCGACAGCAGCCAGGCGAACGGCCCCGTCCCCTCTCCCCAGGGGGCGGGGCCGTTCGCATATCCGACGTCACCCCATGGAGGGTGTATTTCCCGATGGCCAATACCGCATCGGCCTTGCTGAAAGAGGCCGCAACACATATCGGGTACAAGGAGGGGCCGAACAACGACAACATGTTCGGCAGCTGGTACGGAATGCCCAACCAGCCCTGGTGCGCGATGTTCATCTCCTACTGCGCCGCGAAGTCGGACAACGCCGACATCATCCCTCGTTACTCGTACTGCCCCGTCGGCGTCTCCTGGTTCAAGGAGCGCGGCCTGTGGTCACGTACGCCGTCGGTCGGCGCCATCGTGTTCTACGGAAGCGAGGGCCAGGACCACACCGAAATAGTCGAGTCCTTCACGGACTCCGAAATCACCACCATCGGCGGCAACACCAGCAACAGCGGCTCGTCCAACGGTGACGGCGTCTACCGCCGCCACGTCAGCCGCAGCTCCGAGCGTATCTACGGATACGGCCACCCCAACTACAAGCCCGAAGAGGACCCTGACATGCCGAAGCGCGTGAGCCTTGCCCGTAAGACCGAGCTGGCCCTGAAGCGGAACACCCCGACCCAGATCCCGTTCCTCGACGAGTACTCCGACGGCGGCGACCAGCACCCCGACAAGGGCGGCCCGGCCTTCATCGCCAGCAACGCCGACTACATCGCCACCGCCGCAGCCACCCTCGCCGACGTCGCCTCCGGCACCACCATCCAGACCCGCTTCCTGGAGATCGACGCCAAGGGCGCCACGGTGAAGGAGGGCCCCATCGAGGAGCACATCGCCACCGGCGGCAACACCTACATCTCCCAGACCCGCTCCGGCGCCGTCTGCGACCCCGGCAACCGCGTCGTCTGGACCATCGAACTCGTCAACGGCCCCACCGACGGCAAGGTCACCTACGCCGAGGTCCAGGCCAACTACTGGCCGCGATAAAGCCCTTCCGCGCCACTGAGCCGGACATTTCCTGACGGGGGTGCCCCGCATGCCGTTCGCGGCTGCGGGGCACCCCCGTTTCTCCGTTCATCCCCGGAAAGGACCTATCAGCATGGTCGCCTATACCGACCTCCTGCCGTACAAGCTGACCTTCACGCAGATCCCCTGGAACATCGACGCCGACCAGCGCAAGAACGCCCAGGCCATTCTCGAAGAGGCGCTCAAGGCCGGCCTCGGTTACCGCGGCGGCGTCATCGGTGTCGCCACATCGATGCAGGAGTCGGCACTCAAGAACATCGGGTACGGCGACGCGACGAGCGTCGGCCTCTTCCAGCAGCAGGACGACTGGGGCTCCTTCGAGCAGCGGATGGATCCGCACTGGGCCTCGGCCAAGTTCTTCTCGGTGATGAAGAGCGACTGTCCGCGGAAGTTCGGACCGAACTACCTCACCTCGACCCAGCTCTACGAGGTCGCCCAGGAGGTGCAGCGCAGCAGGTTCCCCACCTATTACGCCAAGCACGAGGAGGCCGCCGCCCGGCTCGTCGCCGACCTGGCCAACTCCGGCATCGGTGACGAGTCCCCGAAGCGCGTGAGCCTTGCCCGCAAGAGCGACCTGGCCCTGAAGCGGAACACCCCGACCCAGATCCCCTTCGACGCCGAGTACTCCGACGGCGGCGACCAGCACCCCGACAAGGGCGGCCCGGCCTTCATCGCCAGCAACGCCGACTACATCGCCACCGCCGCAGCCACCCTCGCCGACGTCGCCTCCGGCACCACCATCCAGACCCGCTTCCTGGAGATCGACGCCAAGGGCGCCACGGTGAAGGAGGGCCCCATCGAGGAGCACATCGCCACCGGCGGCAACACCTACATCTCCCAGACCCGCTCCGGCGCCGTCTGCGACCCCGGCAACCGCGTCGTCTGGACCATCGAACTCGTCAACGGCCCCACCGACGGCAAGGTCACCTACGCCGAGGTCCAGGCCAACTACTGGCCCCGGTGAGGAGTCCCTGCCCATGGCCACTCCCCTCACCGCCGACCAGTTCGCAGGCGCGCTCCGCGCGGAGGGCGTCGACGTCGTCGAGACCGACGGCTGGCGCGAGCACAACCGCAACCACAAGGGCGCCTGGGGCCCGGTGCACGGCGTGATCATCCATCACACGGTCACCTCGGGCACCGCTTCCTCCGTCGAGCTCTGCTACGACGGCTACGAGGAGCTGCCCGGCCCGCTGTGCCACGGCGTCATCGACAAGTCCGGCACGGTCCACCTGGTCGGCTACGGCCGCGCCAACCACGCGGGCACCGGTGACGGCGCCGTGCTGGCGGCCGTCGTCGACGAGACGCCCCTGCCCGGCCCGACCGCCGACGACACCGACGGCAACGCCCGTTTCTACGGCTTCGAGTGCATCAACCTCGGGGACGGCGAGGATCCCTGGCCCGCCGAGCAGCTGGCGGCCATCGAGCGCGTCGCGGCCGCGCTGTGCCGGGCGCACGGCTGGGGCGCCGGATCGGTGATCGGCCACAAGGAGTGGACGAACACCAAGGTCGACCCCGTCGGCTTCGAGATGGCCGACCTGCGCGACCGCGTGGCCGCCCGCCTCGGCGCCTCCCCGGCCGACCGGAACCGCGTGCACCGGGACACCGCCTGCGAGCCCTTCCCCGGCGAGGCCTTCTTCCACGGCGCGCCCGACTCGCCCGTCGTCACGGCCATGGGCCGGCGCCTGGTCGAGGAGGGCTGTTCGGCGTACTCCCAGGGGCCCGGCGACCGGTGGACGGACGCCGACCGGCAGTCGTACGCCCGCTGGCAGCGCAAGCTCGGCTTCGCGGGCGCGGACGCCGACGGATGGCCGGGGCGGGTCTCCTGGGACGCGCTGAAGGTCCCGCGCGTGTCCTGACGACACCTCGCACCACAGAAAGGATCACCGTGTCCGACGCCACCCGGCGGATGCTCCGCACCGTCCTGCAGACCGCCGTGGCCCTCGCGCTCGCCCTGCCCGCGATCGTCGACGCCTCCGGCATCCCGGCAAGCCTGCCGTGGGTGGCCGGGGCGCTGGCCGTCGCCGGCGGGCTCGCCCGCGTCATGGCCCTGCCCGCCGTCCAGGCCCTGCTGCCGGCCTGGCTGCGCACCGGGCCGTCCGCAGGCCGCGGCACCGACGACTCCCGGGGCCGCGCATGAGGGACGCGCACACCACCACCGGCGAGGCGTCCGCCGTGGCCGTCGAGCTGGAGCGGCTGCGCGGCACGATGGAGGCCGGCTTCGCCCGGGCCGACGGGTCGCTCGCACTGCTCGTCCAGCGCAGCGACCAGACGGACAAGCAGCTCGCCGATCACGAGGCCCGGCTCGACGCCCTGGAGCGCACCCGGTGGCCGCTCACGAGCGTGGCGGCCCTGGCCGCGGTCGGCGGTGTCGTCGTGGCCGCCTTCCAGCTGACCGTTCGATGAGCGGAACGCCGCAGGGCGGCCACCCCCGAAGGGGTGACCGCCCTGTGCGCGATCAGCTGCTCGCCTACTGGTTGTACGGACCGTAGTCGTAGTCCTCCAGCGGGACGGCCTGGCCGGAGCCGGTGCCGAAGGGCGAGTAGTCGATGTCGTCGTAACCGACGGCCGAGTACATCGCGGCCTTGGCCTCCTCGGTGGGCTCCACCCGGATGTTGCGGTAGCGGGACAGGCCCGTACCGGCCGGGATGAGCTTACCGATGATGACGTTCTCCTTGAGGCCGATGAGGCTGTCGGACTTGGCGTTGATCGCCGCATCCGTCAGGACTCGGGTCGTCTCCTGGAAGGAGGCGGCCGACAGCCAGGACTCCGTCGCCAGCGAGGCCTTGGTGATACCCATCAGCTGCGGACGGCCGGAGGCGGGGTGACCGCCCTCGGTGACCACACGACGGTTCTCGGACTCGAAGCGCGAGCGCTCCACGAGCTCGCCCGGCAGCAGCTCGGCGTCGCCGGACTCGATGATCGTCACGCGGCGGAGCATCTGCCGGATGATGATCTCGATGTGCTTGTCGTGGATCGACACGCCCTGCGAGTTGTAGACCTTCTGGACTTCCGCGACCAGGTGGACCTGGACGGCCCGCTGACCGAGGATGCGCAGCACGTCGTGCGGGTTGGTGGCACCCACGGTGAGCTTCTGGCCCACCTCGACGTGGTCGCCCTCGCCCACCAGCAGACGGGCTCGCTTGGAGATCGCGTAGGCGGTCTCGTCGGAGCCGTCGTCCGGGGTGACGACGATCTTCTTGGTCTTCTCGGTCTCCTCGATGCGGACGCGGCCGGCCGCCTCCGAGATCGGGGCGACACCCTTGGGCGTACGGGCCTCGAAGAGCTCGACGACACGGGGCAGACCCTGGGTGATGTCGTCACCGGCCACACCACCGGTGTGGAAGGTACGCATCGTCAGCTGGGTACCGGGCTCACCGATGGACTGGGCGGCGATGATGCCGACGGCCTCGCCGATGTCCACCAGCTTGCCGGTCGCCAGGGAGCGGCCGTAGCAGAAGGCGCAGGTGCCGACGGCGGACTCGCAGGTGAGGACCGAGCGGGTCTTGACCGTCTCCACGCCGTGCTGGATCAGCTGGTCGATGAGCACGTCACCGAGGTCGACGTTGGCCGGCGCGATGACCTTGCCGTCGACGACGACGTCCTCGGCCAGCATGCGGGCGTAGACGCTCGTCTCGACGTCGTCGGCCTTGCGCAGGACGCCGGCCTCGTCGCGGACGCCGATCGTCAGCTTGAGGCCACGGTCGGTGCCGCAGTCCTCCTCGCGGATGATCACGTCCTGGGAGACGTCGACCAGACGACGGGTGAGGTAACCCGAGTCGGCGGTACGCAGAGCGGTGTCCGCGAGACCCTTACGGGCACCGTGCGTGGAGATGAAGTACTCCAGCACGGACAGACCCTCGCGGAAGGACGCCTTGATCGGACGCGGGATGGTCTCGTTCTTCGCGTTCGACACCAGACCACGCATACCGGCGATCTGCCGCATCTGCATCATGTTTCCTCGGGCACCCGAGTCAACCATCATGAAGATGGGGTTGGTCTTGGGGAAGTTCGCGTTCATCGCCTCGGCGACCTCGTTGGTCGCCTTGGTCCAGATCGCGATGAGCTCCTGCGTGCGCTCGTCCTTGGTGATCAGACCGCGCTCGTACTGCTTCTGGACCTTCTCGTCCTGGGCCTCGTAGCCCGCGACGATCTCCTTCTTGGCCTCGGGGACCACGACGTCGGAGATGGCCACGGTGACGCCGGAACGGGTCGCCCAGTAGAAGCCGGCCGCCTTCAGGTTGTCGAGCGTCGCCGCCACGATGACCTTGGGGTAGCGCTCGGCGAGGTCGTTGACGATCTCGGAGAGCTGCTTCTTGCCGACCGAGTAGTCGACGAACGGGTAGTCCTCGGGCAGCAGCTCGTTGAACAGCGCCCGGCCCAGCGTGGTGCGCAGGCGGAAGCTGTCGCCCTGCTGCCAGGTGGTCTCGCCGTTCTCGTCGGCGGCCGGGGTCCAGCCGCGCGGCGGCACGGTGCCGATCGGGAAGCGGATGTCGACCTTCGCCTGGAGCGAGAGCTCCCGGGCGTCGAACGCCATGATCGCCTCGGCGACGGACGCGAAGGACCGGCCCTCGCCGATGACCTCGCGCTCCTCCTCGTCGGTGGTGAGGAAGAACAGACCGAGCACCATGTCCTGGGTCGGCATGGTGACCGGACGGCCGTCGGCCGGCTTGAGGATGTTGTTCGAGGACAGCATCAGGATGCGGGCCTCGGCCTGCGCCTCCGCGGAGAGCGGCAGGTGGACGGCCATCTGGTCACCGTCGAAGTCCGCGTTGAACGCGGTGCACACGAGCGGGTGGATCTGGATGGCCTTGCCCTCGACCAGCTGCGGCTCGAAGGCCTGGATGCCGAGGCGGTGCAGCGTGGGCGCACGGTTCAGCAGCACCGGGTGCTCGGCGATGACCTCTTCGAGGACGTCGTACACGACGGTGCGGCCGCGCTCGACCATGCGCTTGGCCGACTTGATGTTCTGCGCGTGGTTCAGGTCGACCAGGCGCTTCATCACGAACGGCTTGAAGAGCTCCAGCGCCATGGCCTTGGGCAGACCGCACTGGTGCAGCTTCAGCTGCGGACCGACGACGATGACGGAACGGGCCGAGTAGTCGACGCGCTTACCGAGCAGGTTCTGACGGAAGCGACCCTGCTTGCCCTTGAGCATGTCGGACAGCGACTTCAGCGGACGGTTGCCGGGGCCCGTGACCGGGCGACCACGACGGCCGTTGTCGAAGAGCGCGTCGACGGCCTCCTGAAGCATGCGCTTCTCGTTGTTCACGATGATCTCGGGCGCGCCGAGGTCAAGGAGTCGCTTGAGGCGGTTGTTGCGGTTGATGACGCGGCGGTACAGGTCGTTCAGGTCGGAGGTCGCGAAGCGGCCACCGTCCAGCTGCACCATCGGACGCAGGTCCGGCGGGATCACCGGGATGCAGTCCAGCACCATGCCGCTGGGGCTGTTGCGGGTCTGCAGGAAGGCGGAGACGACCTTGAGGCGCTTGAGCGCACGGGTCTTCTTCTGGCCCTTGCCGGTACGGATGATCTCGCGGAGGCGCTCGGCCTCCTCGTCGAGGTCGAAGGACTCCAGGCGCTTCTGCAGCGCGGCGGCGCCCATCGCACCCATGAAGTAGGTGCCGAAGCGGTCGCGCAGCTCGCGGTAGAGCAGCTCGTCGCCCTCCAGGTCCTGGACCTTGAGGTTCTTGAAGCGGTTCCAGACCTCGTCGAGACGGTCGATCTCGCGCTGCGCACGGTCGCGCAGCTGCTTCATCTCACGCTCGGCGCCCTCGCGCACCTTGCGGCGCACGTCGGCCTTGGCGCCCTCGGCCTCCAGCTCGGCCAGGTCGGACTCGAGCTTCTTGGCGCGGGCCTCCAGGTCGGCGTCGCGGCGCTGCTCGATCTGCTGACGCTCGACGGAGACGTGGGCCTCCAGCGACGGCAGGTCGCGCGTGCGGCGCTCCTCGTCCACCCACGTGATCATGTAGGCGGCGAAGTAGATGACCTTCTCGAGGTCCTTCGGGGCGAGGTCGAGCAGGTAGCCCAGGCGCGACGGGACGCCCTTGAAGTACCAGATGTGGGTGACGGGAGCGGCAAGCTCGATGTGGCCCATCCGCTCACGGCGCACCTTGGCGCGCGTGACCTCGACGCCACAGCGCTCACAGATGATGCCCTTGAAGCGGACACGCTTGTACTTGCCGCAGTAGCACTCCCAGTCCCGGGTGGGGCCGAAGATCTTCTCGCAGAAGAGTCCGTCCTTTTCCGGCTTCAGGGTGCGGTAGTTGATGGTCTCCGGCTTCTTGACCTCGCCGTGGGACCAGGTTCGGATGTCGTCCGCGGTCGCCAGGCCGATCCGCAGCTCGTCGAAGAAGTTGACGTCGAGCACTTTGTCGTCAATCCCTCTTTCAGGGTTCGTGCGCCCTCCCGCCGGAGCGGGACATGGGCTCTACATCAGTGGTCTGGGGGTCCGGGGACTGCCGGGGGCCTCAGGAGAGGCCCCCGGCCAGACCCGTCAGACCTCTTCGACGCTGCTCGGCTCGCGCCGGGACAGGTCGATACCGAGCTCCTCCGCGGCGCGGAAGACGTCCTCGTCGGTGTCGCGCATCTCGATGGACATGCCGTCCGAGGACAGCACCTCCACGTTGAGGCACAGGGACTGCATCTCCTTGATGAGCACCTTGAAGGACTCGGGGATGCCGGGCTCGGGGATGTTCTCGCCCTTGACGATCGCCTCGTAGACCTTCACACGGCCGGTGACGTCGTCGGACTTGATGGTGAGGAGCTCCTGCAGGGCGTAGGCGGCGCCGTACGCCTCCAGGGCCCAGACCTCCATCTCACCGAAGCGCTGGCCACCGAACTGAGCCTTACCACCCAGCGGCTGCTGGGTGATCATCGAGTACGGACCGGTCGAACGGGCGTGCAGCTTGTCGTCGACCAGGTGGTGCAGCTTGAGGATGTACATGTACCCGACCGAGATCGGGTCCGGGAACGGCTCGCCGGAGCGGCCGTCGAACAGCCGGGCCTTGCCGGACGGGAGCACCATGCGCTCGCCGTCGCGGTTGGGCACGGTGTGCTCGAACAGGCCGGCCAGCTCGTCCTCGCGGGCACCGTCGAAGACCGGGGTCGCGACGTTGGTGCCCGGGGCGACCTCGTCGGCGCCGATCGCCTGGAGCCGCTTCATCCACTCCTCGTCGCCCTCGACCTTCCAGCCCTGGCTGGCGAGCCAGCCGAGGTGGATCTCGAGGACCTGTCCCGGGTTCATTCGGGACGGGACACCGAGCGGGTTGAGGATGATGTCGACCGGGGTGCCGTCCTCGAGGAACGGCATGTCCTCGACCGGGAGGATCTTGGAGATGACACCCTTGTTGCCGTGACGGCCGGCGAGCTTGTCACCGTCGGTGATCTTGCGCTTCTGCGCGACGTAGACGCGGACCAGCTGGTTCACGCCCGGGGGCAGCTCGTCGCCCTCCTCGCGGTCGAAGACGCGCACGCCGATGACCTTGCCGATCTCGCCGTGCGGCACCTTCAGCGAGGTGTCACGGACCTCACGGGCCTTCTCACCGAAGATCGCGCGGAGCAGGCGCTCCTCCGGGGTCAGCTCGGTCTCACCCTTCGGGGTGACCTTGCCGACCAGGATGTCGCCGGCCACGACCTCGGCACCGATGCGGATGATGCCGCGCTCGTCGAGGTCGGCGAGGACCTCCTCGGAGACGTTCGGGATGTCCCGGGTGATCTCCTCGGGGCCCAGCTTGGTGTCACGGGCGTCGACCTCGTGCTCCTCGATGTGGATCGAGGAGAGGACGTCGTCCTGCACGAGGCGCTGCGACAGGATGATCGCGTCCTCGTAGTTGTGGCCCTCCCACGGCATGAACGCCACGAGCAGGTTCTTGCCGAGCGCCATCTCGCCCTCGTCCGTGGACGGACCGTCGGCGAGCACCTGGCCGGCCACCACGCGGGCGCCCTCGTCCACGACGACCTTCTGGTTGAAGGACGTGCCCTGGTTGGAGCGGGAGAACTTGGCGACGCGGTACGTGTTGTACGTGCCGTCGTCGTTGGCCACGGTGACGTAGTCGGCGGAGACCTCCTGGACGACACCGTCCTTCTCGGCCTTGATGACGTCGCCGGCGTCGACCGCGCAGCGGTACTCCATGCCGGTGCCGACCAGCGGCGCCTCGGCCTTGATCAGCGGCACGGCCTGGCGCATCATGTTCGATCCCATGAGCGCGCGGTTGGCGTCGTCGTGCTCGAGGAACGGGATCATGGCGGTCGCGACCGACACCATCTGGCGCGGCGAGACGTCCATGTAGTCGACCTCGTCCGGCGCGATGTAGTCGATCTCGCCGCCACGGCGGCGGACCAGCACGCGGGCCTCGGCGAAGCGCATGTCCTCGTTGAGGGCGGCGTTCGCCTGGGCGATGACGAAGCGGTCCTCCTCGTCGGCGGTCAGGTAGTGCACCTCGTCGGTGACCTGGCCCTCGACGACCTTGCGGTACGGCGTCTCGACGAAGCCGAACGCGTTGACCCGGCCGTAGGAGGCGAGCGAGCCGATCAGACCGATGTTCGGGCCTTCGGGCGTCTCGATCGGGCACATGCGGCCGTAGTGCGAGGGGTGCACGTCACGGACCTCGAAGCCGGCCCGCTCACGGGAGAGACCACCCGGGCCCAGCGCCGACAGACGACGCTTGTGGGTCAGACCCGACAGCGGGTTGGTCTGGTCCATGAACTGGGACAGCTGGCTGGTGCCGAAGAACTCCTTGATGGAGGCGACGACCGGCCGGATGTTGATCAGGGTCTGCGGCGTGATCGCCTCGACGTCCTGGGTGGTCATCCGCTCGCGGACGACGCGCTCCATACGAGCCAGACCCGTGCGGACCTGGTTCTGGATGAGCTCGCCGACGTTGCGCAGACGACGGTTGCCGAAGTGGTCGATGTCGTCGGTCTCGACGACGATCGTGGTGCCGTTCTCGCCGACGGTCTCGGTCTCACCGGCGTGCAGCTTGACCAGGTACTTGATCGTCGCGATGACGTCGTCGACGGTCAGCACACCGGCGTCGAGCGGGGCGTCCGCGCCCAGCTTCTTGTTGACCTTGTAGCGGCCGACCTTGGCCAGGTCGTAGCGCTTGGGGTTGAAGTAGAGGTTCTCGAGCAGCGTCTGCGCGGCCTCACGGGTCGGGGGCTCGCCCGGGCGCAGCTTGCGGTAGATGTCGAGCAGCGCGTCGTCCTGGCCCTGGGTGTGGTCCTTCTCCAGGGTGGCGCGCATGGACTCGTACTCGCCGAACTCCTCGAGGATCTGCTCGGTGGTCCAGCCGAGCGCCTTCAGGAGGACGGTGACGGACTGCTTGCGCTTGCGGTCGATGCGCACACCGACCATGTCGCGCTTGTCGACCTCCATCTCCAGCCAGGCACCCCGGGACGGGATGATCTTGGCGGTGAAGATGTCCTTGTCGGACGTCTTGTCGATGGAGGAGTCGAAGTAGACACCGGGCGAACGGACCAGCTGCGAGACCACGACACGCTCGGTGCCGTTGATGCAGAAGGTGCCCTTCGGCGTCATGAGCGGGAAGTCGCCCATGAAGACCGTCTGGGACTTGATCTCACCGGTCTCGTTGTTGGTGAACTCGGCCGTGACGAAGAGCGGAGCCGCGTACGTGAAGTCGCGCTCCTTGCACTCGTCGATGGAGTTCTTCGGGGGCTCGAAACGGTGGTCGCGGAAAGTCAGCGACATCGACCCGCTGAAGTCCTCGATCGGGGAGATCTCCTCGAAGATCTCCTCCAGACCGGACTTGGTGGGGACGTCCTGACCGGACTCCAGCGCAGCCTCGACGCGAGCCTTCCAGGCGGCGTTGCCGAGCAGCCAGTCGAAGCTCTCGGTCTGCAGCGCAAGGAGGTTCGGAACCTCGAGGGGCTCCTTGATCTTCGCAAAGGAGATGCGCAGCGGGGCGGTGCTGGCGCCGTTGTTCGTATTGGCGGTCGAGGCGTTGCGCGAGGCGGCCAAGAGGGGGTCCTTCCGAGGGCTCGGACTCACTACGCGCGTACCGGTCCCACTCCGTCCAGAGGAGAGAATTCCCAGGTCAGGGGGCTTCTTTCGACTGTGCTATGAAGTGGGCATGCCCCTGGTGACGGGCAGGGAGCAGCTAACAGGCAGCGCAAAGGGTCAGTGTAGCCACTTGGCCCACTGATGTCCAGAGCGGGTATCCCGAGACCGGTGCGATACCAATCTCTCCCTCCGGGATCCTTTTGTTCCTCGCTGTACGGCGCCTGCCCGCGCCCGTCCGACGCAAGTCCTGCGCTGGAAGCGCATGACCATACTTCCCCCTCCGCCTGCGATCCATGCCTCGGACGGAGGACCGATGCGGCGGGGCGTCGTGGGACGCGTCCTGAGAATCGCGCGCGGCGTGCCGTTCGTCAAGGCCCCTCGGCCCCCGGCCGCCCGTCACGGAGGGCGGATGCCCTGCTCGGAGCGGGTCCCGGCCACCGGGAGGGCAACGAAGATCACCATACTCGCCCTGCGGCCCTGCCGCGCGCACCCGTCCCGGGAACGCCCGAGGGCGACCACCCGTGCGGGTGATCGCCCTCGGTTTTTCCGACGATCGTCGGAAGGAGAGTCCTCGCGGACCCGGAGGTCTTACTTGACCTCGACGGAGGCGCCGGCGCCCTCGAGGGCCTCCTTGGCCTTGTCCGCGGCGTCCTTGGCGACCTTCTCGAGGACCGGCTTCGGGGTGCCGTCGACGAGGTCCTTGGCCTCCTTCAGACCCAGGGAGGTCAGCTCACGCACGACCTTGATGACCTGGATCTTCTTGTCACCGGCGGCGGTGAGGATGACGTCGAACTCGTCCTTCTCCTCGACGGCCTCGGCGGCAGCGCCACCGGCAACGCCGCCGGCCATGACGACCGGGGCGGCCGCAGCGGCGGTGACGTCGAACTTCTCCTCGAAGGCGGAGACGAACTCGGCCAGCTCGATGAGGGTCATCTCCTCGAACTGCGCGAGCAGCTCGTCCTTGGTCAGCTTCGCCATGATGGCGGTCCTTCCACTAAATCGGCAGGTGCCGGAATGTACATGTCGGCGGGCGTCTGCCTTGACGGCAGTTCTTACGAAAGACGGCCCGCTGCGACCGGTGCCGGGTGGCACCGATCAATGCGCGAGCCGAATTACTCGGCACCGCCCTGCTCGGCGAGCTTGGCGCGCAGCGCGTCCGCAGTGCGGACGAACTTCGTCGGCAGCGCCTGGAAGAGGGAGGCAGCCTGGGACTGCTTGCCCTTCATGGCACCGGCCAGCTTGCTGAGCAGAACCTCGCGGGACTCGAGGTCCGCAAGCTTCTTGATCTCGTCAGCGGAGAGCGTCTTGCCCTCGAGCACGCCGCCCTTGATGACGAGGTTGGGGTTCTCCTTGGCGAAGTCACGAAGACCCTTCGCCGCCTCGACCGGATCCCCGGTCACGAAGGCGACAGCGGTCGAGCCCTTCAGGTGCTCGTCCAGCTGGATCCCGACCTCATTGGCCGCGATCTTGGTCAGCGTGTTCTTCACCACACGGTACTGAGCGTTGTCACCGAGCGAACGGCGCAGCTGCTTGATCTGCGCAACGGACAGCCCGGTGTACGCGGTCACGACGGCCGCGTTGGAGTTACGGAACTTCTCCGTAATCTCCGCAACGGCGGTGACCTTCTCGGCCTTCGCCATGAGCCTCGGCCTCCTTCCGGGTGATGAAGACCGCAGTGGCGCGCGAGAAGGGGCCTGGGCAAAACGAAACGCCCCGGCACAGGCGCACGGGGCGTGACTCGACCGCGGGGGCGTAATTCGCATTCACGCCTCGGCGGGAGTTCTTCCACAGTCACCTGCGCAGGTCGTCCGCAGCTAGCGGATCCTTCGGCCGCCGTGCCCCCATTACGGACGCACGGCAACGACCAGCGGTCTTTGGCTTCCCCGGTACGGTACGGGATGGGGGGCAACATACGCAAATCGAGCCGGGCCCCGCCTCCCGGAAGGGAAGCGGGGCCCGGCCCGTGGTTCACGCGCTCCGCGCAAAGGGCCTCTCAGAGGCCCTCAGGCCGTCCTCAGACGGCCTCGTCCTCGACGAGGAGGTTGCGGGTGCGGTTCGGGTCCAGGGCGATGCCCGGGCCCATCGTGGTGGTCAGGGTCGCCTTCTTGACGTAGCGGCCCTTGGCGGCGGACGGCTTCAGACGGAGGATCTCCTCCAGCGCCGCGGCGTAGTTCTCCACCAGCTTGGTGTCGTCGAACGAGACCTTGCCGATGATGAAGTGCAGGTTCGAGTGCTTGTCGACGCGGAACTCGATCTTGCCGCCCTTGATGTCGGTCACGGCCTTGGCCGTGTCCGGGGTGACCGTGCCGGTCTTCGGGTTCGGCATCAGACCACGGGGGCCGAGGACGCGGCCGAGGCGGCCGACCTTGCCCATGAGGTCCGGGGTGGCGACGACGGCGTCGAAGTCCAGACGGCCCTTCGCGACCTCGTCGATCAGCTCGTCGGCACCGACGATGTCGGCGCCCGCGGCACGCGCGGCCTCGGCACGGTCGCCGGTCGCGAAGACCAGGACCCGGGCGGTCTTACCGGTGCCGTGCGGAAGGTTCACGGTGCCGCGGACCATCTGGTCGGCCTTGCGCGGGTCGACACCCAGGCGGAAGGCAACCTCGACGGTCGCGTCGAACTTGGTGGTGGAGGTCTCCTTGGCGAGACGGACGGCCTCGAGCGGGGCGTACAGGCGCTCCGCCTCGACCTTGGCGTCCGCAGCGCGGAGAGTCTTGCTGCGCTTCACTTCTGCTCCTGAATGGTTGAGCGTGGAGTCGTGGTCCGGGCCAGCGCTTGGCCCTGCCACTGGGGGTCAGCGGGAGCTGATCAGCCCTCGACCGTGATGCCCATGGAACGGGCGGTGCCGGCGATGATCTTCGCGGCGGCGTCCAGGTCGTTGGCGTTCAGGTCGGGCATCTTGGTGGTGGCGATCTCGCGGACCTGCGCCTCGGTGATCTTGGCGACCTTGGTCTTGTGCGGCTCGCCGGAGCCCTTCTCCACGCCCGCGGCCTTGAGGATCAGCTTGGCGGCCGGCGGAGTCTTGGTGACGAAGGTGAAGGAACGGTCCTCGTAGACCGTGATCTCCACCGGCACGACCATGCCACGCTGCGACTCGGTCGCGGCGTTGTAGGCCTTGCAGAACTCCATGATGTTGACGCCGTGCTGACCCAGCGCGGGGCCGACCGGCGGAGCCGGGTTGGCGGCACCGGCCTGGATCTGGAGCTTGATGAGCCCCGTGACCTTCTTCTTCTTGGGAGGCATTGCTCTCTCCGGGTCCTAGTGAGAGTTTTTTGCCCACGCACACTGCACGCAGGCATACCGCACCACGATAACGGGTATCGGGGCGGGACCGAAAACCGAATGGTCAGGCCCGCCTCGAGAGGCGGGCCTGACCGGTTCGGAAGCGTTCGGCCGGAAGATCCGTTCTGCTGGATCGGACCTTCCGGATCAGTTCTTCTGGATCTGGTCGAAGCTCAGCTCGACCGGGGTCTCGCGACCGAAGATCTCGACGAGGCCCTTGACCTTCTTCGAGTCGGCGTTGATCTCGTTGATCGTCGCCTGCAGCGTCGCGAACGGACCGTCGGTGACGGTGACGGAGTCGCCGACCTCGAAGTCCAGGACCTGGACCTCGACCTTGCGGGACGGCGCCGGACGGCCCTCGGCCTCGGCGGCCTCCTTGGCGGCCTTGGCCTCCGCCTCCGGGGCGAGCATCTTGACGATCTCGTCCAGGGTCAGCGGGTACGGGTCGTAGGCGTTGCCGACGAAGCCGGTGACACCGGGGGTGTTGCGCACGACGCCCCAGGACTCGTTCGTCAGGTCCATGCGCACCAGCACGTAGCCGGGGAGCTTGTTCTGGCGGACGGTGCGGCGGTCGCCGTTCTTGATCTGGACGACCTCTTCCTGCGGCACCTCGGCCTGGAAGATGTAGTCCTCGACGTTCAGCGAGACGGCGCGCTGCTCGAGGTTGGTCTTCACGCGGTTCTCGTAGCCCGCGTAGGTGTGGATGACGTACCACTCGCCGGGCAGGCCGCGCAGCTCCTCGCGGAGCGCGGCGACCGGGTCGACCGGGGCGGCCTCCTCGGCCTCGCCGTCCTCCTCGGGCTCCTCGTCCTCGGCGGCAACCTCGGCGTCGCTCTCGACGCGCAGCGCGGCCTCCTCGGCCGGCTCGCCGGCGGCGGCCTCCTCGGCGTCGAGCTCGTCGATGGCGTCGGCGCCCTCGACGATCTCCTGCGGGGTGTCGTCGCCCTGGACCTCGGCCGAGACAGCCGCGTCCACGTCGGCCTCTGCGGCCGCGACGGGCTCGGCGGCGTCGTTCAGGTTCGGGTCAGACACTTGGCTGCTTCTTCCTGGCTTCAAGGGGTGGAACGTGCGAAAGGGCGGACCTCCGCACGGAGGCCGCCTTGCGCGGGGGCTCAGCCGAAGACGTACTTGACGGCCTGCTGGAACCCATAGTCAATCACGGTAACCAGACCGATGACGATGGCGACGAACGCGATCACCACGGTGGTGTAGGTCGACAACTGGCCTCTGGTGGGCCACACGACCTTGCGGAGTTCGGCGACGACCTGGCGGTAGAACAGTGCGAGCCGGCCCAGCGGGCCCTTCTTGGCGCGCTTTCCGCCCCGGCGGCCCTTCTTGCCGGCCACCTCGTCCTCGGGACGACCGCTTTCAGGCGTCGCGGTGGAGCCAAGGGCTTCCGTCACTACGTCCTCACCTGAATCCGGGTCGTGGCCGTGCCGCGCCCGGGTGAGCCGCACGGCGGTGCATTTCAGTACGTACGCACGCACGCACCCTGGTGACGATGCGTGTAGCAGGGCCGAAGGGACTTGAACCCCCAACCGCTGGTTTTGGAGACCAGTGCTCTACCAATTGAGCTACGACCCTTTGTGTTCCCCCAACGTACCGCATCCGCCCGGACGCACGGTGTGTGCGAGGCCGGATTCGCTGCTGGAGGCCAACGAGGGATGAGTGTACGTGGTCCGGCGCGGATCGTCGAACAGCCTTTGTCGCGGCGTTCCCGGACAGGGCCCGGTTCACCCTTTCTGACAGGGGCACGCAAACGGTGTGCCACCGTTCCGGCGGGTCTGCGACGATGCCCTCATGACCGCTGCGACTCCTCCCGTTCCTCCTCGCCAGTCCCCCACCGAGCGCCGGGTCTCCGCCCGCGTCGGTTCGATCTCCGAGTCGGCGACCCTCGCCGTGGACGCCAAGGCCAAGGCCCTCAAGGCCGCCGGGCGCCCGGTCATCGGCTTCGGCGCCGGCGAGCCGGACTTCCCCACCCCCGGCTACATCGTCGACGCCGCCGTCGAGGCCTGCCGCGACCCGCGCTACCACCGCTACACGCCGGCCGGCGGCCTGCCCGAGCTGAAGGCCGCCATCGCCGCCAAGACCCTGCGCGACTCCGGCTACGAGGTCGACGCCTCCCAGGTGCTCGTCACCAACGGCGGCAAGCAGGCGATCTACGAGGCGTTCGCCGCGATCCTGGACCCGGGCGACGAGGTCATCGTCCCCGCCCCGTACTGGACCACCTACCCCGAGTCGATCCGCCTGGCCGGCGGCGTCCCGGTGGAGGTCGTCGCCGACGAGACCACCGGCTACCGGGTCTCCGTCGAGCAGTTGGAGGCGGCGCGCACGGAGCGCACGAAGGTGCTGCTCTTCGTCTCCCCGTCGAACCCGACGGGTGCGGTCTACACGCGCGAGCAGGTCGAGGCGATCGGCCGCTGGGCCGCCGAGCACGGCCTGTGGGTCCTGACGGACGAGATCTACGAGCACCTGGTCTACGGCGACGCCGAGTTCTGCTCGCTGCCGGTCGTCGTCCCCGAGCTGCGCGACAAGTGCATCGTCGTCAACGGCGTCGCCAAGACGTACGCCATGACCGGCTGGCGCGTGGGCTGGGTCATCGGCCCCAAGGACGTCGTCAAGGCCGCCACCAACCTGCAGTCGCACGCCACGTCCAACGTGTCGAACGTCGCGCAGGTGGCCGCCCTCGCGGCCGTCTCCGGCGACCTGACCGCCGTCGACGAGATGAAGGTCGCCTTCGACCGCCGCCGCCGGAAGATCGTCTCCATGCTGAACGAGATCGACGGCGTGGTCTGCCCCGAGCCGGAGGGCGCGTTCTACGTCTACCCGTCGGTCAAGGCCCTGCTCGGCAAGGAGATCCGCGGCAAGCGCCCGGCCACCTCGGTCGAGCTGGCCGCGCTCATCCTGGACGAGGCCGAGGTCGCGGTCGTCCCGGGCGAGGCCTTCGGCACCCCGGGCTACCTGCGGCTGTCCTACGCGCTCGGCGACGAGGACCTCGTCGAGGGCGTCTCCCGCATCCAGAAGCTCCTGGCGGAGGCGAAGGCGTAAGCGGCCCCGCCGCCCCGCACCTGTTTTCGGCCCCTTCCCCCTGCGGGGAAGGGGCCTTCCGGTTGACGGGCCGGTACGGCAAAATCCCTGAATGGAGAACGTTCGGGACGTCCGTAAGCTGCCGAAGGCCCACCTGCACCTGCACTTCACCGGGTCGATGCGACCCTCGACCCTGCTGGAACTGGCCGACAAGTACGGCGTGCACCTGCCCGAGGCACTCAGCAGCGGCGAACCGCCCAGGCTCCGGGCGACGGACGAACGCGGCTGGTTCCGCTTCCAGCGGCTCTACGACATCGCCCGCTCCTGCCTGCGCTCCCCCGACGACATCCGGCGCCTGGTGCGCGAAGCCGCCGAGGAGGACGTCAAGGACGGCTCCGGCTGGCTGGAGATCCAGGTCGACCCCACCTCGTACGCCCCCCGCCTCGGCGGCCTCATCCCCGCCATGGAGATCATCCTCGACGCCGTCGCGAGCGCGTCGAAGGAGACCGGGCTCGGCATGCGCGTCCTCGTCGCCGCCAACCGCATGAAACACCCCCTCGAAGCCCGCACCCTCGCCCGCCTCGCCGTGCGCTACGCCGACCACGGCGTGATCGGCTTCGGCCTCTCCAACGACGAGCGCCGCGGCCTCGCCCGCGACTTCGACCGCGCCTTCGAGATCGCCCGCGAAGGCGGCCTCCTCGCCGCCCCCCACGGCGGCGAACTGTCGGGCCCCGGCAGCGTCCGCGACTGCCTCGACGACCTCCACGCGGCCCGCATCGGCCACGGCGTCCGCGCCGCGGAGGACCCCCGCCTGCTGCGCAAACTCGCCGAACGCGGCGTGACGTGCGAGGTCTGCCCGGCCTCCAACGTCGCCCTCGGCGTCTACGACAAGCCGGCCGACGTGCCGCTGCGCACGCTGTACGACGCGGGCGTACCGATGGCGCTGGGCGCCGACGACCCCCTGCTGTTCGGCTCGCGCCTGGCGGCCCAGTACGAGCTGGCGCGGGAGCACCACGCGTTCACGGACGCGGAGCTGGCGGAGGTGGCCCGACAGTCGATCCGCGCCTCGGCTGCGCCCCCTGATGCCCGTGACCGCCTCTTGGCGGGCGTGGAGGCGTGGCTGGCGTCCTGAGCGCTGCCGCGCAATTCAGCCCGTCTGGGGGCCCCTCCCAGCGGTAGCTGGGGGAGTTTGAGGACCGGGGGTCCGGGGGCGGAGCCCCCGGTTTCGGGAAGGGGCGGGGTGGGGGAAAGGGCCGCCGCAGGCGCCCCTACAGCGCCACCCCGACGGTGACGGGTTCGTTCACCAGCGTCACGCCGAACGCCTCGCGCACCCCGTCCCGCACCTCCCGCGCAAGGGCCAGCAGATCCTCCGTCGTCGCGGAGCCCCGGTTCGTCAGCGCCAGCGTGTGCTTCGTCGAGATCCGCGCCGGCCCCTCCCCGTACCCCTTCGTGAAGCCGGCCCGGTCGATCAGCCACGCCGCCGACGTCTTCACCGCACCGTCGCCCGCCGGGTAGGCGGGCGGCTGCACGTCCGCTCCGAGGCGCTCGGCGACGCGCGCGAGGAAGGCCGCGTGCTCGTCCGCCGTGAGGACGGGGTTGGTGAAGAAGGAGCCGGCGGACCACGTGTCGTGGTCGTCCGGGTCGAGCACCATGCCCTTGCCGGCGCGCAGCTTGAGCACGGTCTCGCGGGCCTGGGCGACGGGTACGCGGTCGCCCTGGGCGACGCCGAGGGCGCGGGCGGTCTCGGCGTACTTCAGGGGCGCGGAGAGCCCGTCCGCGTCCTCCAGCTCGAAGCGCACGCGCAGCACGACGTGGCGTGCCGGGTCGGCCTTGAAGCGGCTGTGGCGGTAGGAGAAGGCGCACTCGGCGTTGGTGAGGGTGACGATCTCGTCGGTGTGCCGGTCGTAGGCCACGACCTCGGTGATCGTCTGGGCGACGTCCTGGCCGTAGGCGCCGACGTTCTGGATGGGGGTGGCGCCGGCGGAGCCGGGGATGCCGGCGAGGCATTCGACGCCGGCGAGGCCGGCGTCGACGGTGCGGACGACGGCGTCGGACCAGTTCTCGCCGGCGGCGAGCTCCAGGCGGGTGCCCTCCAGCGTGAAGCCGCTGGTGGCGATGCGCAGGGCGGTGCCCTCGAAGCCCTTGTCGGAGATGACGAGGTTGCTGCCGCCGCCGATGATCAGCAGCGGCGTCCCGGCGCGGTCGGCCTCGCGCACGGCCTCGATCACCTCGGCGTCCGTCGTGGCCGTGATCAGGCGGCTCGCGGGGCCGCCGAGGCGGAAGGTGGTCAGGGGGGCGAGGGGGGCGTCGTGTCGTTCCTGCACGGGCACAAGGGTACGGGTGCGCGGGTCAGCGCCCGGCGGCCGTGGGGGCGGGCGCGGGGGCCGCTGCCGTGGCCGCCATGGTTGCCGGCTCGCGCCGGCGCGAGGCCGGTATCGCGAGTGCCGCCAGTGCGGCGACGGTCACCATGGCCGCGCCCGTCCACAGGGCGGGGGTGAGGCCGTCGGTGAAGCGGGAGGGCGATTCGTAGCCGCCGTGGGAGGAGAAGACGGTGCTCAGGACGGCGATGCCGAGGGCACCGCCCACTTCGCGCAGGGCGTTGTTGGCGCCGGAGGCCATGCCCTGCTCGGCCGGGCGGACGCTGGACATCACGAGCTTGGCGGCGGGCGCGAAGAACAGGCCCATGCCGATGCCGCTGACGATCAGCGCCGGCAGCTGTGTGGTGTACGTGACACCGGGGTCGATCACGACGGCGAACCAGGCGAGCCCCGTGGCCTGCAGGACCAGGCCGGCGGCGACCACCGGGCGGCTGCCGATCCGGTCGGCGAGGATGCCGGACAGCGGGGCGGCGACCATCGGCATGGCCGTCCAGGGCAGCATGCGCAGGCCGGCCTCGGTGGGCGAGTAGTGGAGCACGTTCTGCAGGAACTGGCTGAGCAGGAAGATCGAGCCGAACATGCCGAAGAACATCAGCAGGCTGGCCGAGTTGATCCCGCTGAAGGCGCGGCTGCGGAAGAGGCGCATGGGCAGCATGGGGTTCTTCGCCCGCGTGCCGTGAACGGCGAAGGCGGCCAGGAGCACCCCGCCCGCACCCAGGCTGACCAGGACCTTCGTGCCCGTCCAGCCGGAGGAGTGGGAGCTGATCAGGCCGTAGACGATGCCGAAGAGGCCGCCGCTGACCAGCAGCGTGCCGATGACGTCGAGGCGGGCGCCGGAGCCGCGGGACTCGCGCAGGCGCAGCCGGGCGAGGGGCACGAGGGCGATGCCGAGCGGCACGTTGAGCCAGAAGATCCACTGCCAGGAGATGTGCTCGGTGAGGGTGCCGCCGATCAGGGGGCCGGTGGCCACGGCGAGGCCGTCGACGGCGCCCTTGATGCCGTACGCCATGCCGCGGCGGGCGGCCGGTACGGCGTCGGTGAGCAGGGTGAGGGTCAGGGGCATCATCACGGCCGCGCCGACGCCCTGGACGGCCCGGGCGGCGACGAGGGCCTCGATGCCGGGGGCGAGGGCGGCCGCGGCGGAGGCGCCCGTGAAGATCGTCACACCGATGACGAAGAGCCGGCGGCGGCCGAACCGGTCGCCGAGGGCGGCGCCCAGCATGAGCAGGACCGCGAAGGTGAGGGTGTAGGCGTTGACGGTCCATTCGAGGTCCTCCAGCGCCCCGCCGAGGTCCTTGCGGATGGCCGGCAGGGCGGTGGTGACGACGAGGTTGTCGAGCGCGGCCATGAAGCCGGCGATGCCGGTGATGACGAGGGCCCAGGCGGCCCTGGAGCGGTCGTTCACGGAAATCCCCCCGTGGAGAGTCGGTGTGTGGGTGTCAGGTATGCGGTCGGGGTCGTTTAGTGAGTGATTACTAACTTCTCAGGGCAGCAGGGAGCCCGCCCCGATCGTGATCGCTCGCCCGGGACGGCTCCGGCTCAGCAGCCCTCGTCGTCGAAGCCGCCCCACACGCGGTGGCCGGCCGGGAAGCCGAGGGCGAGCAGGGTGTTGATGAGCATGCCTTCGGACAGGAAGCGGCTCGAGACCTTCTCGTCGGCGCCGAGCGCGAGGTGGATCGTGTCCCGCAGCTCCAGCCAGCCCTCGCGGATGGGCTGACCGAACTCGTGGTCGCCGGCAGCCTCGGCGGACGCGACCGCGACGTACATCTGCATCTGCATGAGCAGTTTTTCGCGGTCGCGCTCGATCATGTCGGAGTAGGCGGCCCCCATGGCGGCCGGAATGCCGCCGGGAGGAGCGTTCTTCGCGGCGTCCGCGAAGACCCTGGCGGTCTCCTCCAGGCAACGGGTGGCCGCGGCCAGGAAGATCGCACGCTTGCCGGGGAAGAGCCGGAAGAGGTACGGCTGCGAGACGCCCACGCGGCGGGCGATCGCCTCGGTGGACGTGCCTTCGTACCCGCCGCGCGCGAACTCCGAGATCGCGGCGCGGATGACGCTCTCGCGGCGCTCCTCGGCGCTCATCCTGACCATGGCGGGTAAGTTAGTGGTCACTCACTAACGTGTCAAGGACGGCGTAAGGGGCGCCCGATCATGGCGGGCGCCCCTTACGCGACGCATGACGCGCAGGCTCAGGCCAGCCGGACGACTGCCCGGGCCATGCCCAGCACCTTCTGCCCCTCGCAGGTGGCCACCAGGTCCACCCGCACCGTACGGGCCTCGTCGTCCAGCTTGGCCGCGACCTTGGCGGCGACCTCGACGACCGCGCCCTTGTCGTCGTTCGGCACGACGACGGGCTTGGTGAAGCGCACGCCGTAGTCGACCAGGGCGCCCGGGTCGCCCACCCAGTCGGTGACCACGCGGACGGCCTCGGCCATGGTCCACATGCCGTGGGCGATCACGTCCGGGAGCCCGACCTCCTTGGCGAACTTCTCGTTCCAGTGGATCGGGTTGAAGTCGCCCGAGGCGCCCGCGTAGCGCACCAGCGTGGCGCGGGTCACGGGGAAGGACTGCGCCGGCAGCTCGGTGCCGACCTCGACCTCGTCGTAGGAAACCGCGGCAGCCATCTCACGCCTCCTCGGCGGCACGCGCCACCAGCTTCGTGTGCGCGGTCACGACCAGCTCGCCGTCCGCGTCGTGCACCTCGCCGCGGACCGTCACCACGTCGTTGCCCGCCAGCGACTTGATCGAGTCGATGGTGGAGGTGACCGTCAGCAGGTCGCCGGCGCGCACCGGGCGGACGTACTCGAACCGCTGATCGCCGTGGACCACGCGGTCGTAGTCCAGCCCCAGCTTCGGATCCCGGACGACCTGGCCGGCGGCCTGGAAGGTGATCGCGAACACAAAGGTCGGCGGGGCGATCACATCGGGGTGGCCGAGCGCCCTGGCGGCCTCGGGGTCGGTGTACACCGGGTTGGCGTCGCCGACGGCCTCGGCGAACTCGCGGATCTTCTCCCGGCCGACCTCGTAGGGGTCGGTCGCCGGATAGGTCCGCCCGACGAAGGACTGGTCGAGCGCCATGGCTCGGAACCTCCTGAGTGGACTGGGCTTGCGTACGTGCATACGCCATGAGGCCGCCCCCGGGAGCCGGGGGCGGCCTCATGAGCGACCTGTTGCGCTTAGCGCGTCTCGCGGTGCGCCGTGTGGGCGTTGCAGCGAGGGCAGTGCTTCTTCATCTCAAGACGGTCCGGGTCGTTACGCCGGTTCTTCTTGGTGATGTAGTTCCGCTCCTTGCACTCCACGCAGGCCAGCGTGATCTTCGGGCGGACGTCGGTGGCAGCCACGTGAGTGCTCCTTGACGGATGGACGGATTCAACGCAGAAAAGAGTAGCCGATCGGAGGACCGACCCCACAATCGGCTACTGTGTGTAGCGGCGACCGGACTTGAACCGGTGACACAGCGATTATGAGCCGCTTGCTCTACCGACTGAGCTACGCCGCTTTGATGAGGTTGATTCCCCCGTCCGAAGACGGGGGAACCTTCCCCACCAGAGCCCCAAAACGGAATCGAACCGTTGACCTTCTCCTTACCATGGAGACGCTCTGCCGACTGAGCTATTGGGGCGAGCGAGGAAGACATTACACGGTCTGCGGCCGAAGGTGAAATCCGTACCCGGCGGCCCCCTGCCAGCGCGTTCTTCCGGCGCGCCGGTGCCCGCCGGATCCCCCGCCGCATCCTCCACCGGATCCCCCGCAGGCGACCCGTGAAACCGCTGCCGATGCGGGCGCGCACACCGGCATCGGTACGAGCGCCGGTACGACTATTCAACGACTACCCGCCGCCTGCGCGAACCGGCTTCGCGCGCGGCCTACGCTCGGACAGCCGCGTGATCATGCCTGCCCCGGCCACCGGAGGATCGCGATGCCCGACAGTCAGCCGCAGCCCGCCGGCCACGGCGACGCCGCCGCCCCGGCGCCCGGCGAGGGCGCGCTGGTGCTGTGCGGTGCCCGCCTCGCCGACGGGCGCGTGGTCGACGTACGCCTCAGCGGCGGCCGCATCGAGGCCGTCGGCACCGCCGGCAGCCTCGCCCCCGGCCCGCGCGTCGACCTCACCGGCTACCTGCTGCTGCCCGCACCCGCCGAGCCCCACGCGCACTACGACACCGCCCTGACCGCCGACATCGGCGGCCCCGCCGCCCACGCCCCCGAGGACGTCCAGCGCCGCGCCACCGAGGCCGCCCTGCTGCAGCTCGGCCACGGCGTCACGGCCGTCCGCAGCCACGTGCGCGTCGGCGACGTGGCGGGGCTGCGGGCGCTCGAGGGCGTCCTGGCCGCGCGCCGGGCCCTGCAGACCCTCACCGACCTCACCGTCGTCGCCGTCCCCCGGCTGCTGACCGGCGCCGCGGGCGCCGACGGGCTCGCCGTGCTGCGCGACGCGGTCGCCATGGGCGCCACCGTCGTCGGCGGCTGCCCCGACCTCGACCCCGACCCCGCCGGCTACGCCGAGGCCGTGCTCGCCCTCGCCGCCGACCACGGCTGCGCCGTCGACCTGCACACGGACGGCGGCGACCCGGCCCGGCTCGCCCGGCTCGCCGCCATGGCCGGCGGCCTGCGGCCCGGCGTCACCGTGGGCCCCTGCGGCGCCCTCGCCCGCCTCCCCCGCGACCAGGCCGCCCGCGCGGGCCGGCAGCTCGCCGCGGCCGGCGTCACCGTCGTCTGCCTGCCCCAGGGCGACTGCGGCGCCCTCAGCGGCGGCCGCAGCGCCTGGTGCGCCCCCGTACGGCTGCTGCGCGCCGTGGGCGTCCAGGTCGCCGCCGGCAGCGGCGCCCTGCGCGACGCGGCCAACCCCGTCGGGCGGGGCGACCCCCTGGAGGCCGCGTTCCTGCTGGCCTCGCACGCCGAGCTGTCCCCCGCGCAGGCGTACGAGGCGGTGAGCGCCCGGGCCCGTACGGCCATGGGGCTGCCCGAGGTACGCGTCGAGGCGGGCTTCCCCGCCGAACTCCTGGCCGTCCGGGGCACCGGCATCGCGAGCGCCCTGTCCCTGGGCTACAGCCGCCTGGTCGTCCACCAGGGGCGCGTGGTCGCCCGGACCAGCGCGGTGCGCGAGTACGGCGACCACGGGGGCGGGAGCGGGGGCGGGGGCGGGGGCGGGATCGGCGGTGGTGCGTCCGAGGCGTCGGGCGAGACGTACGGTGCGGCGGCCCTGGAGCTGCCCCGGCAGTCGCCCCGGCAATCGCCCCGGGGGGACGGGCCGGGGAGCGGGTCGGCGAACGGGCCGGGGGGCGGGTCCGGGAACGGGCCGGCGTAGGAGCCCCGCGACGGGAGTCCCGCGACGGGAGCACTACGTTCGGTTACGGTCGGATCATGCGCATTGTCATCGCTGGAGGACACGGTCAGATCGCGCTGCGGCTGGAGCGGCTGCTCGCCGCGCGCGGAGACGAGGTGGCGGGGCTCATCCGCCGCCCTGAACAAGCAGGTGACCTACTGGCGGCGGGCGCCGAACCCGTCGTGTGCGACCTGGAATCCGCGACGGTGGCGGACGTCGCCCGGCACCTGGAGAGCGCCGACGCCGCCGTCTTCGCCGCCGGCGCCGGGCCGGGCAGCGGCACGGACCGCAAGGAGACCGTCGACCGGGGCGCCGCGGTGCTCTTCGCGGACGCCGCCGAGGCCGCCGGCGTCCGGCGGTTCGTGGTCGTCTCGTCCATGGGCGCCGACCGCGAACCACCCGAGGGCACGGACCCCGTCTTCGCCGCCTACCTGCGGGCCAAGGGCGCCGCGGACGCGGACATCCGCTCGCGCGCCGGCCTGGACTGGACGATCCTGCGCCCGGGCCGGCTGACGAACGAGCCGGGTACGGGCCGGGTGACCCTGTCGGCGGGCTCCACGGGCCGCGGCGAGGTCTCCCGGGACGACGTGGCGGCGGTGCTGGCGGCCCTGCTGGACGAGCCGGAGCGCGGGGCGATGGGCCTGACCCTGGAGCTCATCGGCGGCGACACGCCGGTGGCGGAGGCGGTGAAGGCGCTCGGCTGAGGCCGAGACCGTCCTCGGTGAACGACCGCACTCGGTGAACGAAAGAGGCCCCCGACCGTGAAGGTCAGGGGCCTCGTTCCGTGGCGGCGCCAGGATTCGAACCTGGGTAGGCTAAGCCGACGGATTTACAGTCCGCTCCCATTGGCCACTCGGGCACACCGCCATGGGAGTCACCTCGGTCGCTCTTTCGAGCTGCTCCGTGGCAACGACGTAAACCATACCCGATGACCTGGGGTGGTCCGCCACTCGGTTCACAGCCGGTCGACCGGGCCCCGGATGACTAGGCTGGCAGCGCGGCCCCCCGTAGGGCCGCGCCCCCTGATGGATCTACGTACGAGGAGCCAACTCAATATGGCCGACTCCAGTTTCGACATCGTCTCGAAGGTCGAGCGGCAGGAGGTCGACAACGCCCTCAACCAGGCCGCCAAGGAGATCTCCACGCGCTACGACTTCAAGGGCGTCGGCGCCTCCATCGCATGGTCCGGCGACAAGATCGAGATGCGCGCCAACGGCGAGGACCGGGTCAAGGCTGTCCTCGACATCTTCCAGTCCAAGCTGATCAAGCGCGGCATCTCGCTCAAGGTCCTGGACGCCGGTGAGCCGCAGCTCTCCGGCAAGGAGTACAAGATCTTCGCCTCCATCCAGGAGGGCATCTCCCAGGAGAACGCCAAGAAGGTCGCCAAGATCATCCGCGATGAGGGCCCCAAGGGCGTCAAGGCCCAGGTCCAGGGCGAGGAGCTGCGGGTCAGCTCCAAGAGCCGCGACGACCTGCAGACCGTGATCGCGCTGCTGAAGGGCAAGGACTTCGACTTCGCGCTGCAGTTCACGAACTACCGCTAGGCGCGGCGGAGCACCACGGCAACCGACTGACGAGGGCGCGTCCGGGACGGTTCGTACGAACCGATCCGTCCCGGACGCGCCCTCGTCGTCGACCGGCCGGCCCCGGCGGGTGACCACGGCGGGTGACCACAGCGGGTGACCACGGCGGGCAGCAGTGCTGCGGTGCCGGCCGTGGCGCAGGCAGCGGCGCACGCACCCGCGTCGACGCGGGTGCGTGCCCTCAGCAGGACCGGCTCGCTCAGTGGCCGCCGACTACGGCTTCGGGTCCTCCAGGTCGGCGATGACCAGGACTTCGACGGTTCCCTGGTACGTCCACTTCTGGTTTCGCGCCTCGTCCGGGCGCGGGGCCAGCTGGGCCTCCACCACGACCTCGCCGGACGTGTGACCACTGCTCCGCCACGACGCGGACACCTTCTGGACGCCGATCTCGAAGTCCTCCAGCCGGCCGTTGTCCCGGACCTCGAAGGCGAACCCCTTGATCGCGACGTCGACGACCTTGTTGTCGTTCCCGTCCTTGCGGATCCTGCGGGAGAACGACACCGGCGTCGGCTCCGTCGTCGCCATGGTCGCGGCATAGGTGGAGCGTACGGGCAGGGTGAACTTCCGGAATTCGAGCGCCACGGCGCTTCCCCTCTCTGTTCTCTGCGTTGCTCTCTACGTTGCTCGCCCGGGTGCCGGCACCAGCGGCGGTCAGGGCTCCAGTTCGGCGATGACCAGGACCTCGACGCTCCCCTGAAAGGTCCAGCCCTGGTTCCGCGCCTCGTCCGGGCGCGGCGTCAACTGGGCCTCCACCACGACCTCGCCGGACCTGTGGCCACTGTTCCGCCACGACACGGACACCCTCTGGGCGCCGATCTCGAAGTCCTCGGGACGGCCGTCCCTACGGACCTCGAACTCGAACCCCTTGAGCAGGACATCGATGATCTTGTTGTCGTCCTCGTCCTTGCGGATCCTGCCCGGAAACTCCACGGCGCGCGTGGCCGTGGCCACGCTCGCGACGTGGGTGGACTGGATGGGCAGCGTGTACGTCCGGAATGCCGGCACCCCTGCGCTCCTCCCGCCGACGATGTCGATGACCACGTCGTTCTGCACCCCGCCGATCTCCATCCGGCCGTGCACGGTGCCCTGTTGGGCCTCGTCGTCCGCCCTGACGTCGACCGCGTAGAAGCAGCCGGACGGCGGGCCGGGCACGAGGTCCGCCACGGTCCGGAAGCGCAGCGTCCGGGCCTTCGGGTCCCACACGTGCGTGGGCTGCGGCTCCGGCCGCCGGGACCCGCAGACATAGCCGACCCGGCCGCCCCCCTCCTGGGGGAAGGACACCCCCCGAGGGAACGTGATCTGGACCCACTCCCCCTTCCGCACCGGCTCCTGGGTGTCCGGAGTCAGACCCACGTCGACGACGAGGGAGCCGACCGTACCGGGCCGCAGGCTCTCCGGAGTCCCCTTTCCCTGACTGATGGTGAAAGGCATTCCCGTCCTTCCTGTCGGACCGCACAACAATGCGCATGCCGCTGCCAAGGAGTTCTTTGCCGGCATGCCCCGAGCGGAACGACGACCACCCTCGCACGGCCTTCCACGATCGTCATGCATGCGCCGCGAGAATTACGCCAACGCCTCGAAAGCAGCGCCGCTCCAGGGAAGACGCGGAGGAAAGTGCAGGTGATCGGAGCGGGGAGGGCCCGTCGCAAGGCCGGTTGGCCCGCACCCGCTCCCACGGCGATGCGGCGGCACGGCGACGCGAAATCGCCGAGTGGTGGGGAGGGGTGCGGGCTTGCCCGGCGGCGGCCACGGGCCGGTCGGCGACCGGGCCGAGGGCGCCTCGGAGCACGAACAGTGCAGGTGGAGGCAGCGTTCGGGTCGATCTCCCGGCGGAGTCGTGCGGAGGAACGCTGGTTCGGGACGCCTTGATCCTGGCGGTGCGTTTCGGTCACCGAGAAGTGCTGGTGCGCACGGCTGTCAACGATCGTTCAACGCTCACATCCGAAGGGGCGCTATTGACATCGTGCAGCAATGGATGGCGACGCAATAATTGCGCTGGTGCGATGGGGACGGTCGCTGGCCGGGCGAGCATTCCGCCGCCATTTGCCGGCGGGGCGTGCGTCGGAATGCCGGGAAACGCGTTCATCCACGCGCATCCGCGTTTCCCGGCCGATCCCCCAGGGGGCAGTTCTCTCTTCGCGGCGCCGGTGCCAGTGCTGCGCCCCCACCACCGACCATCACTTGGCGTGATTCTGCCGTTACATGGTGCACGAGGACGCTTGTAGTCTCCAGCTGATCTTGGGAATTGATCAAGACAGAGAGGCAACTGATGCGTCGGATTCGTACCGGGCTTCTGGGCATAGCGGCATTCACCCTGGCAGCTACGGGACTGGCCACGGGTGCAGCCTCCGCCGCCCCGGCCGCTGGCCTCGCTTCCGAGACCGTCAAGTGCGATCCCGCAGGGGGGTCCGCGACGTTCTTCTCGCCCAACAAGTGGTCCAAGGTCAACGTGCAGTGGTGCGTGAAGACGTTCCACAACAGTGACGGGACCTACGCCGTGCAGCCGTTCGTCACGGGCGATGCCTACTACTACTGGGGCGCCGCCTGGTATCACGACAAGGCCCAAGTCAACGGGGACTCCGCGTTCATGGGGGGCACCATCGCAACCGCCGTGAACGGCAAGACACTCGCCTCCGGCTCCTACAACTCCGGTCGCACGCAGGATGGCACGCTCCTCGTGACGGGTGCGCGCACTCAGGTGCCGTCCGGGACCTTCAAGGTCACCTTTACCGACATGGCGAAGCACGAGGGCTACTGGTCCACCCACAGCGGCGGGGATGTGCGGCCCTCGACCCAGGTCGAGTTCAGCGACCACACGGTGGAAGGCACCATTCCGTAGGGCCCGGACAGCAATGATGCCCAGCGGATCCCCTGGGCTCTGGGCACGTTCCACAGAGAGGGCAGGGGCCACATGCCCCTGCCCTCTCCCTGTGAACCTTCACTGGCCTCCAGCTCGATCAACGAGTGGCGAACGGCCGGTCGGAAGGGACGATCTCGCGGCCGAGCGGCATGAGCGAGATCGGGATCAGCTTGAAGTTCGCGATGCCCAGCGGGATGCCGATGATCGACAGGCACAGCGCGATGCCGGTGACGATGTGCCCCAGCGCCAGCCACCAGCCGGCGAAGACGAACCAGATCACGTTCCCGATGAGGGAGCCCGCGCCCGCATCCCTGCGCTCGACGGTCGTCCGCCCGAAGGGCCAGAACGCGTAGGCGGCGATGCGGAAGGAGGCGATGCCGAAGGGGATCGTGACGATCAGCAGACAGCAGATGAGCCCCGCGACCAGATAGCCCACCGCCATCCAGAACCCGCAGAGCACCAGCCAGACGACGTTCAGGATCAACCTCATGATTCAAGCCTCTCACCAGCATGGGTTCCGTGCTTCATGAGACGCCGAGGCTTCGAATCCCAGTTCCTGAGCGCGGCCGGCCGGTGACCCTGAATGAACCCTTAGGGGGTCACTCGCCGCCAAGGCACAGAAGCAGGCTGACGTCACTGGTGCCGTCGCCGATGCTGCGGCCCAGTTCGAGCCGCGCTTCCTCGCCGTCCTCGACCCCCATGACCTGCAAATCCAGCAGAACCATCGTCGCGCTCACCTCCCTTTCCCTCCCCGGAAGGCTTTCCGGCAGGTGCGGGGCACAGGCCTGGCATGCCGGGAAATCACGGCAATGGGGGAGGGGGTGCGGGTGGTTGTACGTAGGTGCAGGTCAGAGCTTTGGCTGGCTACGAGGGGAGGGGTGGGGGGCGGGGGCCGGTTCTCGGGCTGCGGGTGGGTGGGAGGTCGGCCGCCGTTCTCGTGCCGTCGCGGATGCGGGTGCGTGAGGAGATCGCGCCGCCCGGCCGTGGCTGAGGGGGAGCCGGCTGCTGCCGCGATGGGGCTCGGGCCGGTGGAGACGCTCCGCTCGTTGCCGGTCGAGGGTGGCTGGGCGTCCGGGTGCGGGCGGTGGTCGGTGCTACTTCAAAAAGTCGGGAATGTCGTCGAACTCGTCCTCCGGCTCGGGGGACGGGCGCCTCATGAGGTTGGGGCAAGGCGGGTAGTGGGTGTCGGCGGACGCGGGGAAGAGGAGGTTCGGCCCGGCGTACACCCACTTGACGTCGTTCACTTCGGATTCCATGCGCCAACCTTACGAGCGCGGCGGCGGCCAGGTGCGGCGTACGTGCAGGGAATGGGTGGGTGAGGTGCGGAGAGTCCGTCCGTCTGCGAAAACCACCGTGACCGTGCGCTGTTGGTGAAGGATCGCGCCGACACGATGGGCCTGCTGCCCGTCGAGGACGACGTCGCCGCGCTGCAGCATGTAGGCGAGGAGGATCACGCAGGACGCTCCGCCCGGAGGACGGCCCAGACGCGCTTGCCCACGCCGTTGCGGCCGCTGACTCCCCAGCTGGAGGACAGCGCGGCGACGAGGGCGAGCCCTCGGCCAGGGTGCGGGTGGGTGGGATCCGCGTCGTCGACGGAGATGCGTACGGTGTCGCGGTCCGGGTGCTCGAAACGGGTCTCGATCCGGCGGTCGCGCGGCACGCGGGCGTGGACGACGGCGTTCGTCAGCAGCTCGGAGAGGGCGACGAGGGATTCGTCCTCGATGGCCGCCAGACGCCAGTCCGCCAGCACTTTCCTCAACTCCGCGCGGGCCAGGGGGACGGAACGCGCGGTGTGACGCCAACGGTGGGTGACGGCGGGGGATTTGGTGAGCATGGGCCCATGCTCGTTGCGGCGAGTGGGCGCATGATTCCCCCTGCCGGTCTCCCTGCGATGGGTAGACTGGGCATGTCGAACCGCCGTCCGGGAGTACCGAGTTGACCGCAGTTCCCGAAGCTGTGCTCGCCCGCGAGGACGTGCGGGCCGCCCTGGCACGTCATGACTTCGGGACGTTCTTCGCCCTGGTGCGCAAGTGGGCCGGGATCAGCTTCATGCGGATCGCGGACGCGTGCGACATGAAGCCGGAACGGGTGGGCAAGCTGGCGCGGGGCGAGGGTCGCGTCACCAGCGTCGAGAAGATGGAACGCATCGCCGACGGTCTCCGCATCCCCGGTGCGCTCGTCCGCCTTGCGCCGCGGCCCTGGGAGTCGGCCGCCGTTCCGGCGGGGCCGTCGGCGGTGCCCCCGGGGCCCGACATGGCCGCCGTGGAGTCCTTCCGTGCTGCCGACCGCCGGCTCGGGGGTGGGCATCTCTATGGTTCCGTCCTGCACTACCTGCACCACAGTCTGGCGCCCAGGTTGTTCGGCTGCGAGGCCGGCCATGGTGCGGGGCAGGTGTTCCGGGCAGCGGCGTCCCTGACGGAGATGGCCGGCTGGATGGCCCACGACTCGGGCCGGGACGGGCGGGCCCGCGAACACTTCGAGCAGGCGCTGGCCCTGGCGACCGCCGGAGCCGATTCTGCTCTCGGGGCCAACATCATGGCCAGCATGAGCCACCTGGCCCTGCAGGGCGGACGGCCGCGGGAAGCGGTCTCGCTGGCCCGTGCCGGCCGGACACGCCTGGACGTGCCCGTGCCGATGCTGTCGGCGCGGCTGCATGCCATGGAGGCCCGGGCACTCGCCCGGCTGGGGCACGAACGCGCTGCTCAGCAGGCGCTGGAGGCCGCAGAGCGGGAGCTCGGCGCGGCTGAGGAGTCCGCGGGCTGGCTGAGCTCGTTCGATGCTGCTGCCCTGGCCAGTGAGAGGGCCTTGGTCCTGCAGGACCTGGGGCAGCTGGCCGAGGCCGCCGTGTCGGCGGAACGTGCTGTCGCTCTGCGTTCGGCAGAGCGGGCCAGGAGTCGGGTGTTCGGGCAGATCGCGCTGGCCACCATCCGCGCGCAGCAGCGGGAGCTGGAGGCGGCGTGCGAGACGGGACACCGCGTGTTGAACGCCTGTGGGCCGCTCGGATCGGCGCGGATCACCCAGCAGCTGGCGGCGCTCGCGGCGGCGATGGCTCCCCATCGGGGGTACGTGGTTGTGGCCGACTTCCTCGCCGCCCATGCCGACGTCCACCGCCGTCGCACGCTCTTCATGGCTACGGGATGAGCAGCGCGCCGCGTCCGGGTACGGCCGAGTGGGACGCCTACCTCGCGGAGGGCAACGCGAAGCAGGCCAGGAAGCGCGTGGCTGCCGACGTGCTCCTTCGGGACGACGCCGGGCGGGTGCTGCTGGTCAAGCCGACCTACAAGGAGGCGTGGGACCTGCCCGGCGGAATGGCCGAGGCCAACGAGTCGCCGCGGGAAGCGGCGAGACGCGAGCTGCGGGAGGAGCTGGGTCTCGCGGTGGACCTCCACGGGCTGCTGTGTGTCGACTGGGTGCCGCCGCACGGCCCGTGGGACGACCAACTCGCGTTCATATTCGACGGGGGCGAGCTCGGGGCCGAGCAGCGCCGGACTCTTGGCCCGACGGACGACGAACTGTCCGCGTGCGCCTTCTTCGTCCCGGACGAAGCCCTCCGCCTGTTGCCCCCGCGCACAAGGATGCGCGCTGCCGCGGCGATGGAGGCGCTGGGGGACGCGGTCCCCCGCTACCTGGAAGCCGGCCGGGCCTAGGGCCTGGCCGGCGGATCGGGCAGCGCCCCGTCAGGGGCGCGGGGAACTGCGCGATCGGCCACTGACGGCCTGCAGTCGACGTGCCGTCGTGGCTTGTCGCGCCCGCGCGGCGGAGCCGCAGATCGGCAGGGCCCCGCGCCCCTTCGAGGCGATCCGGCCGGACAGGCCCTGGGCGTCGGCCGGCTTCTGGGGGCCTACTTCGGAACCGTCCAGAGCTGGCGCTTGTTCGTGTTCGGGGTGGCGAGCTGGATCTTCGTGCCGTTGGTCGTGCTGCCGCCCGTCACGTCGAGGACCTTGCCGGAGGCGGCGTGGGCGATCTGGCCCTTCGCGTTGACCGACCAGCGCTGGGCGGCGTTGTTCTTGCAGTCGGAGAGCTGGACGTTGGTGCCGTCGGTGGTGAGGCACTTGCCGAGGGCGCGGATGCTGCCGTCCTGGGCGAGGATCCAGGACTGGGCGACGGTGCCGTTGCAGGTGTAGAGCTGGATCTGGGTGCCGTTGTCGGGCTTGGCGCCCTTGACGTCGAGGCACTTGCCGCCGAGGCCGGTGACGGTGCCCTGGGGCGGGACGGCGACGCCTGCGGCGGCGGCGAGGTGGCGCAGGCCCTGGACGTCGAACTGCTGGACGTAGGTGCCGGCGCGGCCGTCGGTGTAGCCGTGGTTGTCGGTGCACATGATCGGCTTCTCGCCGGAGTCCTTGCCGACGGCGCAGTCGCCGCGCTTGGGGCTGCGGTCGGCGTGGGTGAGGCCCATGGTGTGGCCGAGTTCGTGGCTGATGTGGTTGCGCAGGAACGTCTCGCCCCAGGTGGGCAGGGGCTTGCCGTCGGCGGTGAAGAAGGAGCTGTCGATGTAGGCGTGGCCGCTGGTGACGGTCTGCGGGAGGGAGGAGGAGATGAAGCCGCAGCTGAGGTTGAGGGTGCCGGAGCCGTCGTGGACGACCTTCCAGCCCTTCTGGCCGTTGTCGGCGGGCGG
Organism: Streptomyces luteosporeus; assembly: GCF_039532865.1. Taxonomy (NCBI): domain Bacteria; kingdom Bacillati; phylum Actinomycetota; class Actinomycetes; order Kitasatosporales; family Streptomycetaceae; genus Streptomyces; species Streptomyces luteosporeus. The sequence goes on from NZ_BAAASL010000008.1 coordinate 280,730, forward strand.
TACGCAGGGGCGCTTGAGGACGCCGATGACGATCTCGCCGCGGGGGCGGGAGTAGTTCCAGCCGACGGGCTTGGTGTCGACGGAGATGGGAAGGTTGGTGATGCGCTTGAGGTCGGCGGCGGTGGCCTTGACGTAGCGGCCGAGCCAGTCGACGGACTGCTGGTCGTAGAACTTGATGGTGTAGCCGGTGGCGAGCGACTTGGCCATGCCGTCGGCCACCTTCCAGCCCTCGCCCTGGGGGGCGGCAGCCGCTGCGGCGAGCGCGGACCGGGTGGGGGCGGCTGGGGCGTCGAGCGACATGACACCGTTCTGGAAAGCGGTGTTGTCGGTGGTGGAGACGGCGGTGTCCTGCGGGTCGGCGGTCGTCGGTGCCGCCGTGGCCGGTGTGGTGGTGCCCTCGGTGCCGAAGGCGCTGGGTGTGATCTGCGCGGTGACGGCGATGGCCGCCACGGCGCCCGCGGCGGCGACGGCTATGCGCTTGCCGGTGAGTCGCATGTCCTGTTCGGACCTTTCCCCGTTGGTTCAGTTGTGGGGAGTGATCCTAGGGTCACCCGAACGGAGCAGTGCAACGCGCCCCCCGGGGCGTGGCGTGGCCATGGTGGGTGCTCCGACGTCACGACAGGACGGGGAGTGCCATGCGTTCCGGTTCCAGGTTGCTTTTCTCGGCAGTCATATCCGCGGTTGTTCTCGTCGGGGGCGTTGCCACTCAGGCGTATGCGGCGCCTTCCGACACCGATCTGAAGACCTGTATCGACGGGGGCGGGCTGCCGGATGTGAAGGTGGGCGGTGGGGTGCTGTCGTTCACGGTCACCAAGGTGTGCAAGGGCGGGACGCAGGACGGTCAGACCATCAGCTGAGGCGGCCGTCGTGGCCCGCCATCTGCTCCAGGCGGGCGATGCGTTCGCGCATGGGCGGGTGGGTGGAGAAGAGCTTCGACAGGCCCTCGCCCGGCCGGAACGGGTTGGCGATCATCATGTGGCTCGCCGTCTCCAGGCGCGGCTCGGGGGGCAGGGGCAGGCGCTGGGTGCCCAGTTCGAGCTTGCGGAGGGCGCCGGCGAGGGCCAGGGGGTCGCCGGTGAGGCGGGAGCCGGAGGCGTCGGCCTCGTACTCGCGGGAGCGGCTGACGGCGAGCTGGATGAGGGAGGCCGCGATGGGGCCCAGCAGCATGATCATGATCATGCCGACGAGGCCGGGGCCCTCGTCGTCCTCGGAGCGGCCGAAGGGGATCAGCCAGGCGAAGTTGACCAGGAACATCACCACCGAGGCGAGCGCGCCGGCCACGGAGGAGATGAGGATGTCGCGGTTGTAGACGTGGCTGAGCTCGTGGCCGATGACGCCGCGCAGCTCGCGCTCGTCGAGCAGGCGCAGGATGCCCTCCGTGCAGCAGACGGCGGCGTTGCGCGGGTTGCGGCCGGTGGCGAAGGCGTTGGGGGCCTCGGTCGGGGAGATGTACAGGCGCGGCATCGGCTGGCGTGCGGCGGTGGAGAGCTCGCGCACCATGCGGTAGAGCTGGGGGGCCTCGAATTCGCTGACGGGCCGGGCGCGCATGGCGCGCAGGGCCAGCTTGTCGCTGTTCCAGTAGGCGTAGGCGTTGGTGCCCACGGCGACGAGCACGGCGATGATCAGGCCCGCGCGGCCGAAGACGCTGCCGATGGCGATGATGAGGGCGGACAGTCCGCCGAGGAGTACGGCGGTCCTGAGCCCGTTGTGCCGGCGGTGCACGGTACGCCCTCCAAGTGGTGCGGCAGGGGAACCCTTGAACCTGGTTTAACCAGTGGAACCTTTCGTACTGGTCAACGCCAGGCGAGGGCCGCTAGTTCCCTTGTGCACGGTGGGCGCGGGGCGGCGCTCGCCCCTACAGGAGCGCTCCGGCGGCGAAGCGCAGCACCAGTTGCGGGGCGCCCGAGAGGGCGACGCCCAGTACGGCCGCCAGGGTGATGGCCGCCGTGAGGGGGGCGGGGATGCGGAGCTTCGCGGGGGCCGCCGCCTCGGCCGGGCGGAACAGCAGCGCCGTCCACTGCAGGTAGTAGTACAGGGCGATCACGACGTTGACGGCCATGACGACCGCCAGCCAGCCGAGCCCCGCGTCCACGGCGGCCGAGAAGACGGTCACCTTGGCGAACAGGCCGATGATCCCCGGCGGCAGTCCGGCCAGGCACAGCAGGAAGAAGGCCAGGGCGAGGGCCGCCAGCGGGCTGCGGGCGTACAGGCCGCGGTAGTCGGCGAGGCGGTTGGCCGGGCTGGTGCGGGCGACGAGGGCGGCCACCGCGAAGGCGCCGAGGTTCACGGCCGCGTACATCAGGGCGTAGGCGACGGTGGAGCCGATGGCGTGGCCGGGGCGGTCGGTGTAGCCGGCGGCGGCGACGGGGACGAGGAGGTAGCCCGCCTGGCCGACGGAGGACCAGGCCAGCAGGCGGACGGCGCTGTGGGCACGGTCGGGACGCTGGCGCAGGGCGGCGACGTTGCCGGCGGTCATGGTGAGGGCGGCGAGGACGGCGAGGACGGGGCCCCACACGTTCGCGTACGACGGGAAGGCGACGACCGTCACGAGGATGAGGCCGGTGAAGCCGACGGCCTTGCCGACAACCGACAGGTACGCGGCGACGGGCACGGGGGCGCCGACGTAGGTGTCGGGCACCCAGAAGTGGAAGGGCGCGGCGGCGGTCTTGAAGGCGAAGCCGACGAGGGTGAGGGCGATGCCGGCCTTGGCGAGGACGGCCAGGCGCGGGTCGGTGTGGCCGAGGCCGGCGGCGATGCCGTTCAGGTGCAGGGTGCCGGTGGCGGCGTAGACGAAGCTCGCGCCCAGCAGCGTGACCGCGGTGGCGGTGACGGAGGACAGGAAGAACTTCAGGGCCGCTTCGGAGGAGCGGGCGTCGCCGCGGCGCATGCCGACGAGGGCGAAGGCGGGCAGCGAGGCCACTTCGAGGGCGACGACGAGGGTGGCGAGGTCGCGGGAGGCGGGCAGCAGGGCGGCGCCGGCGGCCGAGGACAGCAGCAGGAACCAGAATTCGCCGGCGGGCAGCTTGTGGTCGGCGATCGCGCTCAGGGACAGCAGGGCCGTCAGCAGGGCACCGCCGAGGACGAGGAACTGCACGACGAGCGTGAAGTGGTCGGCCACGTAGCTGCAGGAGGAACTGCGTCCGACGATGCAGAACGTGGAGCGGTCGCCGTCCAGCAGCGGCAGCAGGGCGAGTCCGGCGGCGAGGAGTCCGCCGAGGGACAGCCAGCCGAGGAGCGGCTTGCGCTCCTCGGGCAGGAAGAGGTCGGCGACCAGGACGACGAGCGCGACGAGCGCCGCGATGGTCGGCGGGGCGATGGCGAGCCAGTCGACGGACTGGACCAGCGAACCCATCACTTGCCTCCTGCGAGGAGCTGCTGAACGGCAGGGTCGGTGAGGCCGATGAGGGCCGCGGGCCACAGCCCGGCGAGGACGGTGAGGGCCACGAGCGGGGTCCAGGCGGCGAACTCGTAGCCGTGGACGTCGGCCAGGGCCGGGACCTCGTCGCGCTTGTCGCCCATGCACACCCGGCGCACCACGACCAGCAGGTACGCGGCGGTGAGCAGGGTGCCGAGGCCGGCGAGGGCCATGAAGACGAGGAACGCGGGGCGGCTGAGCCCGTCGGCGGGGCGGAAGGAGGCGAACATGGCGAGCATCTCGCCCCAGAACCCGGCGAGCCCCGGCAGGCCCAGCGAGGCGACCGCGCCGAAGGCGAGCAGGCCGCCCAGGCGGGGGGCGCGGCCGTACAGGGCCGCGCCGGTGGTGCCGGAGAGGCTGTCGAGGTCGGAGGTGCCGTAGCGGTCCTTCAGGGCGCCGACGAGGAAGAAGAGCAGACCGGTGATCAGGCCGTGGGCGACGTTGGCGAACAGCGCGCCGTTGACGCCGGTCGGGGTGAGGGTGGCGATGCCCAGGAGCACGAAGCCCATGTGGCCGACCGAGGAGTAGGCGATCAGGCGCTTGAGGTCGCCCTTGCCGCCCGAGCGGGCCAGGGCCAGGCAGACCAGGGAGCCGTAGACGATGCCGACGGCCGCGAGGGCGGCCAGGTAGGGCGCGAAGGTGTGCGCGCCGTCCGGCACGATCGGCAGCAGGATGCGCACGAACCCGTAGGTGCCCATCTTCAGCAGGACGCCCGCCAGCAGCACCGAGCCGACCGTGGGGGCGGAGGTGTGGGCGTCCGGCAGCCAGGTGTGCAGGGGCCACATCGGGGCCTTGACGGCCAGCCCGACGCCGATGGCCAGCGCGGCGACGAGCTGCGTGGTGTGGCTGAGCGAGGAGCCATTGTCAGTGGCGAGTGCCACCATGTCGAACGTGCCGCCCTTGATCCCGACCAGGAGGAGGCCGAGCAGCATCACCACGGAGCCGAGCAGCGTGTAGAGGATGAACCGCCACGCGGCGGGTCCCCGCCCCTCGCCGCCCCAGCGGGCGATGAGGAAGTACATCGGGATGAGCACCATCTCGAAGGCGAGGAAGAACAGCATCAGGTCGAGGACGGCGAAGGTCGCGAGGGTGCCGGCCTCCAGGACGAGCAGCAGCGCCACGAATGCCTTGGGAGACGGGCCCTGCGGCATGCGGTGGTAGCTGTAGAGCGCGCTGAGGAAGGTCAGCAGCGCGGTCAGCACGAGGAGGGGGAGCGAGACGCCGTCCACGCCGAGGTGGATGCGGATGTGCAGCGCGGGGATCCAGCTGACGTCCGTCGTCGCCTGCATGCGCGCCGGGTGGCCGTGGTCGAAGCCGGCGGCGAGGGCCACGGCCAGGGCGAGGACGGCACCGGTGACGGTGACGCCGTGCCGCAGCACGGCCTGCTCGGGGCTCTTGCCCTTCAGGCCGGGCGGGGCCGGCAGCAGGGCGGCGACGGCGCCGAGCAGGGGCAGGACGACGATCGCGGCGAGGAGGATCTGCATGACGGTGTGACTCATGGTCTTGCGCTCACGCTCCCGTGGCGAGCAGCACGGCGGCGACGGCCAGGACGACGGAACCGGCGAGGAGGGCGCCGAGGTAGGTCTGCACGTTGCCGGTCTGCGCCCGGCGGACGGCCGCGCCCAGCAGACCGGGGGCGGTGCCGGCCCCGCGCACGTACCCGTCCACGACCTCGCGGTCGAGGAAGCGGGCGAGCCGCGCGGCACCGCGCGCGGGCCGCACGAGGAGCGCGGAGTACACGGCGTCCAGGTGGAAGCCGCTGACGGCGTGCCGGTGCAGGGGGCCCAGCAGGAGCCGGCCGGGGTCGGCCGGGTCCGGGGCGCCGGCGATGCCGCCGTAGGCGGCCTCGTGGGTGGCGATGCTCTCCTCCTCGGAGACGTACGGCGCCTCGTCCGGGTCGGCGGCGACCGCGCCGAGCGGCGTACGGGCGGCCAGCGCGGCGCTGCGCCGCCAGGCCGCGTACGTGACGAGCACGCCGGCGAGCGCGCAGCCGGTGGACAGCACGGAGGTGGTGAGCGTCGGGGTCAGCGACCGCCCGTCGAACCAGCCGGGCAGCTGCCAGGCGGCCAGGCCGAAGGCGGCGGTGGGCACGAACAGCACCCACAGCACCGTGGTCATGGCCGCCGGTTCCCTGCCGTGGTCCGGGGCCTGCGTGCCGCGCCCGTGGAAGGCGAGCAGCCACAGGCGGGCGGCGTAGGCGGCGGTGAGCACGGCGGTGAGCAGCCCGGCGACGAGCACCGTCCAGCCGGCCGGGCCGGCCGCGGCGGCGGGGATGCCGTGGGCCTCGCCCGCGGTGGCCCGCTCGGCGGCGCCCAGGACGGCCTCCTTGGAGAAGAAGCCGCTGAACGGCGGGATCGCGGCCAGCGCCAGCAGGCCGACGGTCATCGTCCAGTACGCGTCCGGGACGCGCCGGGCCAGGCCGCTCATGCGGGAGGTCGCGGCCAGCGAGTTGGTGCCGGCCGCGTGGATGACCACGCCCGCCCCGAGGAACAGCAGCGCCTTGAAGGCGCCGTGCGACAGGAGGTGGAAGACGGCGGCGCCGCGGTCGCCGACGGCCAGGGCGCCGGTCATGTAGCCGAGCTGGCCGACGGTCGAGTAGGCGAGGACGCGTTTGATGTCGTCCTGGGCGAGCGCGGCCAGGGCCGAGCCGACCATGGTGACCGCGGCCGTCACGGCGAGCACGACCAGTGCCGCCGCGGAGGCGGCGAAGACGGGCAGCAGCCGGGCGACGAGGTAGACGCCGGCCGCGACCATCGTCGCGGCGTGGATCAGCGCGGAGACGGGCGTCGGGCCCGCCATCGCGTCGGGCAGCCACGTGTGCAGCGGGAACTGCGCCGACTTGCCCGCCACGCCCGCGAGCAGCAGCAGCGCCTCCAGCGTGGGGTGCGTGAGGTGGCCGGCCGCGGCCGTGGTGAGGATGCCGTTGATCCGGAACGTTCCGGCGTCGGCGGCCAGCGCAAAGACGCCGATCAGGAAGGGGACGTCGCCCAGCTTCGTGACCAGGAACGCCTTCAGGGACGCCGCCCGGGCGGCCTCGGTCTCCCAGTAGTGGCCGACCAGGAAGTACGAGCAGATGCCCATGACCTCCCAGCCGACCAGCAGCACCATCAGGTCGCCCGAGTAGACGACGAGGAGCATCGCGGACGTGAAGAGGGAGACCAGCGCCGCGTACGAGGGATAGCGGGGGTCGTCGCGCAGGTACGCCGTCGAGTACAGCTGCACGCAGGTGGCCACCACGCCGACCAGCACCGCCACCAGCACGGCGAAGCCGTCCAGGTGCAGGGCCAGGTCGATCGGCACCGAGCCGGTCGGGGTCAGCCGCGTGGCGGCGTCGATCGCCTCGCCCGGGCCGCTGCCGCCGCCCTGCCGGCAGGCGACGACGACCGCGAGCACGGCCGCCGCCAGCGTCGGCAGCACGGCCAGCGGCCGTACGAAACCGGGCGCGCGGCGGCCCGTCAGCAGGCCGGCGACGGCACCGAGGAAGGGCAGCAGGGGAACGAGGACGGCGGTGGTCGTGGTGCTCACGCGGCGGCCTCCGCCTTCTCCTGCGCCCCGGCCGCGGGCCCGGGCTCCTCCGGCGCGTCGTCGCGCAGGTCGCGCAGCCGGTCGACGTCGGCGGTGCCGCGGTTGCGGTACACCATCAGAACGATCGCCAGGCCGATGCCGATCTCGGCGGCGGCGATGGCGATGGTGAACAGGGTCAGCGCCTGGCCGGCGTGCAGCGCGTCGTGCAGCCACACGTCGAAGGCGACGAGGTTGAGGTTGACGGCGTTGAGCATCAGCTCGACGGACATCAGCACCAGGATGGCGTTGCGCCGGGCCAGCACGCCGTACAGGCCCGTGCAGAAGAGGAGGGCGGCCAGCACGGCCGGGTACACCAGGTGCATCAGCGCTGCTCCTCCTTCTTCCTGCGGGACAGCACGATGGCACCCACCAGCGCCGCCAGCAGCAGCACCGACAGCGCCTCGAACGGCAGCACCCAGTGCCGGAAGAGGATCTCCCCCGACACCTTCGTGGTGCCCTGCGGCGCGCCGTCCAGGTCGATCCACGTCGTACGGAAGGCGTCGACGACCACCCACACCAGGGCCGCGGCCGCGGCGCCCGCGACGGCCAGGGCCGCCCAGCGGTTGCCGGAGTCGGCGTCCGGGGAACGGCCGATGGGAGCCCTGGTGAGCATGAGCCCGAAGAGCAGCAGCACCACCACCGAGCCGACGTAGATCAGCACCTGCACCCAGGCGATGAACTCCGCCGTCAGCAGCAGGTACTCCACGGCCAGCCCGCCCAGCGCCACGACCAGCCACAGGGCCGCGTGCACCAGCTGCCGGGTCGTGACGGTGACCGCCGCGGCGCCCAGGGTCACGACGCCGACGAGCAGGAAGGCGATCTCCACGCCGGAAGGGGAGAGGAAGCCGGGGGCGGCTGCCGCGCTCATGCGCCCTCCTCCTTCTGCTGCTCCTGTGCCTGCTGGGCTGCCAGTTTCTCGGCCGTCTTGCGCGCCGCCACGATCTCCTTCGGCTCCTCCGCCGCCGGGTCGAGCGCCGGCGGCTCCGGAACCGTCCACATCCACTCGCGGAGCTTGTCCCGCTCGTGGGTCAGCTCCTGGATGTCGGTCTCCGCGTACTCGAACTCCGGCGACCAGAACAACGCGTCGAACGGACACACCTCGATGCAGATGCCGCAGTACATGCACAGCGCGAAGTCGATCGCGAAGCGGTCCAGCACGTTGCGGCTGCGCTCGCGGCCGCCCGGCACCGCCGCCGGCACCGTCTCCTTGTGGGAGTCGATGTAGATGCACCAGTCCGGGCACTCGCGGGCGCACAGCATGCACACCGTGCAGTTCTCCTCGAACAGCCCGATCACACCGCGCGTGCGCGGCGGCAGCTCCGGCTGCGCATCCGGGTACTGCACGGTCTGCGCGCGCCGCGTCATCGTCCGCAGCGTGACCGCCAGCCCCTTGGCCAGACCCGATCCGGGAACGCCCATCACTGCATCACCACCTTCACGACACCCGTGAGCGCGATCTGCGCGAGAGCCAGCGGGATCAGCACCGTCCAGGCCAGCTTCTGCAGCTGGTCCTCGCGCAGCCGCGGATAGCTCACCCGCAGCCAGATCACGACGAAGGCGAGGACGGCCGTCTTCAGCAGCGTCCACAGCCAGCCCAGCCCGTCGGCCCCGAACGGGCCGTGCCACCCGCCGAGGAACAGCACGGTCGTCAGACCGCACAGCACCACGATGCCGGCGTACTCGGCGAGCAGGAACATCGCGAACCGCAGACCCGTGTACTCGGTGTACGCGCCGAAGATGATCTCCGAATCGGCCACCGGCATGTCGAACGGCGGCCGCTGCAGCTCGGCCAGCCCCGCCGTGAAGAACACCAGCCCGCCCACGATCTGCCACGGCACCCACCACCAGTGGAAGGCCTCCACGATGCCCGGCAGCGACACCGTGCCCGCCGCCATCGCGACGGACGCCGCCGCCAGCAGCATCGGCAACTCGTACGCCAGCAGCTGCGCGGCCGTGCGCAAGCCGCCCAGCAAGGAGAACTTGTTCGCCGACGCCCAGCCCGCCATCAGCGAACCGAGCACGCCCACGCCCATCACGGCCAGCACGAAGAAGATGCCGGCGTCGACGACCTGGCCGACGGCATTGCCGGGACCGAGCGGCAGGGCCACCAGGACCAGCAGGTACGGCAGCAACGCCACGGCCGGCGCCAACTGGAACACGCGCCGGTCGGCGTCCCTGGGGACGACGTCCTCCTTCTGCGCGAACTTCACCCCGTCCGCCACCAGCTGGGCCCACCCGTGGAACCCACCGGCGTACATCGGACCCAGCCGGCCCTGCATGTGCGCCATCACCTTGTGCTCGGTCTGCCCGATGACGAGCGGGAGCACGAGGAAGACGACGAAGACGGCGAGCAGACGCAGCACGACGTCGACGGTCTCGCTGCTCATGCGCTCTCGCCTCCGGCGGGGTTCGTACGTGTCTGGGGCCCGGCCCCGGGTTCCTCGCCGTCCGCCGGCGGAGCGGGAGCCGGCGAAGCCGGCGGCCCGGACCGGTCATCGTCGCCCGGTGCGGGCGCGTCCGGCTCCGCCGGGGGCGGCGGTTCGGGCTGGGCGCCGTCGCGGCGGGGAGTGGACGCTGCGGCCGGTGCAGCCGGTGCGGCCTCACCGCCCTCGCCCGCGGGCTGGCGTGCCTCCGATTCCGCCGGACCCGGCCGCTCGGGCTGAGCGCCGTCGCGGCGGGAAGGGGTGGCGGCGCCGTCGGTCGGCTCCGCCGGGGGCGGGCTTTCGGGCCGGGTGCCCGTGGTGGGCTCGTCGAAGGCCGGACGGGCGTGGTGCCAGGGGGCGTCCGACGAGCGCGGGGCCGGGCGCGGCGCGGGCGCCGCGCCCTCCGCCTGCTGGCTCGCCGAGCCCTCGCTCGCACTGCGCACACGCCGCGGAGCGGCTTGGCTCGCCGAGCCCTCGCTGGCACTGCGCGCTCGCCGCGGAGCGGCCTGGCTGGCGGAGCCCTCCGCCGCCGAGCGGGCGCGGCGCGGCGCCGCCGGCGCCTGGCTCGCCGAGCCCTCGCCCGCGGTGCGGGCGCGGCGGGGGGCCGCCGCGGCGTCACCCGTCGCTGCGCGGCGGGTGGGACGTTCGGGGCGGGTCGGGGCCGGGGGGAGTTGGCCCTTGAGGGGGCCCCATTCGTTGGGGTCGGGGACGCCGGGCGGGAGCATCTGGCGGCGCTTGGGGCCGCCCTCCGCCGACTCGCCGGGTTCCTTGGCGCCGGGCCAGGCCTTGACCACGCGCGCGGCGAGGACGAAGTCCTTGCGCAGGGGGTGGCCCTCGAAGCCGTCGGGGAGCAGCAGCGGCTCCAGGTGCGGGTGGCCGGCGAAGTCGACGCCGAACATTTCGTGCGTCTCGCGCTCGTGCCATGCCGCGCCGGCGTAGACGCCGGTCACCGTCGGCAGGGTGGCGGCGTCGTGGGGGACGGTCGTCCGCAGGAGCAGGCGGTGCACGGCGTCGCCGTGCTGCGCGGGCAGGGCGGCGACGTGGGCGGAGACGCGCAGGCCGGTGCCGGGTTCGTCGACGGCGCTGAGCCAGTCGAAGAAGGTGCAGCCGAGCGTGTCGCGCGCGGTGGTCAGTGCGGGGAGCCACGCCTGGGCGGGGACGTCGACCGTGAGCAGGTCGTAGGCCTCCTCGGCGGTCGCGTCTTCGCCGAAGAGTTCGGTGACCGTCTGCGGCAGCCAGCTCATCGGGCCGTACCCTCCGTACCCGGCGCCGGTGGCGGGGTCACCAGGCCGCTGCTCAGGGCGGCGGCGGACGGCTGGGAGTAGCGCTCGCCGAGGGACTCCTGGGCGATCTTCTCCTGCAGCTTGATGATGCCCTGCAGCAGCGCTTCGGGCCGGGGCGGGCAGCCGGGTACGTAGACGTCGACGGGGATGATCTGGTCGACGCCCTTGGTGACGGAGTAGGAGTCCCAGTAGGGCCCGCCGCAGTTGGAGCAGGCGCCGAAGGAGATCACGTACTTCGGTTCGGGCATCTGTTCGTACAGCCGCTTGACCGCGGGCGCCATCTTGTCCGTCACCGTGCCGGAGACGATCATGAGGTCGGCCTGGCGCGGCCCGGGGGCGAAGGGGATGACGCCGAGCCGGATGAAGTCGTGGCGGGCCATGGATGCGGCGATGAATTCGATCGCGCAGCAGGCGAGACCGAAGTTGAACACCCACAGGCTGTAGCGGCGTCCCCAGTTGAGGACGACCTTCATGGGCTCGGGGGCCAGCCGGGCGAGCGGCCCGAGGCTCCTGCGTGTCACGTCCATTCCAGGACGCCCTTCTTCCATGCGTACAACAGGCCCACGGCGAGGAAGCCGAGGAAGACGAACATCTCCACCAGCGTCGCTCCGCCGAAGCCCGGTGCGGCGAACACCGTCGCCCAGGGGAACAGGAAGATCGAGTCCACCGCGAAGATCACGTACAGGAAGGCGTAGACGTAGTAGCGCACCTGCGTGTGCGCCCAGCCCTCCCCGACCGGGTCGACGCCGCACTCGTACGTCAGCAGTTTCTCCGGCGTCGGCACCACCGGCCGCAGCAGCCGGCCCGCGGTGAACGCGACGACGACGAAGAGCACGCCGATCGCCGCGAGCAGCCCGACCACGGCGTAGCCGTGGAAGTAGTCCGCCGCGAGCTGGACCTCGGCGCCGCTGGTGCGCACGGTCGCCTTCGGCACGTCCGCCCCTCGCTCCCTGTCCTGTTTGTTCGACGATCTGTACGCACGCGAGTCTAGGCCCTGCCCGGGCCGGGGTGGGCCGCCGCGGTCCGTGGGGCGGGCGGGGCAGGGGGTGGGGCGGGGGGTGGGGCTGTCCCCACCGGAGGCCCCCCACGGCCCCCATGGCGGTGGGGGGCGGGGCCGGGGCAGGCTTGCGCCATGACCGCCCGCACCACCTCGGACCCCAGCGGCGACGAGGCGCTTCCGCCCGTCCGCCCTTCCTTCTCCGCCACCACATGGAAGGAGGTCGTCCACCTGCTGCTGAACCTCGCGGCGGGCATCGGCGGCTTCCTCTACGTCTCCCTGTGGCTCTACGCCGGCGTGGCTCTGTCGGTGACCGTGGTGGGGCTGCCGCTGCTGGCGGCCGGCCTGACGGGCGCGCGGCGGCTCGGGCGGATGGAGCGCCGGCGGGCGCGCGCCCTGCTGGGCGTGCGCGTCGACGAGCCGAGCCGGCTGCGGCAGCTGGGCGCCCAGGGGGCGCTCGCCCGGATGTGGACGGCGCTGCGGGACCCGGTGGCGTGGCGCTGCACGCTGTACGCGTTCATCAGATTGCCATGGGGAATTCTCACGTTCACCCTCACGCTGGTCTCGCTCCTGGTCGCCTGGCCGCTGCTGGGCTGGATCACGCGGGGCCTGTCGAACGTGGACCGGGCGATGGTGCGCGGTCTGCTGTCGCCCTCCAGCGAGCTGGAGCGGCGGATCGCGGAGCTGGAGGAGGACCGCGGCGTCGTCGTGGACACCGCGGCCGCCGACCTGCGCCGCATCGAGCGCGACCTGCACGACGGCGCCCAGGCGCGGCTGGTCGCCCTGGCGATGGGGCTGGGCCTGGCGAAGGAGAAGGTGCTGGAGGACCCGGACGCGGCGGCCCGCATGGTGGACGAGGCGCACGGCGAGGTGAAGCTGGCCCTGCAGGAGCTGCGCGACCTGGCCCGCGGCATCCACCCCGCGATCCTCACCGACCGGGGTCTGGGCCCGGCCCTGTCCTCGGTCGCCGCCCGCTGCACCGTCCCCGTCACGGTCACCGTCGACCTCCCGGACCGGCCGGCACCCGCCATCGAGGGCATCGCCTACTTCACGGTTTCCGAGCTCCTGCAGAACATCAGCAAGCACAGCCAGGCCACCAAAGCCGGGATCCGCGTCGACAAGAACGGCGACCGCCTCCACCTGCGCGTCACCGACAACGGCCGCGGCGGCGCCTCCCCCGCGAACGGCAGCGGACTCGCCGGCCTCGCCGAACGCCTCGGCTCCGTCGACGGCGCCCTCACCGTTAACTCCCCCACCGGCGGACCCACCACCGTCACCGCCGAACTCCCCTGGCGCAGCCGCTGACGCTCCGGGGGTGGGGAATCCCCCACCCCCAGGACGCCCGCTCCCCTCATGGCCCGGGCGGCCCCGTCCCGGGAGCCTGGAAGGGACGACGACAGCCGCGCCCGACCCGGCGCGCCACCCCAGGAGAACGGACGACGACATGGCCCTCCCCCACGGACACACCGCGCCGGCGGCGCCCCGGCGGTCGCGGGTGCCGGCCGCGCTGCGCGCCCCAGTGGCGGGCCGCACCTGGCGCGAGTTCCTGTACGTGATGCTCGGCCTGCCGATCGCGGTGTTCACCTTCGCGTACGGGGCGGTCATGACCACCCTCAGCGTGGGCCTGCTGGTGACCTTCCTCGGCGTGCCGCTGCTGGCGGGCACCCTGGCGGGGGCGCGCGGGCTGGGCGCGCTGGAGCGGGCGCGGGCCCGGGCGCTGCTGGGCCTGCGGGTCGGCGAGCCGGAGCCCGTACGCCCGCGGCCCGCCCGTACCGGGCGAAAGGCCCGCGGCGGCCTGATGACCTGGGTGGGCGCGCTGCTCAGGAGCGGGGCGTCCTGGCGGCACCTGCTCTACACGGTGCTGTGCCTGCCGTGGGCGATCTTCTCCTTCGTCGTGGCGCTCGTGGTCACCGCGGTGGGCTGGATGCTGTTCCTGTACCCGGTGTGGCTGTGGGTGCCGAAGACCTACCTCGGCCATCCCGGCATCCAGCTGTACGGCGACTCGGACGGCCACGCGTACTACGTCGAGACCCCGCTCGAGGTCGGGGCGACCTGCGTCCTCGGCCTGCTGCTGGTGCTGGCGACGCCGGGGTTGCTGCACGGCCTGACGACCGTCAACCGGCTGCTGGTGTCGGGGCTGCTGGGCCCCTCGCCGCTGGCCGCGCGCGTGTCGGAGCTGGAGGAGGACCGCGGCGTGGCCGTGGACACCGCGGCCGCCGACCTGCGCCGCATCGAGCGCGACCTGCACGACGGCGCCCAGGCCCGGCTGGCCGCCCTCGCCATGGACCTGGGGATGGCGAAGGACAAGGCGCACTCCGATCCGCAGGCCGCCGCCCGTCTGGTGGACGAGGCGCACGGCGAAGTGAAGCTGGCCCTGCAGGAGCTGCGCGACCTGGCCCGCGGCATCCACCCCGCGATCCTCACCGACCGGGGTCTGGGCCCGGCCCTCTCCTCGGTCGCCGCCCGCTGCACCGTCCCCGTCACGGTCACCGTCGACCTCCCGGACCGGCCGGCACCCGCCATCGAGGGCATCGCCTACTTCACGGTTTCCGAGCTCCTGCAGAACATCAGCAAGCACAGCCAGGCCACCCAGGCCGGGATCCGCGTCGACAAGATCGGCGACCGCCTCCACCTGCGCGTCACCGACAACGGCCGCGGCGGCGCCTCCCCCGCGAACGGCAGCGGACTCGCCGGCCTCGCCGAACGCCTCGGCTCCGTCGACGGCGCCCTCACCGTTAACTCCCCCACCGGCGGACCCACCACCGTCACCGCCGAACTCCCCTGGCGCAGCCGCTGACGGCGCTCCGTCACCCGGGCTGCGATGCTGGTGGGCAGTCGGCAGGGCTGCCCACGGGGGGTGGCGTCGCCAGGGTGACCGGAGGTCGGATCGTGCAGGACGCGGTGCAGCGGGTGCGGGTGGTCATCGCCGAGGACTCGGTGCTGCTGCGAGAGGGCCTGACCCGGCTGCTGACCGACCGCGGTCACGAGGTCGTGGCCGGCGTGGGCGACGCCGAGGCCCTGCTCAAGACGGTCGGCGAGCTGGCGGCCGAGGGCGCGCTGCCCGACGTCGTGGTCGCCGACGTGCGGATGCCCCCCACCCACACCGACGAGGGCGTGCGCGCGGCGGTGCGGCTGCGCGGCGAGCACCCGGAGCTGGGCGTGCTGGTGCTCTCGCAGTACGTCGAGGAGCAGTACGCCACGGAACTGCTGGCCAGCAGCAGCCGGGGCGTGGGCTACCTGCTGAAGGACCGGGTCGCCGACGTGCGCGAGTTCGTGGACGCGGTGGTGCGGGTGGCCGGCGGGGGCACCGCGCTGGACCCGGAGGTCGTCGCCCAGCTGCTGGGGCGCAGCCGCAAGCAGGACGTCCTGGCGGGGCTCACCCCGCGGGAGCGGGAGGTGCTGGGCCTGATGGCCGAGGGCCGTACGAATTCGGCCATCGCCCAGCAGCTGGTGGTCAGCGACGGCGCGGTGGAGAAGCACATCAGCAACATCTTCCTCAAGCTGGGGCTCGCGCCGAGCGTGGGCGACCACCGCCGGGTGCTGGCGGTACTGACGTACCTGCGCTCGTGACCCGCGGGCCCGGCCCGGGCCTGTCCGAAGAGCGGTCCCGCCGGGCGGAGCGCTGGCCTCCGCTGTTGATTCGTTGATCCATCCAAGGAAGGCTGACCTTGCCACCGTAGGATGGCGGGGGAAGGCCGGACGCGCCACCATGTGGCCCGGCTCCGCCACAAGGGAGGTCCGAAGCAGTGACCAGCGAGGTCAGCAGCCCGGCCGAGCAGGCCGGCGGCGCGCCCGCCGCCAAGGAGATCCGTCGGTTGGACCGGGTCATCATCCGCTTCGCGGGTGACTCCGGTGATGGCATGCAGCTGACGGGAGACCGGTTCACGTCGGAGACGGCATCGTTCGGCAACGACTTGTCGACGCTGCCGAACTTCCCCGCCGAGATCCGTGCTCCTGCCGGAACGCTGCCGGGAGTGTCGTCCTTCCAGCTCCACTTCGCCGACCACGACATCCTCACGCCCGGTGACGCGCCGGACGTCCTGGTGGCGATGAACCCGGCGGCGCTGAAGGCGAACGTGGGCGACCTGCCGCGGGGCGCGCAGATCATCGTCAACACCGACGAGTTCGCCAAGCGCCCGATGGCGAAGGTGGGCTACGACAGCAACCCGCTGGAGGACGGCTCGCTGGACGCCTACCACCTGCACAAGGTGCCGCTGACGACGCTGACGATCGAGGCGCTCAAGGAGTTCGGGCTCTCCCGCAAGGAGGCCGAGCGCAGCAAGAACATGTTCGCGCTGGGCCTGCTGTCGTGGATGTACCACCGGCCGACGGAGTCGACCGAGGCGTTCCTGCGGAAGAAGTTCGCGAAGAAGCCGCAGATCGCCGAGGCGAACGTGGCCGCGTTCCGGGCGGGCTGGAACTTCGGCGAGACCACGGAGGACTTCGCCGTCTCCTACGAGGTGGCCCCCGCCACCTCCGCGTTCCCGCCGGGCACCTACCGCAACATCTCCGGCAACCTCGCCCTGGCGTACGGCCTGATCGCCGCCGCCCAGCAGGCGGACCTGCCGCTGTTCCTGGGCTCGTACCCGATCACGCCGGCCTCCGACATCCTGCACGAGCTGTCGAAGCACAAGAACTTCGGCGTGCGCACCTTCCAGGCCGAGGACGAGATCGCCGGCATCGGTGCCGCGCTCGGCGCGGCCTTCGGCGGCTCCCTGGCGGTGACCACCACCTCGGGCCCGGGCGTGGCGCTGAAGTCCGAGACGATCGGCCTCGCGGTGTCGCTGGAGCTGCCGCTGCTGGTCGTCGACATCCAGCGCGGCGGCCCCTCGACCGGTCTGCCCACCAAGACCGAGCAGGCCGACCTGCTGCAGGCGATGTACGGGCGCAACGGCGAGGCCCCCGTGCCGGTCGTCGCCCCGAGGACGCCCGCGGACTGCTTCGACGCGGCACTGGACGCGGCCCGCATCGCGCTGACCTACCGCACCCCCGTCTTCCTGCTCTCCGACGGCTACCTGGCCAACGGCTCCGAGCCGTGGCGGATCCCCGAGCTCGACGAACTGCCCGACCTGCGCGTGCAGTTCGCCACCGGCCCGAACCACACCCTCGCCGACGGCACCGAGGTCTTCTGGCCGTACAAGCGCGACCCGCAGACCCTGGCCCGGCCGTGGGCCGTGCCCGGCACGCCCGGGCTGGAGCACCGCATCGGTGGCATCGAGAAGCAGGACGGCACCGGCAACATCTCCTACGACCCGGCCAACCACGACCTGATGGTCCGCACCCGCCAGGCCAAGACCGACGGCATCGCCGTCCCCGGCGTCGAGGTCGACGACCCCTCGGGGCAGGCCCGCACGCTGGTGCTCGGCTGGGGCTCGACGTACGGGCCGATCACCGCCGCCGTACGGCGCGTACGCGGCGGCGGGCAGCACCTCGCCCAGGCTCACCTGCGCCACCTCAACCCCTTCCCCGCGAACCTGGGCGAGATCCTGCGCGCGTACGACACCGTGGTCGTGCCGGAGATGAACCTCGGCCAGCTCGCCACCCTGCTGCGGGCGAAATACCTCGTCGACGTCCGCTCCCACACCCAGGTCAGCGGCATGCCGTTCAAGGCCGAGCAGCTCGCCACCGTGTTCAAGGAGGCCATCCGATGACCATCGAGGCACTCTCCCTGGTCCCCAAGGCCGACGCCGCGCAATCCATGAAGGACTTCAAGTCCGACCAGGAAGTGCGCTGGTGCCCCGGCTGCGGCGACTACGCCGTCCTCGCCGCCGTCCAGGGCTTCCTGCCCGACCTCGGCCTGGCGAAGGAGAACATCGTCTTCATCTCCGGCATCGGCTGCTCCTCCCGCTTCCCGTACTACATGAACACCTACGGGATGCACTCCATCCACGGGCGTGCCCCGGCCATCGCCACCGGCCTGGCCGCCTCCCGGCGGGATTTGTCGGTGTGGGTCGTCACCGGCGACGGCGACGCGCTGTCGATCGGCGGCAACCACCTCATCCACGCGCTGCGGCGCAACGTCAACCTCAAGATCCTGCTGTTCAACAACCGGATCTACGGGCTGACCAAGGGGCAGTACTCGCCGACCTCCGAGGTCGGCAAGATCACCAAGTCCACGCCGATGGGCTCGCTGGACGCCCCCTTCAACCCCGTCTCCCTCGCGCTGGGCGCCGAGGCCTCCTTCGTGGCCCGCACCATCGACTCCGACCGCAAGCACCTCACCGAGGTGCTGCGGCAGGCGGCCGCCCACCCCGGCACCGCGCTCGTGGAGATCTACCAGAACTGCAACATCTTCAACGACGGCGCGTTCGAGGCCCTGAAGGACAAGGAGCAGGCCCAGGAGGCCGTCATCCGCCTGGAGCACGGCGAGCCCATCCGCTTCGGCGCGGACGGCAGCAAGGGCGTCGTGCGCGACCACGCCACGGGCGACCTGAAGGTCGTCGAGGTGACGCCGGAGAACGAGGCGTCCGTCCTCGTCCACGACGCGCACGCCGCGTCCCCGACGACGGCCTTCGCGCTCTCCCGCCTGGCCGACCCGGACACGCTCCACCGCACGCCGGTGGGCGTCTTCCGCAGCGTCGAACGCCCCGTGTACGAGGCGCAGATGGCCCGTCAGCTGGAGGCGGCGGTGGAGCAGCGCGGCAAGGGCGACCTGGCGGCCCTGCTGTCCGGCAACGACACGTGGACGGTGGTGGGGTAGGCACCCCGAAACCCCGCCGGCCGGGCTGACGGATGTCAGCCCGGCCGGCGTTTGAGGCCACCGGGCGAAGCCCGGTCCGGGGGTGCGAGGGGGCGCAGCCCCCTGGGAAACGGAGAAAGGGCGGGGTGGGGGCTCGGCCGCCCGCAGGGCCGCGTCAGAACGTGAGCTTCCAGCCCGCCACGTAGCCGTCGTCCTGCGCCGCCACGTCCTGCACGCGCAGCTTCCAGACGCCGTTCGCCGTCTCCGACGACGCGTCGACCGTGTACGTCGCCACGACGTCCGCGCCCGAGTCGTTCGCGCTGGAGGACTTCAGCCGGTACGTGCGCCCGCTCGGTCCGACCAGGTCGATCACCAGGTCGCCGCGGTAGCTGTGCTTGATGTCGACGCCGACCTTGAGGGCGGAGGGCGCGTTGCCGGTCAGGCCCGAGACGGTGAGCGGGGAGTCCACCGCCGGCCCCGCGTCGGGGATGTCGACGGTCGTCGTGCTCTCGAAGACCTTGCCGCCGCTCGGCGGCGTCGTGGAGCCGCCGCTCAGGGTCCACAGCCCGTAGGCGATGGCGTCGCTGTTGTTGTCGAGGGCGGTGTCGTCGATGTTGGCGATGGTGTCGCACGACTGGTGGTAGCAGCGGTCGAAGGCCTGGCCCGCGGTGCCGCCCCACTTCTGGGCCTGGGCGGCGGTCTTGGTGTAGTCGGCGCCGCTGAAGAGGCCGCCGACCCGCACGCCGGCGTTCTTGAAGGGGGCGTGGTCGGAGCGGCCGTCGCCCTCGGTCTCGATCTCGGTGGGGATCTTGCGGGTGGCGAAGAAGTCCTTGAAGACGCCTTCGAGCTGCGGGTCGTCGTCGTAGACGAAGTAGCCGGGGTTGGGCGAGCCGATCATGTCGAAGTTCAGGTACGCGTCGATCTTGCCGCGTTCGGCGGCGGGGAGCTGGCGTACGTAGTTCTGCGAGCCGACCAGGCCCAGTTCCTCGGCTCCCCACCAGGCGAACCGCAGGTGCTTGTCGGGCTTGTAGCCCTGCTTGGCGACGGTCAGGGCGACTTCGAGGATGCCGGCGGTGCCGGAGCCGTTGTCGTTGATGCCGGGGCCGCGGCCGACGGAGTCGAGGTGGGCGCCGGCGAAGATCACGTGGTTGGGGTCGCCGCCGGGCCAGTCGGCGACGAGGTTGTAGCCGGTGGCGCCGCTGGAGGTGAACTGCTGGACGCTGGTGGTGAAGCCGGCCGCGTCCAGCTTGCCCTTGACGTAGTCGAGGGACGCCTTGTAGCCGCTGCGCCCGTGGGCGCGGTTGCCGCCGTTGGCGTTGGCTATGGACTGCAGCTGGTTCAGGTGCGCCTTGACGTTGGCGACGGATATGTCGGGGGCCGCGGGTGCACTCGCCCCGTTCCGCCCGGCGGTCGCGGTGGTGGGTGCCGCGGTCGCCGGGACGGAGGAGGCGCCGAGCAGCGCGGCGGTTGCGGCCGCGCCGGCGGCGAGGAGAACGGCACCGCGTGATCTTCGCGGCGCCGTGCGCAGGGTTGGTCCGTGGAGGGGCATGGGGGGCTCCCAACTCTGTTTGACGTGGCCATGATGCTGAGGTGCACCTGACGTAGCGTCAAGAGCGGGTTCAGGACACCGATCACCGGTTTCCGGATACCGGGCGCCCGTTCACCCCCGCTGAGCTGTGGTTTCCGTGTCCTGCGGGGCAATTGTTTTTTCTGTGTTACCAACGGCCGCCCGGCTCCGGGCCGTTTGCACCTGCACCCGCGCGTGACGGGCCGTACGCAGCGCGTCCCCCGTGAGCACCGCCAGCGCCACCCACACCAGCGCGAAGCCCGCCCACCGCTCGGGCGGCATCGCCTCGTGGAAGACCACCAGCCCGAGCGTGAACTGGAAGACCGGCGCGAGGTACTGCAGCATGCCGATCACCGACAGCGGCAGCCGCACGGCCGCCGCGCCGAAGGAGACCAGCGGCACCGCGGTGATCACACCGGTGCCCATCAGCAGCAGCGCGTGCCCGGCGCCCTCGGAGGTGAACGTCGACTCCCCCCGGCCCCCCAGGAACAGCAGCACGCCGAGCGCCGGCAGGAACTGCACGGCCGTCTCCACGGCCATCGACTCCAGCCCGCCCAGGCCCACCTTCTTCTTCACCAGGCTGTACGTGCTGAAGGTCGCCGCGATCGTCAGCGCGATCCACGGCGGCTTGCCGTACCCGATGGTGAGCACCGCCACCGCCACCGCGCCGGCCCCGACGGCCACCCACTGCGCCCTGCGCAGCCGCTCGCGCAGGACGAGGACGCCGAGAGCGATGGTGGCGAGCGGGTTGACGAAGTAGCCGAGCGACGTCTCGACGACGTGCCCGGAGTTCACGGCCCAGATGTAGACCCACCAGTTGACGGAGATCACGGCGGCGCCGAGCGCCGCCACGGCCAGGCGTTTGGGCTGCCGCAGCAGCGGGCGTATCCACTGCCACCGGCGGGTGACGGCGAGCACGACGGCGACGGTGACCAGGGACCACACCATGCGGTGGGCGAGGATCTCGACCGCCCCGGCGGGTTCGAGGAGCGGCCAGTACAACGGGAAGAGGCCCCAGATGCCGTAGGCGGCGACGCCGCACAGCAGGCCGGTGCGGCTCTCGCTGCGCTGCGGCCGGGGCGGGGCGGGCGGTGTGGACGGCATGGCGGCCCCCGTTCTCGGTGACGTCGACCATGCGACGGTAGTCCGCCCGGCCGGTGGTGTGCATGTGCGTATCGCATGACGGTCATGACCCGTCCGTCCCGCCCGTGCTCCCCTCCCCCTGTGTCTCCCCCTGCCCGGCGTGGGCGTGCTGCTGCTCGATGGCCCGCGTCACGTCGAACGGCAGGATCGTCACGGCCACGTTGGGCAGCTGCTCCAGGACGCGGGCGAGCTCCTCGGCCGTGCCCCGGTGCAGCAGCCGGCCCAGCGGGGTGGAGTACGTGCGCCGGGGCACCAGCAGCGTCAGGGCCGTCGTGGCGTCCGCCGTCGTACGGGCCGCGTGGTCGGCAACCGCGTGCCGCAGCCGGCGGTCGGGGCAGTCGACGAGCTCCAGGGGGACGGTGGTGCCGCTGGAGCGGTCCCAGCGCTCAGTCAGCCGGCGCGCCCGTTCCGCGTCGATGACGAAGTGCACGGCCCGCACCTCGTCCGGGTGCAGCTCGTGGGCGTAGCGCAGCGCCTTGATCGTGGCCAGGTCGAGGCTGTCGACGAGGACGTGCACGACGTGGCGCCGCCAGCGGGGCCGGTCGGTGGTGAAGGCCGGGACGTTCTCCAGCGCCGCGGCCTCCTGCCGGTACTGGCGGTTGATGCGGATCAGCGCCCACACGCCCAGCGGGAAGACCACGACCACCAGCCAGGCGCCCTCGGTGAACTTCGTGATCGCGAAGATGACCACGACCGCCGCCGAGACGACGGCGGCCAGCAGGTTCGCCACCGTCTTCCAGTGCGCGGGGCCGCTGCGCTCCCGCCAGTGGTGGGCCGTCATGCCGGCGGCGGCCATCGTGAAGCCGGTGAAGACGCCGATGGCGTACAGCGCCACCAGCTTGTCGACGTTCGCGCCCGTCACCAGCAGCAGCGCCAGCGAGACGACGGTCAGGCAGATGATGCCGTTGGAGAAGGCCAGCCGGTGGCCGCGGCGGGTCAGCTGCCGGGGCAGGAAGCGGTCCTCGGCGACGAAGCTGGCGAGGAAGGGGAAGCCGGTGAAGGGCGTGTTGGCGCCGGTGTAGAGGATCAGGGCGGTCGCCAGCTGCACGAACACCAGCCCTGCCGTGCCCGCCCAGCCGTCGCCGAAGACCAGGTGGGCCTCCTGGGCCAGGACGGTGGGGTTGCCGTCCTCGTAGGGAATGGCGTGCGTGTAGTGGGCCAGCAGCGAGACGCCGAAGACCATCGCGCCCAGGATGCAGCTCATCGTGGTGAGCGTGCGGCGGGCGTTGACGCCCTCGGGGTGGCGGAAGGCGGAGACGCTGTTGGAGATCGCCTCCAGGCCCGTCAGCGACGAACCGCCGTTGGCGAAGGCGCGCAGCACCATGAACAGCGTCGCGCCGTACAGCCAGCCGTTGCCCGTGCCCAGCGGCACGGCCCCGGCCGCGTGCACGTCCGCGTGCGGCAGACCGCTGCCGGCCACGGCCCGCACCAGGCCGACGCACAGCACCAGGGCGATGGCGAGCATGAACAGGTACGCGGGCGCGGCGAAGGTGCGCCCGGCCTCGCGCAGGCCGCGCAGGTTGCCGTACATGAGCAGCACGACGATGCCCGCGGTGATCGGCAGCTTGAGGTGGTCGATGCCCGTGTAGCCGTCGCCGGTCAGGTGCGCGAGGGAGACCAGCGCGTCGGTGCCGGCGGCCGTCTGCACGGCGACGGTGACGATGTAGTCGACCAGCAGCGCGACCGCGGCGATCTGCGCGATGCGCGGCCCGAAGTTTTCGCGGGCGACGACGTAGGAGCCGCCGGCGCGGGTGTAGACGGAGACGACGTCGCGGTAGGAGAGGGTGAGCAGCAGGAGGACGAACAGGATCGCGCCCGTGACGGGCAGGATGAGCGTGAAGGCGGCCGTCCCCGCGACGGGCACGAGGATGCGCAGCATCTCCTCGGGGCCGTACGCGGTCGACGACATGCAGTCGGAGGCGAGGACGCCGAGCGCCAGGGGGTTGGACAGCTTCTCCCGGGACAGCCGCCCGGTGACGAGCGGCGGACCGAGCAGGAACCGCTTGATCCGGTACGCGGGACGGTCGCGGACGGGCATGGCCATAGGAGACGGGTGCCCGGGCACGCGCAAGGCCAGACGGCCCAGTGGGGTGCAGTTTGGTCCTGGGCCCGGAAGGGCCCGCCGCAGGCGCCCCGCTACGCCGTCACGTCACGGGAGGTGAACCGCGCCCACGCCGCCGAGCCGAAGACCGCCGCGTACAGCCCCTGCAGCCCCATGTTGCGCAGCACCTCGTCCCAGTACACCGGCTGCCGCAGCAGATCCGCGAAGCTCAGCCAGTAGTGCGGGAAGAGATACGCCCGCACCGCGCCCACCTGCGGGAACTGGTCGAGGATCTGGACGGTGATCAGCAGGCCCACCGTCGTGGCCATCGCCGCGATGCCGCTGTCGGTCAGCGTGGAGACGAACAGGCCCAGCGCCGCCAGCCCCACCAGCGACAGCGCCACCACGCCCGCGATCGCCAGGGCCCGCAGCAGCCCCTCCCCGAACGACACGGTCGTGCCGCTGATCAGCGTGACCTCCCCCAGCGGGAAGAGCACGGCCCCCACCGCCAGCGCGGAGAGCGCGACGACGAGGGTCGCGGCGCCGCAGAACAGGACGGTCGTCGCGAACTTCACCAGCAGCAGCCGGGTGCGCCCGGCCGGGGCGACCAGCAGGTACCGCAGCGTGCCCGGTCCGGCCTCGCCGGCCACCGCGTCGCCTGCGACGACGCCGATGGCCATGGGCAGGAAGAACGGCAGGGTCACGGCGAGCGAGGTGAAGACGAGGAAGAGGCCGTTGTTCGTGACCTGGCTGATGAAGGCCGGCCCGCCCCCGCCGTGCCCGGCGCGCCCGCCGTCGGCGGTCTCGATCCGCACGGCGATGCCCACCAGCACCGGTACGGCCGCGAGGACGCCGAGCAGGGCGAGGGTGCGCCACCGCCGGAAGGTCGTGGTCACCTCGTTGCCCAGCAGCGAGAGGTCAGCCCGCGACATCGAATCCCTCCCCGGTCAGGGCGACGAACGCGTCCTCCAGCGAGGCCCGCTCGGCGCCGAAGGCCCGTACGCGCACGCCGGCGCGGACGAGGGCGGCGACGAGGTCGGCGGGCTCGGCGAGGCCGGCCGGGGGCTCCCCGGTGACGCGGTCGCCGGTGACCGTGAGGTCGTGCACGCCGTGCTCCTTCAGTACGCGCACGGCCTCGGCCGTGTCGGGGGTGGTGACGGCCAGCCGGCCCCGGGCGGAGGCGGCGAGCTCGGCGACCGTGCCCTGGGTGAGCAGGCGGCCGCGGGCCATGACGGCCACGTGGGTGCAGACCTGCTCGATCTCGTCGAGGAGGTGGGAGGAGAGGAAGACGGTGGTGCCCTCGGCGGCCAGGGAGCGCACCAGGGAGCGGATCTCGCGCATGCCCTGCGGGTCGAGGCCGTTGGTGGGCTCGTCGAGGACGAGGAGCTCGCGGGGCTGCAGCAGGGCGGCGGCCAGGCCGAGGCGCTGCTTCATGCCGAGGGAGTACGCGCGGGCCTTGCGGCCCGCGGCCGCGCCGAGCCCGACGCGGTCGAGGGCGGCGCCGACGCGGGCGGCCCGGGTGCGGGGGTCGGCGGCCGGGTCGGCGGCGTCGAGGCGTACGAGGTTGTCGCGGCCGGAGAGGAAGCCGTACAGGGCGGGGCCCTCGATGAGGGCGCCCACCTTGGGCAGCACCCGGCGCACGGCGCGCGGCATCTCCTCGCCGAGCACGCGGGCGGTGCCGGAGGTGGGCTCGATGAGGCCCATGAGCATCCGGATGGTGGTGGTCTTCCCCGAGCCGTTGGGCCCGAGGAAGCCGAAGACGCTGCCGCGCGGCACGACGAGGTCGAGGCCGTCGACGGCGAGCCGGCCGCCGCGGTAGCGCTTGGCGAGCCCGTGCGTCTCGATCACGGGGTCGCCGGCGCCGGCGGCCGGCTCCTGCACGGTCGTCCCTCCCCTGTCGCTCACTTGGTGGTGCTGGCGGCCTTGACCAGGGCGTCCTTGGTGACGGCGCCGGCGTAGACCTTGCCGTCGTCGGTCATGAGGACGTTGACGATGCGGGTGCTGAACAGGCGCCCGGTGCCGAAGTCGCCGGAGACCTTGGTGCCGAAGCTGTCGAGCAGGGCCTGGGCGTCCTCGCCGTTCTTGCCGTTCTTGCCGGCGTCCTTCTTGGCCTGGGCGGCCTTGGCCTGCGTGGCCGCGTCCTTGCCGGCGTCGATGCGCACGATCGAGCCCCAGCCCTTGCCGAGGACCGTGCTCCGGCCGCCCTCGGCACCCTCCGTGCCCCCGAGGTCGGGCATGCCGGGCAGCTCGGGCAGGGCCTTGTCGTGGCGGCCGGCGGCGTCCTTGGCGTCGCCCTCGGTCACCTTGGCGCCCTTGGGCGGGGTGAAGGCGAACGTGCCGGCGGCCGGGGCCCCGAAGTCGACCTTGGTGAAGGCCGCGTCGACGACCGCCTTGCCGCCGCCCTTCGGGGCGAGGGTGAACTTCAGCGGCACGCCGGTCTTCGCGTCCACGGCGATGCGCACGGCCTCGACGGTGGAGTCGCCCTGCTTGGGCTTGACCGCCAGCTGGTAGGTGTCGCGGCCCGCCACCTTGGCCGTGCCGTCGACGGTGATCGCGGTGGTGCCGTCGGCCGCGGCGAGGACCTTCCTGGCGAGCTCCTGCGGGGAGACCGCGGCGGCGTCCGACGGGGCCTTGTGGCCGGGCTTCCTCGCGTCCTGCGGGGCCTTGGCGTGGTACGCGGTGTTGCTGGCGCTGTCGTACGCCCAGACCTCGCCGGCGTTGTGGACGACGCTGTACTCGGCGGCGGACTCGACGATGGACAGCCGCTGCTTGTCCGGGCCGTCGACGGCGATGCGCAGCGTGTGGGTGCCGGCGGCCAGCTCGGTGAGCCTGGCCTGCGGGGAGGCGTCCCCGCCGCCCTTGCCGCCGGCGCTCTTGCCGCCGAGGTCGCCCAGGGAGGCGCCGCCGGGCAGGGAGGGCAGCCCCAGGTCGGTGCTGATCTTGACCGTGCCGGACATGCGCTGGGTGTCGGAAGCGGCCATCTTGGCTATGAGGTCCTGCGCGCTGATCTTCGGCAGGTCCGGGTCGCCGGTGCTGGCGAGCGCGGAGCCGATGCCGATGGTGGCGGCGGCGACACCGGCCACCGCGACCGGGACCGCGTAGCGGACCGCCTTGCGCCGCCGGCGGGCGCCGGCGGCGGACGCCTCGGCCCCGTCCGTACCGTCGGTGCCGGGTGCCGGGTGGATCCCTGCCATTGCTCTACCTCCGTCGTGTGACCGACCGCTCGGGAAGACGCTCGGGAAGACCCTTCAATTGCATCAAAGGGACCGCGTCCAGTCGTCAGCCGACGGGATCAGGTCGTCGTACGCCTGCGGTATGACGACCCGTAAGGGCGCACCGGCCGGGGGGCGGAGCCGCGTACGCCTCAGCCGGCCCGGTGGACCACCGCGTCGCACAGGTCCTCCAGCGCCGCCTTGGCCGCGCAGTCGGGCAGCGGCGCCAGCGTCGCGCGGGCCTCCTGGGCGTAGCGGACGGTGTCGCGCCGGGCCTGCTCCAGGGCCGGGTGGACGCGCAGCCGGCGCAGCACCTCCGCGTGCCGGGCGTCGTCGGTGAGGTCGCCCGCGAGCAGCTCGCACAGCTCGAGGTCCTCGGGGGCGCCGGTGGCCTCGGCGCGGGCGCGCAGGTGCAGCACCGGGAGGGTGGCGATGCCCTCGCGCAGGTCCGTGCCCGGCGTCTTGCCGGACTCGTGGGAGTCGCTGGCGATGTCCAGGACGTCGTCGGCGAGCTGGAAGGCGATGCCCAGGCGCTCGCCGTAGTGGGTGAGGATCTCCACGACGCGCTCGTCGGCACCGGACATCATGGCGCCGTAGCGGCCGGAGACGGCGATCAGCGAGCCGGTCTTGCCGGCCAGCACGTCGAGGTAGTGCTCGATGGGGTCGCGGCCGTCGCGCGGGCCCGCGGTCTCCAGGATCTGGCCGGTGACCAGGCGCTCGAAGGCCTCGGCCTGGATGCGCACGGCCTCCGGGCCCAGGTCGGCGAGTATCCGCGAGGCGCGGGAGAAGAGGAAGTCGCCGGTGAGGACGGCCACGGAGTTGCCCCAGCGGGCGTTGGCGCTGGGCACCCCGCGCCGCACGTCGGCCTCGTCCATGACGTCGTCGTGGTAGAGCGTGGCGAGGTGGGTGAGCTCGACGACGACGGCCGAGGGCACCACCCGGGGCGCGTACGGGTCGCCGAACTGGGCGGCCAGCATCACCAGCAGCGGACGGAACCGCTTGCCGCCGGCCTTGACCAGGTGCTGGGCCGCCTCGGTGATGAAGGGCACCCCGCTCTTGGTGGCCTCCAGGAGGCCCTCCTCGACAGCGGCCAACCCGGCCTGGACATCGGCTTCAAGAGCCTGGTCCCGCACGTTCAGCCCAAAAGGCTCGACGACGGTCACGAGGGGTACTCCTGTCTGCCTGCGAACACGGGGATTGTCGATGTGTCGCTGTCTCCACCAAAAGTCAGCGTATCCGGTCGACAGTCGATCACTCCCCGTAGGGGTGTGGGCAGTCGTCCCAGCGGGGCGTGACGACTGCCCCCTTCCCTCGCGTTCCCCTCGTGTACCCCCGGTACTACAGCGCTGCCACCGCCCTCGCCAGCCGCGGCGAGGCGTACTCCGTACCGCACACGAACCGCATCACCGGGCCGTAGCTGGCGGCGGCCGGCAGGCCGGTGAAGAACAGGCCCGGCACCGAGGAGTGGTAGCCGGCGCCGAGCCGGGGCCCGCCCGCGCTCACCGCGAGCCGGGTGCGCAGGCCGGTGCCCAGGAAGTCCAGGGCGGCCACGTCCATCCGGTAGCCGGTGGCGGCGATGACGTGGTCGGCGCGCAGCTCGCTCTCGGTGCCCCCGCCGTCGCCACCGAGGGTGAGCACCGGCCGCCCCGCCTCCACGCGGGCGCGCAGGACGCGCTTGCCCTCGGTGACCTGCACCTTGCCGATGAACCGCTCCCGCAGCCACCAGGCGCCCAGCGGGCCGAGCACCCGGCGCACCAGGTACTGCCGGGTGGGCGCGGGCAGCATGCGGAAGCCGTCGGCGTGGTACGAGAACGCGTACAGCGACCAGGCCCGGCCGAAGGGCGTGTCGGGCTTGAACAGCGGCTGCCCGTCGGGCGCCGCACCGAAGCGCACGGCGCCCCGGCGCCGGGCCAGCACGCGCACGGACGCCGCGCCCGCCTCGGCCAGCAGCACGGCGCTCTCCAGCGCCGACTGGCCGGCGCCGACGACCACCACGTGCTTGCCGGCGAAGCCCGCGAGGTCGCGGTGCTGGGAGCTGTGCGAGATCGGCCCGGTCGCGGACGGGCCCGCCGGCACGGCGGCGGCCAGCTCCGGCGGCAGCTGGGCGAGGTTGGTCAGGCCGGTGGCGACGACCACGGCCCGGGCGGCGAACTGCTCACCGGAGTCCAGCTTGATCTCGAAGCCGCCGGAGCCGCGGCGGTCGACGGAGACCACGCGCTCCTTCTCCAGCTGGGGCACCAGACGCTGCTGGAACCACAGGCCGTAGGCGGCGAAGGTCTCGACGGGGATGATGTCCCAGTCGGACTCGAAGCGCCGCCGCTCCCCCACGTCCTGGCAGTAGTCGAAGAGGGTGTGGCCGGGCTGCGGGGCGTCGATGTCGGAGGCGCTGGGGGTCGACTTCAGCAGCATCCCGGCGGGCATGTTCTCGCGCCAGCTCACCATGGGCGCGCCGAAGACGCGGGTGGGCACGGCCCGGGCTTTGAGGTGGGCGGCGGTCGAGAGGCCGTACGGTCCGGCCCCGATGACGGCTACGGGAAGTGTCACGGGTCCCCTCCCAGGGCACACGATGGTTCGCGTCGGACGGACTTGCTCAGGACTTGCTCAGGACTTGTTCGGGACGTGGTCAGGACGTGTCCGGGCAGACGGGACGGGCTGCACGGACGGGTGGACTGGTGGTGGCAGGGGCCGCCGGGTCGCTGTCAGCCACCGGCGGGGCCGGGGGAGCCGGCCGCGGCGCTCCCGGGGCATCTCGCGGGACGTCTCGGGCATCTCCCGGGACGTCTGCCCGGGCGCCCCGCGGGACGTCGCGCAGCGCATATCGCGACACGTGCGGCCGGTCGTCGTCCCGGCCCGGTGGACGGGTGCGGGCCCGCGGGGCCCGCGGCGGTGACCGCCGTCATCCCGCCGCCGCGACCGCGGCCCGGCGCCGGGAGCGCCACAGCTGCCACAGGTGGCGCATGCCCGGCCGGACGAACCGCGCCAGCATCGTGAAGAACGGCTTCATGTCGTCGCGCGCCACCCACGCCAGCTCCGTGCCGCTCGCCCGGGCCGGGGCGTGCGGGGTGGTGTAGCCGCTGCGGCGGTAGGCGGCGAGGGCGGGCAGGTCGATGTTCTCCACGACGAACCGGCGGCCGGTCAGCTGCTCGGCCTCCGGCACCGCCCGCCCGGTCAGGTCCAGGTGCAGGGCCCGGACGACGTCGATGCCCGCCTCGTTCTCGAACAGGCGGAACTGCGCGCCCATCCGGGGGTTGAAGTCCAGCAGCTTGTACTGCCCGTCGCGGCGGTCGAAGCGCCAGTCCAGGTCGATGATCCCGCAGAAGCCGATCTGCTTGATGAATTGCGCGGCCATCGCCGCCAGTTCCGGGTTGTCGACGACGTAGGCGTTGGCCGTCATGCCCGCGTGCGGCGGCCAGGAGCGCACCTTCACGCCGGTGAACATCGCCAGCGGGGTGGAATCGGCGTCGAAGTAGGCGTGGACGATCCAGTCCTCGGCCTCCTCGCGCGGCAAGTACTCCTGGAGGATCACCCCGGGGGCCGGGCCCCAGCCGCGGGCCAGGTCCAGCAGCTCCCGCGGGCCGCCGATGCGGGTCGTGCCGTGCACCGCCGGGTGCCGGCGCCGCTCGAACGCCTCGCGGTTCTTGGCCACGACGGGGAAGGCCGCCTCCGAGGCGTACTTCTCGATCTCCTCGTACGAGGCCGGGAAGAGCGTCGCGGGGGCCGGCACCCCGTGCTCGGTGCACAGCTCGTACAGGCCCTGCTTGCTGGCCAGCCGGCGCGGCAGGGCGGGCTCGACGGGCGGGAAGAGGAACGGGCCGGCGAGGGCGTCCGCGTGCTCGGCGATGAGCACCGCCGCCTCCTCGTCCGTGGGCACCAGCACGGTGGGCCGGCCGATCCGCCGGCCGATCCGCAGCAGCCCGGCCACCAGCTCCTCGGGCCGCTCCGTACCCGTCGTCGGCCACACGAAGCACCGCTGCAGGTAGCGCGAGAGCGCGGCGGGGGTCCATCTGTCCTCGGTGATGGCGTACATCGGCACGCCCAACCTGCCCAGGCTGCGGATGGCACCGACGCCGCCATGGTGCAGGGGATAGTCGCCGATCTTCACAATCAGCCCGGGTACGGACCGGTCCGCCGCCACGGGCGCGATCCTGCTCGCCACCAGCACCCCCCTCGGCCACCCAGCCTCAGCGGCCCCCCACTGTGTGTGACCCGACTTAGGACGCTACTTCGGAATCGACGGCTCCCACAAGGAGTTACCGGACATTGCCCTCCCTTTAGCCAGCGGTCGGACACGTGTCGGAACAACCGCCGAGTGATCCCTGCGAACACTTGCCCGCGTGCTGACAGCACGTAATCTGGCGTGACCGTTGGACTGTCCAGGACGAAGGCGAGGCAGCCTCCCATGCCCCAGCACAGCCCCCGCGACCTGCCCGAAGGCGACCCCTTCGGCGCGGCCGCGCTCCCGTACGGCATCTTCACCACCCCCGACGCCCCCGACCGCCCCCGCGTGGGCGTGCGCTACGGCGCGTACGTCCTGGACGCCGCCGCCGCGGCCGCCGCGCACGGCTCGCCCCACGCGCCCCTGCTCGCCCGGCCCACGCTGAACGCCCTCATGGCCGCCGGCCGGCCCACCTGGCAGGCGGTGCGCGCCGAGATCCGCACCTGGCTCGACGGCTCCGAGGACCACTTCCACCCGCTGGACGAGGTGACCCTCCACCTCCCCTTCGAGGTCGCCGACTACGTCGACTTCTACGCCAGCGAGCACCACGCCTCCAACGTCGGCCGCATCTTCCGCCCCGGCGCCGAACCCCTGACCCCCAACTGGAAGCACCTGCCCATCGGCTACCACGGGCGCGCCGGCACGATCGTCGTCTCCGGCACCGACGTCGTGCGCCCCCAGGGCCAGCGCAAGGCCCCCGCCGACGAGGCGCCCACCTTCGGGCCCTCCCTGCGCCTGGACATCGAGGCCGAGGTCGGCTTCGTCGTCGGCACCCCCGCCCCGGAGAACACGCCCGTCACGCTGGACGGCTTCCGTGACCACGTCTTCGGCGTGTGCCTGGTCAACGACTGGTCCGCCCGCGACATCCAGGCCTGGGAGTACGTGCCGCTGGGCCCCTTCCTCGGCAAGTCCTTCGCCACCTCCGTCTCCGCCTGGATCACCCCCCTCGAAGCCCTCGACGCCGCCCGCACGGCGCCGCCGGAGCGCACCCACGCCCTGCTGCCCTACCTGGACGACTCGACCGCCGAGCCCGGCGGCATCGACCTGCGCCTCGAAGTGACGATCAACGGCGAGGTCGTCTCCCGCCCGCCGTTCTCCGCCATGTACTGGACGGCCGCCCAGCAGCTGGCCCACATGACCGTCAACGGCGCCTCCCTGCGCACGGGCGACTTCTACGCCTCCGGCACGGTCAGCGGCCCCGAACCCGACCAGCTCGGCTGCCTCCTC
The DNA here is from genome assembly GCF_039532865.1 of Streptomyces luteosporeus. Taxonomy (NCBI): domain Bacteria; kingdom Bacillati; phylum Actinomycetota; class Actinomycetes; order Kitasatosporales; family Streptomycetaceae; genus Streptomyces; species Streptomyces luteosporeus. Next base: position 312,497 of record NZ_BAAASL010000008.1, read on the forward strand.
GAACTCACCGCCGGCAAGGGCCCCTACCTGGCCGACGGCGACGTCGTCACCATCACGGCCTGGGCCCCGGGCCCGGACGGCACGCGCGTGGGCCTGGGCGAGGTCACGGGCCGTATCGTCCCGGCGCGGGACGGAAGCGGAACCGAGCGCTGCTAATTTGTCGTGTCCAGTTCGACGGACGAACGAGAGAGAGCAGAGAGCTCAGTGCGCAAGGCAGTACAGATCACGGGGGCGGCCGTCGTGGCCGCTGTGCTGATGACCGGTTGCTCCAAGAGCAGTGACGACAAGAAGACGGACCCCGCCGCGAAGCCCTCGGGCGCCGCGTCCTCGGCGCCGGCCGCCGACCCGGCGGCGTCGCAGGCGCCCATCGGTTCCGGCAACGTCACCGCCGCGCAGCTCAAGGGCGGCTGGTCGAAGGGCAAGCTGTCCGACCAGAGCCTGATGGTCATGTCCTTCGCGGGCGACCAGGTGATGCTGAGCGCCAAGACGGCGTGCACCGGCAAGGTCGTCGACAACGCGCAGCCGGTGACGGTGGAGATCACCCACTGCCAGGACGGCAGCACGGACTACTCCAAGGGCACGATCAAGAAGTTCGACGGCAAGTCGCTGACGATCGCCTGGGCGTCCGGCAAGGAGGACACCCTCACCAAGACGGTCGGCGGCGACGGCAAGCCGGCAATCAACATCCCCGTCCCAACCAAGCCGCGCAGCTGACCCTCAAAAACGCCGGACGGGCTGCATATGCAGCCCGTCCGGCGTTTGAGGACACCGGGCGGAGCCCGGTCCGGGGTGCTAGGGGGCGCAGCCCCGCTAGGAGACGGGGAGAGGGCGGGGCTGGGGAACAGCTCGCCGCAGGCGTTACCGCACGAACGTGCCCGCCTGGCCCGCCAAATCCAGGAAGTACTGCGGCGCAACCCCGAGCAGCAACGTCACCACCACCCCGATCGCGATCGCCGACGACGTCAGGACGCTCGGCACCGCCACCGTCGGCCCCTCCGCCCGCGGTTCGCTGAAGAACATCAGCACGATGACCCTGATGTAGAAGAACGCCGCGATCGCCGACGACAGCACGCCGACGATGACCAGCGGCACCGCCCCACCCTGGGCCGCCGCCTTGAACACCGCGAACTTCCCCGCGAAGCCGCTCGTCAGCGGGATGCCGGCGAAGGCGAGCAGGAAGACCGCGAAGACCGCCGCGACCAGCGGCGAACGGCGTCCGAGGCCGGCCCACTTGGACAGGTGCGTGGCCTCCCCGCCCGCGTCCCGTACGAGCGTGACGACCGCGAACGCGCCGAGCGTGACGAACGAATAGGCGGCCAGGTAGAAGAGCACCGAGGAGACGCCGTCCGCCGTCGCGGCGATGGCGCCGGCGAGGATGAAGCCGGCGTGGGCGATGGAGGAGTAGGCCAGCAGCCGCTTGACGTCCGTCTGGGTGACGGCCACGATCGCGCCGACGAGCATGGTGACGATGGCGACGCCCCACATCACGGGCCGCCAGTCCCACCGCATGCCCGGCAGGACGACGTACAGCACGCGCAGGAGCGCCCCGAAGGCGGCGACCTTCGTGGCGGCGGCCATGAAGCCGGTGACGGGTGTCGGTGCGCCCTGGTAGACGTCCGGCGTCCACATGTGGAACGGCACGGCGCCGACCTTGAACAGCAGCCCCATCAGCACCATCGCACTGCCGATGAGCAGCAGCGCGTCGTTGCCGGTGGAGGAGGCGAGCGCCGGGTCGACGCTCTGGACGGTTCCGCTGACGACGTCGGCGATGCCGGCGTAGGTGACGGTGCCGGCGTAGCCGTAGAGCAGGGCGATGCCGAAGAGCAGGAATGCCGAGGAGAAGGCGCCCAGCAGGAAGTACTTGATGGCGGCTTCCTGTGACAGCAGCCGCTGGCGGCGGGCGAGGGCGCACAGCACGTACAGCGGGAGCGAGAAGACTTCGAGGGCGACGAACAGGGTCAGCAGGTCGTTCGCCGCGGGGAAGACGAGCATGCCGCCGACGGCGAAGAGCAGGACGGGGAAGACCTCGGTGGTGGTCAGGCCGGCGGCCACGGCCTCGCGCTCGGCGGCGCCTCCGGGGACGGCGGCGGCCTGGGGGACGAAGGAGTCGACGGGCCGGCCGTGGGCGGCGGGGTCGAGGCGGCGCTCGGCGAAGGTGAGCACGGCGACGAGGGCGACGAGCAGGATCGTGCCCTGCAGGAAGAGCGCGGGGCCGTCGACGGCGAGGGCGCCCATGGCGGCGGTGGCGGCCTTGTCGGTGCCGTGGCCGCCGGCGGCGAGGGCGATGACGGCGGCGAAGGCCGCGGCCAGGCCGACCACGGCGAGCCCGGCCTGGGCGTGGTGGCGGGCGCGGCGCGGCACGAACGCCTCCAGCAGGACGCCGACGAGGGCGGCGCCGAGCACGATGAGGGTGGGCGAGAGCTGCGCGTACTCGATGTGCGGCGCGGGGATCTTCCGCGGCGGCTCGGCCGCCGCGACTGTCCACAGGCTGTGGACAGTCTCCAGGGATGCTGCGTGGCTCACTTCGCGGCCTCCACATCGTTCGCACTGCTGGTATTCACGCGGATGGCGGGTGCCGGGTCGCTCTTGTGCACCTGCGAGAGCGTGTGGTCGACGGCGGGGTCGAGGATCCGGGTCAGGGGCTTGGGGTAGACGCCGAGGAAGAGCAGGAGCGCGATCAGCGGGGCGACCACGGCCAGTTCGCGCGCCCGCAGGTCGGGCATCTTCCGTACGGGTTCGGCCACGGGCCCGGTCATCGTGCGCTGGTAGAGCACGAGGACGTACAGCGCGGCGAGCACGATGCCCGCGCTGGCGACGATTCCGACGGCCGGGTAGCGGCTGAACGTGCCGACCAGGACGAGGAATTCGGAGACGAACGGCGCGAGCCCGGGCAGTGACAGGGTGGCCAGGCCGCCCACGAGGAAGGTGCCGGCGAGGAGCGGGGCGACCTTCTGCACGCCGCCGTAGTCGGCGATGAGGCGCGAGCCGCGGCGGGAGATGAGGAAGCCGGCGACGAGCATCAACGCGGCCGTGGACAGGCCGTGGTTGACCATGTAGAGGGTCGCGCCGCTCTGGCCCTGGCTGGTCATCGCGAAGACGCCGAGGATGATGAAGCCGAAGTGGGAGATCGACGCGTAGGCGATCAGGCGCTTGATGTCGCGCTGCCCGACGGCCAGCAGGGCCCCGTAGAGGATGCTGATCAGCGACAGGACGAGGATGACGGGCGTCGCCCACTTCGAGGCCTCGGGGAAGAGCTGGAGGCAGAAGCGCAGCATCGCGAAGGTGCCGACCTTGTCGACGACCGCGGTGATCAGCACGGCGACGGGGGCGGTGGCCTCGCTCATGGCGTTGGGCAGCCAGGTGTGCAGGGGCCACAGCGGCGCCTTGACGGCGAAGGCGAAGAAGAAGCCGAGGAACAGGGCGCGTTCGGTGGTGGTGGCGAGCTCCAGCCGGCCGTCGGCGCGGGCCTGGACGATCTCCGTCAGGGAGAAGGTGCCGGTGCCGAGCTGGTGGGCGGTGACGGCGTACAGGCCGATGACGGCGGCCAGCATGATCAGGCCGCCGACGAGGTTGTAGAGCAGGAACTTCACGGCCGCGTAGGAGCGCTGGGCGGCGCTCTCGTCCTCGGTGCGCTCGCCGGCGCGGTCGCCGAAGCCGCCGATGAGGAAGTACATCGGCACGAGCATGGCTTCGAAGAAGATGTAGAAGAGGAAGACGTCGGTGGCCTCGAAGGCGATGACCACCATGGCCTCGACCATGAGGATCAGAGCGAAGAAGCCCTGGGTGGGCCGCCAGCGCGTCGACTTCGTCTCCAGAGGATCGGCGTCGTGCCAGCCGGCGAGGATCACGAACGGCACCAGGACCGCGGTCAGGGCGATGAGCAGCACCGAGATCCCGTCGACGCCCAGGTCGTAGCGGACCCCGAAGTCCTTGATCCAGGCGTGGGACTCGGTGAGCTGGAAGGGGCCCTTGGCCCCGGGGTCGAAGCGCACGAGCGCCGCCGCGGCCAGCGCCAGCGTGGCGAGGGAGGCGCCGAGCGCGAGCCATTTGGCGGCCGTGCGCCGTGCGGCCGGCACGGCGGCGGTGGCCACCGCGCCGAGCGCGGGCACCACGGCGGTGGCCGTGAGCAGGGGAAATGACATCTCTAGACCGCCCTCATCAGCAGGGTCGCGGCGATGAGCACCGCCGCACCGCCGAACATCGAGACCGCGTACGACCGCGCGAAGCCGTTCTGCAGCCTGCGCATCCGGCCGGAGAGCCCGCCGACGGCGGCGGCGGTGCCGTTGACGACGCCGTCGACCAGGCTGTGGTCGACGTACACCAGGCTGCGGGTGAGGTGCTGCCCGCCGCGGACGAGCACGACGTGGTTGAAGTCGTCCTGGAGCAGGTCGCGGCGGGCGATGCGCACCGGCAGGCTGCCGCGCGGTGCGGTGACGGGCACCGGGCCGCGTCCGTACTGGGCCCAGGCGAGCGCGACGCCGATGAACAGCACCACCAGGGTGGCCGCGGTGACCTGCACGGCGGTGACCGGCGAGTGGCCCTCCTCGTGGCCGGTGACGGGCTGCAGCCACTTCAGGAAGGCGTCGTTGATGCTGAACAGCCCGCCCGCGAGCACCGAGCCGACGGCCAGCACGATCATCGGGATCGTCATGACCTTGGGCGACTCGTGCGGGTGGGGCAGCTCGCCGCGGCCGCGCGTCTCGGCGGCCGGCTCGGCGCTGGGCTCCTCGGGCGAGGGTGCGGGGCGCCAGCGCTTCTCGCCGAAGAAGGTCAGGATCATCACGCGCGTCATGTAGTACGCGGTGATGGCCGCGCCCAGCAGCGCGGCGCCGCCCAGGATCCAGCCCTCGGTGCCGCCGCGGGCGAAGGCCGCCTCGATGATCTTGTCCTTGGAGAAGAAGCCCGACAGGCCCGGGAAGCCGATGATGGCGAGGTAGCCGAGGCCGAAGGTGACGAAGGTGATGGGCATGTACGACCGCAGGCCGCCGTAGCGGCGCATGTCGACCTCGTCGTTCATGGCGTGCATCACCGAGCCGGCGCCGAGGAAGAGCCCGGCCTTGAAGAAGCCGTGGGTGACCAGGTGCATGATGGCGAACGGGTAGCCGACGGGGCCGAGCCCGGCCGCGAGGATCATGTAGCCGATCTGCGACATGGTCGAGCCGGCGAGGGCCTTTTTGATGTCGTCCTTCGCGCACCCGACGATCGCACCGAAGAGCAGCGTGACCGCGCCGACCGTCACCACGGCCGTCTGCGCGTCGGGGGCGGCGTCGAAGATCGCGCCGGAGCGGGTGATCAGGTAGACGCCGGCGGTCACCATGGTGGCCGCGTGGATGAGGGCGGAGACCGGGGTCGGGCCCTCCATGGCGTCGCCGAGCCAGCTCTGCAGCGGCACCTGGGCCGACTTGCCGCAGGCGGCCAGCAGCAGCACCAGCCCGATGGCGGTGAGCCTGCCCTCGCCGGCCTTGTCGGCGTTCTCCAGCACCGGGCCGAAGGCGAAGGTGCCGAAGGTGGTGAACATCAGCATGACGGCGATGGACAGCCCGACGTCGCCGACGCGGTTGACCAGGAAGGCCTTCTTGGCGGCGGTGGCCGCGCTCGGCTTGTGCTGCCAGAAGCCGATCAGCAGGTAGGAGGCGAGGCCGACGCCCTCCCACCCGACGTACAGCAGCAGGTAGTTGTCCGCGAGGACCAGCAGCAGCATCGCGGCGAGGAAGAGGTTGAGGTAGCCGAAGAAGCGCCGTCGCCGCTCGTCGTGGGCCATGTAGCCGACCGAGTACAGATGGATCAGCGAGCCCACGCCGGTGATCAGCAGGACGAAGGTCATGGACAGCTGGTCGAGCTGGAAGCCGACGTCGGCGCGGAAGCCGCCGACGGGCACCCAGCTGAAGACCGTCGCGCCCATCTCGCGGTCGTCGCCGGCGCGGCCGAGCATGCCGGCGAAGAGCACCGCGCCGATGACGAACGACAGGGCGGCGACCAGCGTGCCGATCCAGTGTCCGGTGCGATCCAGCCGGCGTCCGCCGCACAGGAGCACGGCGGCGCCCAGCAGGGGCACCAGGACGAGCAGGCCGATGAGATTCTCCACCGTCAGTGTCCCCTTACAGCTTCAGCAGACTGGCGTCGTCGACCGAGGCGGAGTGGCGGGAGCGGAAGATCATCACGATGATCGCGAGGCCCACCACGACTTCGGCGGCGGCCACGACCATCGTGAAGAAGGCGATGATCTGGCCGTCGAGGTTGCCGTGCATCCGGGAGAAGGTGACGAACGCCAGGTTGCAGGCGTTGAGCATCAGCTCGACGCACATGAAGACGACGATCGCATTCCGCCGGATGAGCACACCGGCGGCACCGATGCTGAACAAGAGGGCCGCCAGATAGAGGTAGTTGACGGGGTTCACTGGGCACCCTCCTGTGTGCGCCCCTTGCGCCCCTTGCGCTGCTCCAGCCACTCCGCCGAGCGCTGTTCCACTGCGGCGAGGTCGGCGAGCGCCTCCTGCGAGACGTCCCGGATCTGGCCGCGCGCTCGCAGGGTGGCGTTGACCGACAGGTCGGACGGGCTGCCGTCGGGCAGCAGGGCGGGGACGTCGACGGCGTTGTGCCGGGCGTAGACGCCCGGCGCGGGCAGCGGCGGCAGGTGCTTGCCCTGCCGCACCCGCTGCTCGGCGAGCTCCCGCTGGGTGGCGGCCCGCTGGGTGCGCTCGCGGTGGGTGAGCACCATCGCGCCGACGGCGGCCGTGATCAGCAGGGCGCCGGTGATCTCGAAGGCGAAGACGTACTTGGTGAACAGCAGGGCGGCCAGCCCCTGGACGTTGCCGCCGGCGTTGGCCCGGCCCAGGCCGTCGAAGTCGCGCAGGGAGGCGTTGGCGATGCCGGCCATCAGCAGGATGCCGAAGCCCAGCACGCACAGCCCGGCCAGCAGGCGCTGGCCGCGGATGGTCTCCTTGAGCGAGTCGGCGGCGGTGACGCCCACCAGCATCACCACGAACAGGAACAGCATCATGATCGCGCCGGTGTAGACGACGACCTGCACGACGCCCAGGAAGTAGGCGCCGTTGGCGAGGTAGAAGACCGCCAGGACGATCATGGTGCCGGCCAGCGAGAGGGCGCTGTGCACGGCCTTCTTCATCAGCACCGTGCCCAGCGCGCCGGCCACGGCGACCACGCCCAGCAGCCAGAACTGCACCTCCTCGCCGGTGGAGGTCACCGAGGCGGAAGCGGCGAGGCTCATGCCTCCACCTCCTTGGAAGACGCCTCGTCGGCGGGCTTCTCGCCCTTGGAGCGGGCCACTTGGCGCTCCGTGCCCGGCGCCGCCTCGGTCACCAGGCCGCGGTAGTAGTCCTCCTCGGTCATCCCGGGGAAGATCGCGTGCGGCGTGTCGACCATGCCCTCCTCCAGCCCGGCCAGCAGCTGCTCCTTGGTGTAGATCAGCGACTCGCGGCTGGCATCGGCCAGTTCGTACTCGTTGGTCATCGTCAGGGCCCGGGTCGGGCACGCCTCGATGCACAGGCCGCACAGGATGCAGCGCAGGTAGTTGATCTGGTAGACGCGGCCGTAGCGCTCGCCCGGCGAGTAGCGCTCCTCGTCGGTGTTGTCCGCGCCCTCGACGTAGATGGCGTCCGCCGGGCAGGCCCAGGCGCACAGCTCGCAGCCGATGCACTTCTCCAGGCCGTCGGGGTGACGGTTGAGCTGGTGGCGGCCGTGGAAGCGCGGCGCGGTGGGCTTCTTGTACTCCGGGTACTGCTCGGTCAGCCGCTTCTTGAACATGGCCTTGAAGGTCACGCCGAAGCCGGCCACCGGATTGAGACGCTCGGGCCGGGGATCCTCCCGGGACGGCTTGTCAGTCACCGCGGGCCTCCTTTTCGTCACGCACAGTGTCCACCCCGCCACTGACAATGAGCTCGCCCTGCCCGCGCGGCCGGCGCCGGGGCACGGGCGGCAGGCTCTGGCCGGGCAGCGGCGGCACGGGGAAGCCGCCGGCCATGGGGTCGAACGCCGGCGGCGGGCCCGCGGCCCCCTCGGCGGCCCCCTCGCCGTCCTTGCCCTTGCCGGCGCCGTGGAAGAGGTCGACGAGCACCGACAGCAGCAGGATCGCCAGCACCGCCCCGCCGACGTACAGCACGATGTCCTGGAAGTCGTAGTTCTCGTTGCGCAGCGCCCGTACGGTCGCGACCAGCATCAGCCAGGTCACCGAGACGGGGATGAGCACCTTCCAGCCCAGCTTCATCAGCTGGTCGTAGCGCACGCGCGGCAGCGTGCCGCGCAGCCAGATGAAGAAGAACAGCAGCAGCTGCACCTTGACCACGAACCACAGCAGCGGCCACCAGCCGTGGTTGGCGCCCTCCCAGAAGGCGGAGACCGGGTACGGCGCGCGCCAGCCGCCCAGGAAGAGCGTGGTGGCCACCGCCGAGACCGTCACCATGTTCACGTACTCGGCGAGCATGAACATCGCGAACTTGATGGAGGAGTACTCGGTGTTGAAGCCGCCGACCAGGTCGCCCTCGGACTCCGGCATGTCGAACGGCGCCCGGTTGGTCTCCCCCACCATCGTCGCGATGTAGACGAGGAAGGACACCGGCAGCAGCAGCACGTACCACCGGTCGTGCTGCGCCTCGACGATGGCCGAGGTCGACATCGAGCCGGAGTAGAGGAAGACGGAGGCGAAGGCGGCGCCCATCGCGATCTCGTACGAGATCATCTGCGCGCACGAGCGCAGGCCCCCCAGCAGCGGGTACGTCGAGCCGGACGACCAACCGGCCAGCACGATGCCGTAGATGCCCACCGAGGCCACCGCGAGGATGTAGAGCACGGCGATCGGCAGGTCGGTCAGTTGCATCGCGGTGCGGTGGCCGAAGACCGAGACCTCGCCCCCGGATGGGCCGAAGGGGATCACCGCGATCGCCATGAACGCCGGGATCGCGGCCACGACCGGCGCCAGGACGTAGACGACCTTGTCGGCGCGGCGGACGACCACGTCCTCCTTGAGCATCAGCTTGATGCCGTCGGCCAGCGACTGCAGCAGGCCCCAGGGGCCGTGCCGGTTGGGGCCGATGCGCAGCTGCATCCAGGCGACGACCTTGCGCTCCCAGACGATGGAGAACAGCACGGTCAGCATCAGGAACGCGAAGCAGAAGACCGCCTTGAGGACGATCAGCCACCACGGGTCGGTGCCGAACACCGACAGGTCCTCGGCGGCCAGGGTGACCGCGGACGTCTGCGGGATCACGGCCGTACCTCCCGTCCCTCGTCGTCGGCGGCCTCGGGGACGTACGCCCCGATGCGCACCACGTCGCCCGGCACCGCACCCGTCGCGGAGGCGACGGAGGTGCCGGCGGAGTTCAGCGGCAGCCACACCACGCGGTCCGGCATGGGCGTGACCTGCACCGGCAGCCGCAGCGTGCCGGCCGGGCCGGTGACGGCCAGCTGCGCGCCGTCGCGCACGCCCGCCTCGGCGGCCGTCGCGGCCGACAGGCGGGCCACGGCGGGCTTGCGGGTGGCGGCCAGCGCGTCGTCCCCGTCCTGCAGCCGGCCGCGGTCCAGCAGCAGCCGGTGCCCGGCCAGGACCGCCTCGCCCGGGCCGGGCCGGGCCGGCGGCCGGGCGGGCTCGGCCGGGCCGGCCGCCCGCTCGCCGTCCCACGGGCCCAGCCGCGTGAGCTCCGCGCGGGCCTCGCGCAGGCCCGGCAGGCCGAGCGGGACGTCCATGGCGTCGGCCAGCATGTGCAGCACCCGGTGGTCGGGCAGCAGCTGCCGGCCGGTGAGCTGGTCGGGTTTGAGCGCCACCTCGAACGGCCGGGCGCGGCCCTCCCAGTTCAGGAACGTCCCCGCCTTCTCGGCGACCGCGGCCACCGGCAGCACCACGTCCGCCCGGTCCGACACCTCGCTGGGCCGCATCTCCAGGCTGACCAGGAAGCCCACCGCCTCCAGCGCCTCCCGGGCCCTTGCCGGATCCGGCAGGTCCACGACCTCGACGCCGCCCACCAGCAGGGCGCCCAGCTCGCCGCGGGCGGCGGCCTGCAGGATCTGCCCGGTGTCGCGGCCGGGGCTGCGCGGCAGCTCCGGCACGCCCCACACGGCCGCCGTCTCCTCGCGTGCCCGCGGGTCGGTGGCCGGCCGGCCACCGGGCAGCAGCCCGGGCAGCGCGCCCGCCTCCAGCGCGCCCCGCTCGCCGGCCCGGCGCGGCAGCCACACCAGGCGGGCGCCCGTCGCCGCGGCCAGCTCCACGGCCGCCGTGGGCCCGCCCGCGACGCCCGCGAGCCGCTCGCCGACGGCGAGCACCGCGCCCGGTGCGCGCAGCGCGTCGGCCGCGGCCTGCCCGGCCGCGTCCAGGCCCGAGCCGGCGGCCAGCGCCCGCAGCCATTCCGGCTCGGTGCCGGGGGCCGCCGGCAGCAGCGTGCCGCCGGCCTTGGTCAGTCCCGGTGTCGCGTGCGTGGCCAGCGAGAACAGCCGCTGCCCGTGCCCGCGCCAGGCCTTGCGCAGCCGCAGGAAGACGCCCGGCGCCTCCTCCTCGGCCTCCAGGCCCACCAGCAGCACGGCGGGGGCCCCTTCCAGCGCGGCGTACGTCACGCCGCCGCCATCAAGGTCCTTGCCGCGGCCGGCGACGTGGGCGGCCAGGAAGTCGGCCTCCTCACCGCTGTGCACGCGGGCCCGGAAGTCCACGTCGTGCGTCTGCAGCACCACCCGGGCGAACTTGGCGTACGCGTACGCGTCCTCGACCGTCAGCCGGCCGCCCGTGAGGACACCGGCCCGGCCGCGCGCCGCGGCCAGCCCGCGGGCGGCCGCCTGAAGCGCCTCCGGCCAGCTCGCCGGCTCCAGCACGCCGCTCTTGCCGCGCACCAGCGGCGTGGTGAAGCGCTCCGGCCGCTGCGCGTAGCGGAACGCGAAGCGCCCCTTGTCGCACACCCACTCCTCGTTGACCTCGGGGTCCTCGGCGGCGAGCCGGCGCATCACCTTGCCGCGCCGGTGGTCGGTGCGCAGGGCGCAGCCGCCCGCGCAGTGCTCGCACACCGACGGCGAGGAGACCAGGTCGAAGGGACGGGCGCGGAAGCGGTACGCCGCCGACGTCAGCGCGCCCACCGGGCAGATCTGGATGGTGTTGCCGGAGAAGTACGACTGGAAGGGGTCGCCCTCGCCGGTGCCGACCTGCTCCAGCGCGCCCCGCTCCAGCAGCTCGATCATCGGGTCGCCGGCGATCTGCTCGGAGAAGCGGGTGCAGCGCGCGCACAGCACGCAGCGCTCGCGGTCCAGCAGGATCTGCGGCGAGATCGGCAGCGGCTTGGCGTACGTGCGCTTCCTGCCCTCGAAGCGGGAGTCGGCGCGGCCGGTGCTCATGGCCTGGTTCTGCAGCGGGCACTCGCCGCCCTTGTCGCAGACCGGGCAGTCCAGCGGGTGGTTGATCAGCAGCAGCTCCATCACGCCGCGCTGCGCCTTCTCGGCGGCGGGCGAGGTGAGCTGGGTGTGGACGACCATGCCGTCGGTGCAGGTGATGGTGCACGAGGCCATGGGCTTGCGCTGGCCTTCGACCTCGACCATGCACTGCCGGCAGGCGCCGACCGGGTCCAGCAGCGGGTGGTCGCAGAACCGCGGGATCTCGATGCCCAGCATCTCCGCGGCGCGGATGACCAGCGTGCCCTTGGGCACGGAGAGCTCGATGCCGTCGATGGTGACGGACACCAGGTCCTCAGGTGGCACGGCCGCGGGCCCGGACCCGGAGGGGGCGGGCGTGGTGACTGTCATGCGTTCACCCCCAGGTGAGCGTGCTGGTTGCCGACGCCCTCGTCGGCCCAGACCGTGGACTTGGCCGGGTCGAAGGGGCAGCCGCGCCCCTTGATGTGCTGCTCGTACTCGCCGCGGAAGTACTTGAGCGAGGAGAAGATGGGGCTCGCCGCGCCGTCGCCGAGGGCGCAGAACGACTTGCCGTTGATGTTGTCGGCGATGTCGGCGAGCTTGTCGAGGTCGCTCATGCGGCCCTTGCCGGCCTCGATGTCGCGCAGCAACTGCACCAGCCAGTAGGTGCCTTCGCGGCAGGGCGTGCACTTGCCGCACGACTCGTGCGCGTAGAACTCCGTCCAGCGGGTGACCGCGCGCACCACGCACGTGGTCTCGTCGAAGCACTGCAGCGCCTTGGTGCCCAGCATCGAGCCGGCGGCGCCGACGCCCTCGTAGTCCAGCGGCACGTCGAGGTGCTCGTCGGTGAGGATCGGGGTCGAGGAGCCGCCCGGCGTCCAGAACTTCAGCCGGTGGCCGGGGCGCATGCCGCCGCTCATGCCGAGCAGCTGGCGCAGGGTGATGCCCAGCGGCGCCTCGTACTGCCCCGGGCTCGCGACGTGGCCGCTGAGCGAGTACAGCGTGAAGCCGGGGGACTTCTCGCTGCCCATCGAACGGAACCACTCCTTGCCCCGGGCCAGGATCGCCGGGACCGAGGCGATGGACTCGACGTTGTTGACCACCGTCGGGCAGGCGTACAGGCCGGCGACGGCCGGGAAGGGCGGGCGCAGCCGGGGCTGGCCGCGGCGGCCTTCGAGGGAGTCGAGCAGGGCCGTCTCCTCGCCGCAGATGTAGGCGCCCGCGCCCGCGTGCACGGTGATGTCGAGGTCGAGCCCCTTGCCGAGGGCGTCCTTGCCCAGGTAGCCGGCCGCGTACGCCTCGCGGACGGCCTCGTGCAGGCGCCGCAGCACGGGCACGGTCTCGCCGCGCAGGTAGATGAACGCGCGGCTGGAGCGGATCGCGTAGCAGGCGATCAGCATGCCCTCGATGAGCACGTGCGGATTGGCGAAGAGCAGCGGGATGTCCTTGCAGGTGCCCGGCTCGGACTCGTCGGCGTTGACGACGAGGTAGTGCGGCTTGCCGTCGCCCTGCGGGATGAACTGCCACTTCATCCCGGTGGGGAAGCCGGCGCCGCCGCGCCCGCGCAGGCCGGAGTCCTTGACGTAGCCGATGACCTCGTCGGGGGTCATCTCCAGGGCCTTGCGCAGCCCCGCGTAGCCGTCGTGCCGCAGGTAGGTCTCCAGCGTCCACGAGCGCGGCTCGTCCCAGAAGGCGCTGAGCACGGGCGCGAGCAGCTTCTCGGGGCTGGTCTCGAAGATCTCGGGTGCCACGGTCATCCCTCCCCCTCCTCGGTGACCGGGCCGTGGGGGTGGTCCGGGTCCGATGCGGATGTGGGCTGCGGTGCGTCGTGGGAGCTGGGGTGCTCCGGCGGACGCTCGCCCTGCGGCGGCTCGCCGCGCGGCGGCCCGACGCGGGCCGGGGCCGCGGCCTCGCCCCGGGCCAGCCGCAGCCCGGCCAGCGTGGCGTGTCCGGCGCTGCCGCCCGCCTCGACGGCGCCGGGCCGCGGGTCGGGGAAGCCGGCGAGGATGCGGGCGGTCTCCCGGTACGTGCACAGGGGCGCGCCGCGGGTGGGTTCGACGGGCCGGCCGGCGCGCAGGTCGTCGACGAGGCGGATGGCGCTCTCGGGCGTCTGGTCGTCGAAGAACTCCCAGTTGACCATCACCACGGGCGCGTAGTCGCAGGCGGCGTTGCACTCGATGTGTTCGAGGGTGACCTTGCCGTCCTCGGTCGTGCCGCCGTTCCCGACGCCGAGGTGGCGCTGGAGGGTCTCGAAGATGGCGTCGCCGCCGAGCACCGCGCACAGGGTGTTGGTGCACACGCCGACCTGGTAGTCGCCGCCCTGCTTGCGGCGGTACATGGTGTAGAAGGTCGACACCGCGGTCACCTCGGCCGTGGTCAGCCCCAGCTGCTCGGCGCAGAAGCGGATGCCGGTGCGGGTGACGTACCCCTCCTCGGCCTGCACCAGGTGCAGCAGCGGCAGCAGGGCGCTGCGGCTGTCGGGGTAGCGGGCGATGATGTCCCCGGCGTCCGCCTCCAGCCGCTCCCTGACCTCCTGGGGGTAGTCGGGCGCCGGTAGCTGGGGCATCCCCAGCTGTACCTCAGTCACCGGTCAACGCCTCCCATCACGGGGTCGATGGACGCGACGGCCACGATCACGTCGGCGACCATGCCGCCCTCGCACATCGCCGCCACGGCCTGGAGGTTGGTGAAGGACGGGTCGCGGAAGTGGACCCGGTACGGGCGGGTTCCGCCGTCGCTGACGACGTGCACGCCGAGCTCGCCCTTGGGGGACTCCACGGCCGTGTACGCCTGCCCCGGGGACACCCGGAAGCCCTCCGTCACCAGCTTGAAGTGGTGGATCAGGGCTTCCATCGAGGTGCCCATGATCTTCTTGATGTGGTCGAGGGAGTTGCCGAGCCCGTCCGGGCCGAGGGCCAGCTGCGCGGGCCAGGCGATCTTCTTGTCGGCGACCATGACCGGGCCCGGGGCGAGCCGGTCCAGGCACTGGTCGACGATGCGCAGCGACTGGCGCATCTCCTCGATGCGGATGAGGAAGCGGCCGTAGGCGTCGGCGGTGTCGGCCGTGGCGACGTCGAAGTCGTAGGTCTCGTAGCCGCAGTAGGGCTGGGCCTTGCGCAGGTCGTGGGGCAGGCCGGTGGAGCGCAGGATGGGGCCGGTGACGCCGAGCGCCATGCAGCCGGCCAGGTCGAGGTGGCCGATGCCCTGCATGCGGCCCTTGAAGATGGGGTTGCCGGTGGCGAGCTTGTCGTACTCCGGCAGGTTCTTGCGCATCTTCTTCACGAATTCGCGCACCACGTCCACCGCGCCCGGCGGGAGGTCCTGGGCCAGGCCGCCGGGGCGGACGTAGGCGTGGTTCATCCGCAGGCCGGTGATCAGCTCGAAGATGTCGAGGATCATCTCCCGGTCGCGGAAGCCGTAGATCATGATCGTGGTGGCGCCGAGCTCCATGCCGCCGGTGGCGATGGCCACCAGGTGTGAGGAGATTCGGTTCAGCTCCATGAGCATGACGCGGATGACGGAGGCGCGGTCGGGCACCTGCTCCTCGATGCCCAGCAGCTTCTCCACGCCCAGGCAGTACGCCGCCTCGTTGAAGAACGGCGTCAGGTAATCCATGCGCGTGACGAAGGTGGTGCCCTGCGTCCAGGTGCGGAATTCGAGGTTCTTCTCGATGCCGGTGTGCAGGTAGCCGATGCCGCAGCGGGCCTCGGTCACCGTCTCGCCGTCGATCTCCAGGATGAGCCGGAGCACGCCGTGGGTGGAGGGGTGCTGGGGGCCCATGTTGACGACGATGCGCTCGTCGTCGGCCTGCCGCGCGGCAGCGGCGACCTCCTCCCAGTCGCCGCCGGTGACGGTGTAGACGGCGCCCTCGGTGGTCTCGCGGGGGCTGGTTGGTGTCGACATCAGCTGTACGACCTCCGCTGGTCCGGAGCCGGGATCTGGGCGCCCTTGTACTCGACGGGAATGCCGCCGAGGGGGTAGTCCTTGCGCTGCGGGAAGCCCTGCCAGTCGTCCGGCATCATGATCCGGGTGAGCGCCGGGTGGCCGTCGAAGACCAGGCCGAAGAAGTCGTAGGTCTCGCGCTCGTGCCAGTCGTTGGTCGGGTAGACCTCGACGAGCGAGGGCACGTGCGGATCGGCGTCCGGGGCACCGACCTCCAGCCGGATCAGGCGATTGTGGGTGATCGAGCGCAGGTGGTAGACCGCGTGCAGCTCGCGCCCCTTGTCCCCGGGCAGGTGCACCCCGCTGACCCCGGTGCACAGCTCGAAGCGCAGGGCCGGGTCGTCGCGCAGGGTGCGGGCCACGACGGGCAGGTGCTCGCGGGCGATGTGGAAGGTGATCTCCCCGCGGTCGACGACCGTCTTCTCGATCGCGTTCTCGGGGACGAGCCCCTGCTCCTCCAGCGCGCCTTCCAGTTCGTCGGCGACCTCGTCGAACCAGCCGCCGTACGGCCGGCTCGTGGCGCCCGGCAGCCGTACGGTCCGCACCAGCCGGCCGTAGCCGGTGGTGTCGCCGCCGTTGTTGGCCCCGAACATCCCCCGGCGCACGCCGATGACCTCGCCGCCGGCGAGCCGCTGGCCGGGCAGGTTCTGCGCGTCGAGGTCCTTGTCAGGGTTGACGCCGTTGGCGCTGACCGGGGGCTCCTGCGGGCCGCCGGGGCCCTTGCCGTTCGCCTCGCTCATTGCAGCAGCCCCTTCATGTCGATCAGCGGCAGCTCCTTGAGCGCGGTCTCCTCCGCCTCGCGCTCCGCCTTCTCCCGGTGCGGGCCGAGCTTCTCGCCCTGGATCTTTTGATGGAGCTTGAGGATCGCGTCCAGGAGCATCTCGGGCCGCGGCGGACAACCGGGCAGGTAGATGTCGACCGGCACGATGTGGTCGACGCCCTGCACGATGGCGTAGTTGTTGAACATGCCGCCGGTGGACGCGCAGACACCCATGGAGATCACCCACTTGGGGTTGGGCATCTGGTCGTAGACCTGGCGCAGCACCGGCGCCATCTTCTGGCTCACCCGCCCCGCCACGATCATCAGATCGGCCTGCCGGGGAGAGCCGCGGAAGACCTCCATGCCGAAGCGGGCCATGTCGTAGCGCCCCGCGCCGGTGGTCATCATCTCGATGGCACAGCAGGCCAGGCCGAAGGTCGCGGGGAAGACGGACGCCTTGCGCACCCATCCCGCGGCCTGTTCGACGGTGGTCAGCAGAAAGCCGCTGGGCAGCTTCTCTTCAAGCCCCATGCGTCCTGCCCCCTAATCCCATTCCAGGCCGCCGCGCCGCCACACGTACGCGTAGGCGACGAAGACGGTCAGCACGAAGAGGAGCATCTCCACGAGCCCGAACATCCCCAGCGAGTCGAAGGTGACCGCCCAGGGGTAGAGGAAGACGACCTCGATGTCGAAGACGATGAAGAGCATCGCCGTCAGGTAGTACTTGATCGGGAAGCGACCGCCACCGGCCGGGTGCGGCGTGGGTTCGATGCCGCACTCGTACGCCTCGAGCTTCGCGCGGTTGTACCGCTTGGGCCCGATGATCGATGCCATGACCACGGAGAAGATCGCGAAGCCCGCGGCGAGGGCTCCCAGTACGAGGATGGGCGCGTAGGCGTTCACCGCTCCTCGCTCCTTCCAGTCTGTCGACGCTGACTGCTGGCTGACCGGACCCGGTGGCGGAGGCCCCTGGCGGAGATCACCAGCATGTGAGGCAGTTCACAAGCCCGGGTCGCTTGCATCCTATGCCCGTCGCTCTGTGATCTGCGACACGGCGTACGCGCCCATGTTTGTGATCTCCACCACCTGGCGAACGATCATCAAGTCGGATGATCAGCGATCTTCATACGCAAAGCGGTTGAGCGATCACCAGAGGTGACATTCCGCGGCTGCGCCGCTGGTCGGAGCGGGGTTGCATTATCAAGTGCGACCCGTTCCAGGCAAATTGGCGAGATCATTCGTCAACTGATATATGGCGGTAACCCGCCGGGGCGACGCCGGTCAGCACGCACGCCGGGGGTGGCGCGACGGTGGGCCGCGGGTGACGGACGGGACGGGTGGTCCGGCAAGCGCACCCGTTCACGAGCCGGCCCGTCGGGCCGGGCGGGACGGGCGGATACCTGCTCGGTGAATCGACCCGGCGAATCGGCCCGTTTTGCGCGCTTGACGTGCTTCGCTGGTTTCGCGTGAGTCACCAGGGCCGTCAGTCCCGAGCCGAGCCGGGCGATGCGTGAGTTGCGCCACGCGCCGGGAGGTTCGGGGGCCGGATTTCCTGGGTAGCCTCGACGTGCACGCTGTAAAAGTGATAAGACGTCCGGCGGATGATCAATCATGGCGCAAATGCCATGCTGAGGCGGCTGTTCGCCCCTTCCCGCCGAGTCCGCGCCGTGACCCTCCCGTGATCCGAAACCCGGAAAACTCGGCGCGTCCACGCCAATTGTGGCGCACGTCACTTATGTTGAACTCAACCAGCGCGGGCTGGTAGTCCGTTGTCCCATGTCCCCCAACGCGCACATAACCAGCCACCGGAAGCCCCGTCGCCCCGCGACCCAGTCCTGGGTCGTGCGCACGGGTGTGGCCGGTGGCGTCCTTGGCACCCTGGCCGTGGCCGGGACCGCGTCCGCCGCCTCGAACACGGCCGAGAAGCCGGCCGAGCAGACGGTCGAGATCCCCGCCCTCAACGCCGCCCTCTCCGGCTCCATCGCGCAGAGCGCCGACGCCACGCAGCAGGCAGCCGTCGAGTACCAGGTCCGTGCGCAGGTGGACGAGGCCGTCGAGGCCGCCAAGGCCGGCGCCAAGAAGGCCAAGGAAGAAGCCGAGCGCAAGGCCGAGGCCGAGCGCAAGGTCGCCGAGGCCGAGGCCCGCAAGGCCCAGGAGCGCGCCTCCCGCGGCGGCGACCGCACCGACATCAGCGGCAAGTCGACCTCCGCCTCCGACGAGTCGACCTCCACCGCCACCGGCAGCACCGCCACCCTCCTGAGCTTCCTGCGCGCCCAGCTGGGCAAGGCGTACGTCATGGGCTCCACCGGCCCCTCCTCGTACGACTGCTCCGGCCTGGTCATGGCCGCCTACAACCAGATCGGCGTCAGCCTGCCGCGCGTCTCCCAGGACCAGTCCACGGCCGGCACCCAGGTCTCCCTGAGCAACCTCCAGGCCGGCGACATCCTCTACTGGGGCCCCGCGGGCAGCGCCTACCACGTCGCCGTCTACATCGGCGGCGGCAAGTTCATCGGCGCCCAGAACCCCAGCACCGGCATCGTCGAGCGCGACCTCAGCTACTCCCAGCCGTCGGGCGCCGTGCGCGTCCTCTGACCCGCGCCTCTTTCGCCTCCACGGCACGCAAGGGCCGCCGTTCCCCCCGCTCGGAACGGCGGCCTTTCGGCATGCCCGGGTGCCCACCCCCGTTGCTCACGGGCACCCGGCCCCCCTGTGCCGGTACGGCGAGTCTGCGCGCCGGTGCGGTGGCCGGCAAACCCCTTCGGGTGGGATCGAAACCGCGGGGTGGGGGGCGGTTACTGCGCGGTGCCGGTGCCAACGGCAGCCAGGCTGCGGAAGGCGCTGACAGGAGTGAGCAGGCCCAGCGAACGTTGCTCGTACCAGGCGCTCACCAGCCCCGCGAACAGTCCCGTACCGGCCTGGAACGCCGGAGCCCCGCCAAGCCCGC
This sequence comes from Streptomyces luteosporeus, assembly GCF_039532865.1. Lineage (NCBI taxonomy): Bacteria > Bacillati > Actinomycetota > Actinomycetes > Kitasatosporales > Streptomycetaceae > Streptomyces > Streptomyces luteosporeus. Next base: position 331,483 of record NZ_BAAASL010000008.1, read on the forward strand.
CCACGAACTCCCCCTGGGCACGGAGCCAGCCGCCCGTTCTCCCACGGATCTCCAGCCGGCAGGAGTAGGGACCCCACGCCTTCGCGAGTCCGAAGCCGTACGCGCAGACAACCAGCTGGGTGCCGGGGGCGGGAACCCACCCCGGGTCGAGTCCCGGATACGGCGTGTAGGTCACCACCGGGGAGAGCAAACGCACCACGGCCAGGTTCGGGAACGGCCACAGCTCCTTCGGGTCCTCAGGCTCCGGAGGCTGACGCTCGACCAGGACGCCACGGACGTGCTTGTCCATCCAGCCGACGTCGACCTCGTCCGAGGCGTCGAAGGAGTGCGCCACCCGAGCGGTGGTCACCACGGTCCCGGGATCGAGGAGCAGCCCGTTGCCCAGCGGTCGGCCGTCCCCTGTGATCTGCACCGTCAACGCCTCGGCGAGCGCCTCGCCCCGAGCCCACGAGTCCGCGGCCAGCAGCACGGCATCGCCCGCCGTGACAGGCGCCGGATCCGTGACCTTCAACCGTCCTTCCGCCTCCACCAGCTGCCCCTCCAACCACGCACACCGCTCCTCCGCACGCCGGTGCAGCTCCCTGGCCTCCGCCAGCTCCTCCTGCAGCTGCCGGATCTCCTCCCGAAGACGCGCTGCTTCCCCGTCGAGGGGACCGGCCCCGAGCTGCAGCTGCAGCTGCAGATCCCGGATGCGGTGCTCGCGGTCCCGGAGCGTGTCCTCCAACCACCGCTCCCGCTGCGCGGCGCGCAACGCCTCCTGATCAGCGGCGGCCAGCCGCTGCTGCAGCAGCTGCACCCGGTGGCCGGGGCTCTTGCCCGCCGCCAGGGCAGCGTTGTGCAGCCCTCGCAGCATTTCCATCGTTTCCGGCGTCGGCACGGTGCCGCGTTTCTCCGCCACGTCATGCAGCAGGTTGAGCACGAACTCCCACCGCGGCAGCCGTTGCCCGCTCAGGTAGCGGGAGACGGTGGACGAGTCGTAGCTGCGGCGCGCGGCATACCGCCGCGTGGACACACCGAGCCCGGCGAACAGGTCCCGCAGCGCCTGCGCCAGGGCCCGGACCTCCGGGCCGAGCTCGTCGTCGAATGCCTGTAACTCGCCCATCGCTCCCCCGCTGCCGTCCCGTTGGCAACACCGCTGCACCTGCCGCAGCGGTGCGGCTCCCATCGAGCCTCAGTGGTACACCACTCACCACGGGAGCGGAGCCCTATGCGATTCCACGACCTCATCGCCTTCCTCGCCGTCCTGACGGCGGGCGTCACGCTCGTCTGCGTGGGCGTGCCGCCGCAGTCCCTCGCGGCGATCGCCATCGCCCTCTCGGGCCTGTACGCGACGTGGCGCGGCGGCGGCCGCACTCGCTGATCACGGGGCGCGCAGCTCGAACCACACGCGCTTGCCGACGACGTCGAGCCCGTCCCAGATCAGGCTCACGCCGGAGGCGTGCGACAGATCCCGTACGAGGGCGAGCCCCCGCCCCCGCTCGTCGTCCGGCCGCGCCGGCCCCCGCCGGTACGGCCGCCTGACCGGGTCCCCGTCGCGAACGGCGATGGTGGCCCGGTCCCGCCCGTGCACGGTCACCTCGACGGCAACGGTCGGCACGCGTGCGTGCTGCACGACGTTGGTGACGGCGTCGGACACGCACACGCACGCGTCGTCGATCAGTGCGGAGTGGCCCGTTGCTTCGAGCGTTCCACTGACGAACTGCCGCGCGAGACGCGGGGTGGTGAGGCTGGCCGGTGCGGCCAATTCGTAGAAGTTTTCGGGCAGTACGGATTCCATGGGGCGACTCCCTGGTCAGCCGATGACTCCCGCGCGCCCCCAGTCGTCCGTGGCCCGGCCATCCGCGGTGCGCCCAATGGGCGTGCGGACAGCTGCACTTCGGGTCTTCCCGACCTGATGCGCGGCGTTGGCAGGACGGTAGGGCACAAAACTGTGCCGTTGCAACGCTGTGACACGATCCAGTGACGGACGGTAGACCTGTGGGAAGGTGGCGCGGGAGACTCGGAAGCACCGAACGGAGGGGCGATCCATGCCGCCGAGAAGCAACCCGACGGCCCGACAGGCCCGCCTGGGCACCGAGTTGCGCAAGCTGCGCGAGGCGGCCGGCATGTCCGCACGCGAAGCGGGCGGGCTGCTCGGCGGCGGTGCGGCGCAGATCAGCCACATCGAGGCGGGCCGCTGGGGCGTCAGCGCCGAGAGGGTGCGCAGGCTCGCCACCTACTACAAGGCGGACAATGCCCGGCTGATCGACGAACTGTGCACGATGGCGGACGAACGCGTGCGCGGATGGTGGGAGAAATACCGCGGCATCCTCACGCCCGGATTCCTGGACGTGTCGGAGCTGGAGTACCACGCGCGCGGGCTGCACTTGTTCCAGACGAATTACGTGCCCGGGATCTTCCAGATCGAGGAATACGCACGGGCACTGTTCGGCAGCGGCGTTCCGCCTCTACCGGAAAGAGAACTGAACGCGCGAGTCGAGCACCGGATGCAACGCCGCGACATCTACAGTCGCAAGACGCCTCCCGAGACCGTGGCAATCGTCCATGAGGCCGCCCTGCGCATGTGCTACGGAAGCCGTGGAGTCCAGCGGGCGCAGCTGAAGTTCCTGGCGGAAGCCGCCGAATGGCCGAGCGTGACGCTGCGAGTCGTTCCGTTCGGCATTGAGCACCTCGTCGGAACGGCCCAATCGATGTTGTACGCCCTTGGCCCCATCCCCGAGCTGGACACCGTCCAGATCGACAACGCCTTCCGCGGGGGCCTCATCAGCGCCAACGCGCTGCTGTCCATGTACGCCAAGCTGTTCCACGTCCTCGCGGAAACGGCGCTGAGCGGCGACGACTCGAAGAAGTACATCCAGCAGATGATTCAGGAAACGTGAGAAGCAGCATCATGGACCACTACACAACCGGTGCATGGCAGAAGTCGACCTTCTCCGGTGGAGGACAGGACAACAGCTGCGTCGAGGTGAGACACCTGGGCGCGGCGATAGCGTTACGCGAGGGCGACGAGCCCGAGCTCGTCCTGCTCCCCAGCCGAGCGGCGCTCGGCGCCCTGCTGGGCGCGGTCAAGCAGGGCGGGCTGCGGTGACCGCAACGTTGCGGTGGCAGAAGTCGTCGTTCTCGGGCGGTAATGGCGAAAACTGCATCGAAGTAGCAGCGCAGGGCGAGGGCATCGTCGTACGGGAAAGGGACGCACCCCGCACCGTGCTCACCCTGAGCCCAACGCAGCTGAGGGCACTGCTCCGCACCCTCAAATAGGCGAGCCGCCTCTGGTGCGGAGTGTGCGCTGCGCCGCTTCGCGGCTTGGGGGGCGGAGGGCCGGGCTGCGCCCTCGGCGGCCCACCCGCTGCGCGGCTGGAAGCGCGCACCCGGAAAGGGATCGGTGCCCGGCACCGGTGTGGGTGATGAAGCGAAGCTGCGCCGCTGCGCGGCTGAAGAGCAAGCCCCGTAAGGAGCAAGACACTCCGGGATCGCAGTGAAGCCCGCCGCTGCGCGGCTTGGCAGCGTTACCCCTCACCGCGAGGGCACCCTCAACGAGTGCTTCCGCTGCCAAGACGGCACCCGGCCCCAGTACGGGCATCCTGACAGCGCAGCGAAGCGGAGCAGCCAGCCCACGAGGAAGGGAAACGCCGCCACCACGGGGCAACCCCCTCAAGCCGCGCAGCGGCGGGCTTCACTTCGCCAGGCAAACGATTCCGCGCACCCCCACCATCCCGGGCTCGCCCTTCCAGCCGCGCAGCGGGTGGGCCCCCAGGGCGCAGCCCGGCCCTCCGCCCCCCAAGCCGCGCAGCGGCGCAGCGCACACTCCCCCACCCCGCGCAGCGAAGCGGAGCGACCACCCCACAAGAAAG